>NZ_CP069303.1:0-302727 GCF_016839145.1 Shinella sp. PSBB067 | reverse complement strand
TTTGCGGCGAACCGGCTCTACCTCACTCTTTTGGCCGCATTGACCGGCCGCCCGGGCATCGCCGTGCCGGGCTCCACCGGCACCAGCCAGGGCGCTTCGCTGCTCACCGGCATCGCGCCGGTCGCAACGCAGGAAACGCGGGTGAAGCCTACCGATATTGCGGGGCTGGCGGCCTATCGCGCGGCCTGGCTTGCGGCGGTCGGCTAAGCCTCAATCGGCGCTGAGCGCGACGGCCGGCTGGAGATGCGAGGCGTTGCGGGCCGGCAGGTAGCCGAAGACGAGGCCCGTCAGGAACGAACAGGCGAAGGCGAGTGCCACGGGACCGGCCGTGAAGCTGACGGGCATGCCGAATACCTTGGCGAGCCCGCCGATGGAAAGGCCGAGCACGACGCCGATGGCCCCGCCGATGGCCGAGACGACGAGTGCCTCGATGAGGAATTGCAGCAGGATATCGCGCCGCCGCGCGCCGGTCGCCATGCGCACGCCGATCTCGCGGGTGCGCTCGCGCACGCTCACCAGCATGATGTTCATCACCCCGATGCCGCCGACGAGCAGCGAGATGGCCGCGACCGAGCCGAGGAAGAGCTTCATCGTGTTCGACGTCTCGGTGAAGGCCTCGCGCACCGAGGACATGTTGGTGATCTGCGTATCCTCGGCCTTGTGCCGCTCGTTCAGCAGCGACTGGATGGCATCCTGCGTGAGGTCGATGGCCGCGGCGTCCGCGACCTGAACGGTGATGGTGCGCACGTTGCGCTGGCCGAAAAGCCGCATGCTGCCGGTGGAAAGCGGCACGAGCATCACGTCGTCCTGGTCGTTGCCGCCGGCGCTCGCGCCCATCTCGGCCATCACGCCGATCACCTGGAAGGGGATCTTGTTGACCAGCACATACTGGCCGAGCGGATTGCCGCCGCTCGGGAACAGCGTCTTCGCCACCGTCTGGCCGAGCACAACGACCGGCGCATAGGTGTCCATGTCGTCCTGGTTGATGAATTCGCCGGAAGCGATGCTCCAGGATTTCGCGCGCGGGAAGGCCGGCACCGTGCCGTTGGCGGTCGTCTGGTAATCGATATTGCCGTAGCGCACCGTGACGGAGCTCGTCATTTCCGGCACGGCGAAGGCGACGTTCGGCAGTTCGAGGATCGCGTCGGCATCCGAGGGAACGAGCGTCACGGGAAAGCTGCCGCCGGCGCCGCGGAAACTCGCCATGCTGGGGCGCACCAGAAGCAGGTCCGAGCCCATCGAGGAAATGCGGTCCAGCACGGAGTTCTGCGCGCCCGTGCCGATCGCCAGCATCGCCACCACCGAGCCGACGCCGATGACGATGCCGAGCAGCGTCAGCACCGTGCGGAAGAGGTTGGCGTGCAGCGCCCGGACGGCCATCTTGATCGCCTCGGAAATGTCGGCAATGGCCGCGGAGCCTTCCTGCACGGCCTTTTGCAGGCCGGCGGCGGCTTCCGCGGAGGGGCGGGCCTTGCGGGCACGGTCGGAGATGATGCGGCCGTCGCGGATCTCGATCAGCCGGTCGGCGGCTTCCGCCACCTCGCGCGAATGGGTGATGAGGATGATTGTGTGGCCGTCCTCGTGCATCCGGCGCAGGAGCGCCATCACCTCTTCGCCGCTCTGGCTGTCGAGCGCGCCGGTCGGCTCGTCGGCGAGGATGACGCGGCCGCCGTTCATCAGCGCGCGGGCGATGGAGACGCGCTGCTGCTGGCCGCCGGAAAGCTGGTTCGGGCGGTGGTCGAGCCGGTCGCCGAGCTTCAGCGAACCGAGCAGCGCTTCCGCCCGCTCCTGCCGGTCACGCGCCGGTAGGCCGGCATAGATCGCCGGCACCTCGACATTCTCGCGGGCGCTGGCCGTCGGGATGAGATTGTAGCTCTGGAAGACGAAGCCGAAGGTGCGGCGGCGCAGCGCGGCGAGGTCGTCGCTCTCGAAATCGGCGACGGCCTCGCCATCGATCAGGTAGTCGCCGGAGGTCGGCTGGTCGAGACAGCCGAGGATGTTCATCAGCGTCGACTTGCCCGAGCCGGACTGGCCGATGATCGCGACGAATTCCCCCGCCTCGATGTCGAGCGTGACGCCGTGCAGGACCTCGACGGCGAAATCGCCGTTATAGAAGGTCTTGGTGACGTCCCTAAGCGAGATGAGCGCCGTCATGGCCGCACCTCAGAACATCGGCGGCATGCGCATGCCGCGTCCGGAGCTGCGGCCGCTGCCGGAGCCATTGCCGCCGCCCGCGCTGACGATCACCTTGTCGCCCTCGGCAAGGCCGCTCTTCACCTCGACGCTGACGCGGTTGCGGATGCCGGTCTCGACCGCGCGCACGTCCTGCGCGCCGGAGGCGGTCACGACCGTCACCTCCGTCGTCGGCTTGCCGCCGCCGTCCGCGCGCTTCGTCGTCACCGCGCCGGCCGGCACGATCAGCACGTCGCGCGCTGCGGCCTGCACGAAGAAGACCTGCGCGCTCATCGACATCATCAGCTCGCCGTCCGTGTTCGGCACGTCGAACAGCGCATTGTAGAGCACGACATTGTTCTCGACGGTCGGGGACGGCTCGATCTGCCGGAGCTTGCCGGCAAAACGCTTGCCCGGCTGGCCGAGCAGCGTGAAATAGGCCTCCATGCCCACCGCAAGGCGGCCGACATCGGCCTCGGAGACCTCGGCGCGCACGGTCATGGTGGAAAGGTCGGCGATGGTGACGATGGTGGGGGCGGACTGGACGGCGTTCAGCGTCTGGCCTTCCTTCACCGGATTGGCGATGACGGTGCCGGCCATCGGCGCGTAGATCTTGGTATAGCCGAGGTCGACCTCATCGCCGGCCAGCGTCGCCTGCTGCTTGCGGATCTGAGCCTCGGTGGCGTTGACGTCCGCCTCCGCCGCGGCAAGATCGGCCACGGCCTGGTCGAGCGCCTGCCTGGCCGCGGCGTTGCCGGCCACCAAGCTTTGCTGGCGGGCGATATTGGCCTGCCGGAATTCGAGCTGCGCTTTCTTGGAAACGAGCTGTGCCTGGAGATTGGCGAGTTCCGCGCGGTTGATCTCCATGCGGTTCTCGATGGTCGCCGGGTCGATCTCGGCGAGGAGCTGGTCCTTCGTCACGGTATCGCCGATCGCCACGCGCAAAGCCTTGAGCTGGCCGGACACCTGCGCACCGGCATCGACGGACTTGACCGCCTCCAGCGTGCCGACCGCCGTCACCGCATTCTCGATGTCGCCGCGCACGACGGGCTGGGTGATGATCGCGGTCGTCGTCTCGGCGGGCGCATAGGCCTTCCAGCCGTAATAGCCGGCACCGGCGAGGATGGCGATCACCGGCAGCCATATCCAGGCGCGCGAACGCCGCTTGCGGCGCGTCGGCGGAACCGCGCCCGGCATGAAGGTGACGTTGGTGCGGCCGGCCCCGTCGGCAGCCTTATCATCGGTTTTCGGTCGTGCGGTCTTGGTCATCGGCGTTCCACATGTCGAGGCCGTGCCTCTCGCGTCCCTTTTGTTGACATGTGGCACCGCAGGGCCCCGAGGAGAAGCCCTTGGGATCATTATATTTTCGTAATGTTTATCAAAAGGGGCGCGTCAGCCGGCCTTGTCGGTCCGCCGCGATGCTATGCGCCGGCGCAGATCCGCGACCTCCTCCTGCGTCAGGGGCCGCACCGCGCCCTTCGCCAGATCGCCGAGCGCAAGGGCGCCGATCGCCACACGCACGAGGCGCAGGCAGGCGCTGTCCAGCGCGTCCAGCATGCGGCGGATCTGGCGGTTCTTGCCCTCGTCCAGCACCACCTCGACCCAGGAATTGCGGTCGCCCTCGCGCAGGAGGCGCGCCTTGCGCGCCCGCAGCACATCGCCGTCATGTGTTACGCCGTGCACCATCGCGTCAAGCATCGCCTCGTCGGCGATGCGGTCGAGCTGGACGTGATAGGTCTTGGCGACATGCGTCCCGGGATCGAGCAGCGCCTGGGCGAATTCCGTGTCGTTGGTGAAGAGCAGGAGCCCCTCGCTCGCCTTGTCGAGGCGGCCGACGGGGGAAAGATGCGCATGGTCGAGATGGGTCAGGCAATCGAAGACCGTCGGGCGGCCTTCCGGGTCGTGCCGCGTGGTGACGAGGCCGCGCGGCTTGTTGAGCATCAGGTAGACGCGCTCCTCGGCGGCGACGCGCCTGCCGTCCACCGCGATCACCGCATCGGAAAGGTCGACCCAGGTCTCAAGGTCCGTCGTCACGCGGCCGCCGACCGTCACCCGTCCCTCGCGGACCAGCGCTTCGGCCTGCGTGCGCGAGCAGAAGCCGAGCTTGGAGAGGGCGCGCGGCAGCGTCACCCGCTTTCCGCCCGCGGGCCGGCCGGCCTCACGGCCGGTTTTCGGTTTCTGCGCCTTGCGGGTGCCCTTCATCTCGCCGTCCTTGGTTGACCCAAAGGCCCTTGCCATTCTAAAGCCGGGGTCGTCCAGCCAAATCCGCAAAGCCCGAAGTGAGACGCCGTTGACAAAGGACGACATTACCCACGAACTCGTGACGCTGCGCGATTACTGGCGCTATGCGATCTCCCGTTTCAACGCCGCCGACCTCAGCTACGGCCACGGCACGACGACGGCCGGCGACGACGCGGCCTTCCTGCTGCTGGATTCGCTGGACCTGCCGATCGACGCGCTCGATCCCTTCCTCGACGCCCGCCTGCTGCCGGCCGAACGCCGGCTGCTGGCCGAGCGGATCGAGGCGCGCGTTTCCACCCGCAAGCCCTCCGCCTACCTTACCGGCCGATCCTATATCCAGGGCGTGCGCTTCCATGTCGACGAGCGGGTGATCGTGCCGCGCTCGCATATCGGCGAAATCCTGTTCAGCGAATATCTCGGCGAGCACGGCTCGTCCTTCCTGCCCGACCCGATGGCCGTCGAAAGCGTGGTGGACATCTGCACCGGCTCGGGCTGCCTTGCCGTGCTGGCCGCGAAATTCTTTCCCGCGGCGACCGTCGATGCCGTCGACCTTTCGGCCGATGCGCTTGAAGTCGCCGAACTGAACATCGCCGAGCACGATGTCGCCGGGCAGGTGAACCTTTTCGAAGGCGACCTTTTCGCCCCGCTTGCCGGCCGGACATACGATCTCATCATCACCAACCCGCCCTATGTCGATCAGGAAGCGCTGGACGGCTATCCGCCGGAATTCCGCGCGGAGCCGAAAATGGCCCATGACGGCGGCGAGGACGGGCTCGACCTCGTCCGCCGCATCCTCGCGGACGCGCCGGCCTATCTCAATCCCGAAGGCGGCATGATCTGCGAGATCGGCTCGGGACGCGAAATCCTCGAGGAGGAATTCCCGCATCTCGACTTCGTCTGGCTGGAAACGGAGCAATCCCAGGACGCGGTCTTCTGGATCTCCGCCGAAGCCCTCGGCGTAGCCTAGCGCATTTCCGCTGGCTTCTCGCGCCGGCATCCGCTTCTATCGGGGTGCTTCGGGCGCATCCGCGTTCGAGCCTCGATGGAGCCGTTGAACGTGAACGATGACATGCAGGAAGGCGGGACCGGGCGCAACGGACGGGCAAGCCGGCTGACGCTGCTGTGCCGCGGCGCCACAGCATCCAACCGCCTGTCCCGCCTTTCCTCCGACGAACCGCTCCTGCCGAAGGAGGCGCTGCGGGCGAGGCTGCTTGCCGGGCGGCTGCCGGCAAGCGACGCGGTGTTCAGCGCGCCGGAGATCGCCGCGCGCGAGACGGCGGCATTCCTTTCCGCCGCGCCGGCCCCCTGCGATGCCCTGCGCGATGTCGACTACGGGCGGTGGAACGGCCGCCGCATCGACGAGATCGCGGCGGACGAGCCGTCCGGCCTCCGGGAATGGATGACGGACCCTGCTTCTGCGCCGCATGGCGGGGAGAGCTTCGAGGCGGTGCGCGCGCGATGCACCGCATGGCTCGACGGCCAGCACGGAGCGGGCGGGCACCGGCTCGCCGTCACCCACGCCGTCGTGCTGAAGATCGTCCTTGCCCATGTCCTGCAGGCGCCGCTCACCGCCGTCTGGCGCGCCGACGTCGAGCCGCTCGGCCTGATGACCCTCACAAGCGACGGCCGACGGTGGGCGCTGCGGTTCTTCGGTGCCCACCCCGATCCGGCGTCCGGCTGAGACTTTCAGAAATCCCAGTCCTCGTCCTCCGTCGCGACCGCCTTGCCGATGACGTAGGACGAGCCGGAGCCGGAGAAGAAGTCGTGGTTCTCGTCGGCATTCGGCGAGAGGGCGGAGAGGATGGCCGGGTTGACCTTGCAGGCTTCCGGCGGGAAGAGCGCCTCGTAGCCGAGGTTCATCAGCGCCTTGTTGGCGTTGTAGTGCAGGAACTTCTTGACGTCCTCGGTGAGGCCGACGCCGTCGTAGAGTTCCTCGGTGTACCTGGCCTCGTTGTCGTAGAGCTCGAGCAGGAAATCGAAGGCGAAGTCCTTGATCTCCTGCTGCTTCTGCGCGCCCAGGCGCTCGATTGCGCGCTGGAACTTGTAGCCGATATAGTAGCCGTGCACGGCCTCGTCGCGGATGATGAGGCGGATCAGGTCGGCGGTGTTGGTGAGCTTGGCACGGCTCGACCAGTACATCGGCAGGTAGAAGCCGGAATAGAACAGGAAGCTTTCGAGGAAGACGGAGGCGATCTTCTTCTTCTGGGGATCGCCGGAGGCGTATTGCTCCATGATCAGCGCCGACTTCCTTTGCAGGAACTCGTTCTCCTCCGACCAGCGATAGGCGTCATCGACGTCGGGCGTCAGGCACAGAGTCGAGAAGATCGAGGAATAGGAGCGCGCATGCACCGCCTCCATGAAGGAGATGTTGGAAAGCACCGCCTCCTCGTGCGGCGTTGCCGCGTCCGCCATCAGCTTCACCGCGCCGACGCCGTTCTGGATCGTGTCGAGCAGGGTGAGGCCGGTAAAGACACGGATGGTGAGCTTCTGCTCTTCCGGTTTCAGGGTCGCCCAGGAGGGGATGTCGTTGGAGAGCGGCACCTTTTCCGGCAGCCAGAAATTGCCGGTCAGGCGGTTCCAGACCTCCAGGTCCTTGTCGTCATCGATGCGGTTCCAGTTGATGGCGCGGATGGCGCTGGCGGCCTTCGGGGCCTTGGTCTTCACTTGGATGTTCATGGCGTCACCGAAATCAGAGGGCGCAGGAGACGCAGCCCTGCACTTCCGTGCCGGACAGCGCCATCTGGCGAAGGCGGATGTAGTAGATGGTCTTGATGCCCTTCTTCCAGGCGTAGATCTGCGCCCGGTTGATGTCGCGGGTCGTCGCGGTGTCGCGGAAGAACAGCGTCAGCGACAGGCCCTGGTCGACGTGCTGCGTGGCCGCCGCATAGGTGTCGATGATCTTCTCCGGGCCGATCTCGTAGGCATCCTGGTAATAGTCGAGATTGTCGTTGGTCATGAAGGCGGCCGGATAGTAGACGCGGCCGATCTTGCCCTCTTTCCGGATCTCGATCTTCGAGACGATCGGGTGGATCGAGGAGGTCGAGTGTTTGATGTAGGAGATCGAGCCGGTCGGCGGAACGGCCTGGAGGTTCTGGTTGTAGAGCCCGCCTTCCATGACGGCGGCCTTCAGCGCGCGCCAGTCTTCCTGGGTCGGGATGTCGATGCCCGCCGCCTCGAAAAGGGCCTTGACCCTCTCCGTCGCCGGCAGCCATTCCCGCTCGGTGTATTTGTCGAAATACTCGCCGGAGGCGTATTTCGAGTTCTCGAAGCCCTTGAAGCTCTTTGCCTTCTCCACCGCCAGCCGGTTGGAAGCGCGGACGGCGTGGTAGGTCACCGTGTAGAAGTAGATATTGGTGAAATCGACACCCTCTTGCGAACCATAGAAGATGCGCTCGCGGGCGAGATAGCCGTGCAGGTTCATCTGGCCGAGGCCGATGGCGTGGCTGTCGTCGTTGCCCTTCTCGATCGAGGGGACCGAGGAGATGTGGCTCATCTCCGAGACCGCCGTCAGCGCGCGGATCGAGGTCTCGATGGTCTGGCCGAAATCGGGGCTGTCCATCGCGGCGGCGATGTTGAGCGAACCGAGATTGCAGGAGATGTCCTTGCCCATCTTCGCATAGGAGAGGTCGTCGTTGAACTCGCTCGCCTCGCTCACCTGGAGGATCTCCGAGCAGAGATTGCTCATGGAGATGCGGCCGGCGATGGGGTTTTCCCGGTTCACCGTGTCCTCGAACATGATGTAGGGATAGCCGCTCTCGAACTGGATCTCGGCGATGACCTGGAAGAAGTCGCGCGCCTTGATCTTCTTCTTGCGGATGCGCCCGTCCTCGACCATCTCGCGGTACTTCTCGCTCACCGAGATCTCGGTGAAGGGCACGCCGTAGACGCGCTCCACGTCATGCGGCGAGAACAGGTACATGTCCTCGTTGTTCCTGGCGAGCTCGAAGGTGATGTCGGGGATGACGACGCCGAGGGAGAGCGTCTTGATGCGGATCTTCTCGTCGGCATTCTCGCGCTTGGTGTCGAGGAAGCGCATGATGTCGGGATGATGGGCGTGGAGGTAGACCGCGCCCGCCCCCTGCCGCGCGCCGAGCTGGTTGGCGTAGGAGAAACTGTCCTCCAGCAGCTTCATCACGGGGATGACGCCGGACGACTGGTTCTCGATCTGCTTGATCGGGGCACCCATCTCGCGAAGGTTGGTGAGCGACAGCGCGACGCCGCCGCCGCGCTTGGAAAGCTGGAGGGCCGAATTGATCGAGCGGCCGATGCTCTCCATGTTGTCCTCGACGCGCAGCAGGAAGCAGGAGACGAGCTCGCCGCGCTGCTTCTTGCCGGCGTTGAGGAAAGTGGGCGTCGCCGGCTGGAAACGGCCGGAGATGATCTCGTCGACGAGCTCGCGGGCAAGCTGCTCGCTGCCGCGCGCCAGCGCCAGCGCCACCATGCAGACCCGGTCCTCGTAGCGCTCCAGGTAGCGCTTTCCGTCGAAGGTCTTCAGCGTATAGGACGTGTAGTACTTGAACGCGCCGAGGAAGGTGGGAAAGCGGAATTTCCTGTCATAGGCGTGATCGAAGAGATCGCGCACGAAATTGAAGGAATACTGGTCCAGCACCTCCTGCTCGTAATAACCCTCGGTCACCAGGTAATCGAGCTTCTCCCTGAGGTTATGGAAGAAGACCGTGTTCTGGTTGACGTGCTGGAGGAAATATTGCTTGGCGGCCTGCCGGTCCTTGTCGAGCTGGATCTTCCCCTCGTCGTCGTAGAGGTTCAGCATCGCGTTCAGCGCGTGGTAATCCAGCGCCGTGATTTCCGGGGCCTTCGCCGGCTTGTCTGCCACGGGGTGAGGAAACGCGTGAGGCGTTTTTTCGCTCGCGTCCCGGGGCGTCGGGGTGTTCATCGTGTCCAAAATCGTTCCAGTCCCTGTCTGACGTTGTCGACGTCCTCCTTCGTGCCGAGCAGCTCGAAACGGTAGAGGAACGGCACCGCGCACTTCGCGGAAATGATGTTGCCCGCGACGGCATATCCGGTGCCGAAATTGGTGTTGCCGGCCGCGATGACGCCGCGGATCAGGCTTCTGTTGCGCGGATTGTTGAGGAAGCGGATGACGGGCTTCGGCACCGCCCCCTTCTGGCCGCCCCCGCCATAGGTCGGCGAGACCAGCACGAAGGGGTCCTCGACCTCCGGCGACTCCTCCGCCGCATCGACCGGCAGGCGCAGGGCCTTGACCCCGAGCTTTTCGACGAAGCGGCGGGTGTTTTCCGAACGGCTGGAGAAGTAGACGAGCCCGGCCATCATGCGCCCCTCAGGCGAGCGCGCTGATCATGTCCGGCCGGAAGCCGGCCCAATGGCGCTCGCCGGCGATGACGACCGGAACCTGGCGATAGCCGAGGCCCTGCACGAGCGCGAAGGCATCGGCATCCTCGGACACGTCGACGACTCGGTAATCGATACCCTGGCGGTCGAGCGCGCGGGTGGTCGCGGTGCACTGGACGCAGGCGGGCTTGGAATAGACGGTGATGGACATGGTTTTCCTCGTGGTCTGGGAATTGGGCATGGGGGATCGTCCGGCCATCCGCCGATGGCCGTCCGAGACGTCGGACATGAGATGGACGGCCGTGTATCGACGGCCGGGCACAGGGGCGCTGCTACTCGCGCGGATACGCTGGAAACGTGATCGACATGGACTTCACCCCGAAGCAGTTACGCGGGGCACCAGGGAAAACGACGGGCGGCATCATTCCGCACCGACCGCTCGCCTGCCGGACTCCCCGCCCGTGGACGTTGATGCGCGAGGCAGGTCTCCTGGCTTGCGGGTCGCCACATCCGTCCGCCTTCCCAAGGCATTTGCGCCCCAGTGGCTCATCGAACGAATGCTCGCCGCTTACAGTTGCGGGGGCAGCTCCGGATTGTCGCGGCCATCATGGCCGCCCCGGATTCCCGTCTTAGCCTTCGATCCTCTCGAATCGAAGGAACCTCGAACACAAGATATAGTAGACGAGGTAAAAAATGCGTCAATGGCTATGGCAGGTTATCAACGGATTCATGACATGCGGCCGGCGGCGGCGCGGGCAGGCCCGCCGGTCCGCCTGCGGGCGACTTTGCGCCGGCACAAAGAGCGGCGGGCCGGAGCACGGCATGATGGCGGCGTCAAAAGGATCGTTCCATGGCGGATGCGCAGCCCGGCCACACATATCGCCGCACGGATGCGCTGCCGAATGGACAGGCTGCAGGAGGCACCATGACCGAACCGTCCCTCGCCGCTGCCGACATCGGCAGGCTGGAAGCGCTTCATAAAGACCTGCTCGATCTCTGCCTGCGCCTCGAGGAGGCGGCGGGAGAGCCGGGGATCGTCAGCGAACTGCGGGACCTCGCCGAGGCGATCCCGCCCCTCCTCAGGGCGGTCCACGACCTGGAGGAGCGCCTGCTCTTTCCCGATTTCGACCGCAATGCCGGCTCCTGCTTCGCGGCCCTGACGATCGAGCGGCTGAAGGCGGAGCACCGCTATGACAGGCTGGCCGCGGAGGAACTGTCGCTGACGCTGAAGGCGGTCGCGGAGGAGCGTTGCGCGCTCTCCCCGGATACCGTTGCCCGCATGATCGGCGGCTTCCAGGAAAGCCTGCGCCGCCATGTCTTTTCCGAGCAGGTGCTGCTGGAGGCGCTGCTTTCCGCCAAGGCGGACGTGCGCGAGGTCTTCGCCTGAGCCTTTCGCTCAGGCGTGCCCCATCGCCGCGTTCCGCCCGCGCGACACCCAGGCCGCTCCTTCCTGCTGATGCAGGAAGCCGTTGGAGAAGGGCACGCCCGGATAGACGGATGCCAGTTCCGCGATCGCCTCCGCACCATCCATCCGGCCGTCGAGCACAGCGCGATAGAGGTTGGCCACGGCCACCATGTCGCAGTCCTGCGGCGACAGGCGGACGCGGGAAAGGCCCGCCTCGGCCAGCGGCGCGAGGTCGTCGACCAGCACGGCGCAACTGCTCGACATGGTCTGCACGCCGTTCAGCACGAGGAAGGATTGCCTGTCGAGCGTGCGCAACGGCAGGCCGTCCGGCTCCTCGCCGCAGATGAACTGGCAATTGTCCTTCGTCAGCCCCTTGGAGCGCGCATGGGCGCAGCGGGCGGAGATGGCGAGCGGCATGCGGCCGAAGGCGAAGAGCTCGAAGGAAAAGCCGGGCATGGCGGCCAGCATCTCGCGGATCGAGGCGGCCGGCAGTTCCGGCGGCAGACAGATGTTCTGCGCCCCGCGCGCGGCAAGCATGCGCGCCGTGGCGGCATTGTAGACATTGACCAGCGGGCCGATGGAATGCGGCCTGCCCTTGAGGAGGCCGAGGGCGGAAAGGTCGTTGGCCTCGACGGGATGGGCGCTGTCGCGGATGAGATCGCGGACGTGCCGGCTTTCCCGCTCCAGCGTCACCATGGCGAGCGTCGAGAGCGTCACCCTCTTTCCGGCCGCCTCCAGCCGTTCGATCACCTCGGCGACGTGCGGCTCGCTGAAATGCTGGCGCTTGGAGCAGACCGTCTCGCCGAGCGTGACATGCTCCACCGGCGCCTCGTCGGCGATGCGGAAATAGAAGTCGCGCCATTTCGGCCCGTCCCAGAGGAAATAGACCGGCCCGAGGCTGAGGGCGGGATTTGCTGTCGTCGTCATGCTCTTTCCTATCGCCAGCGCTTGTCGTAGGCGCCCGTGGTGGTGCGCTGGCCCTCGCTCATGGCGCGAAGCCTTGCAACGAGCGCCGCGCGCTCGGCCGGCGCCGCATCGAGCGCCTTCTTCAGCGAGGACACGACTTCCGCGACATAGGCCTTGCCGCGCTGGCGTCCCTCGATCTTCAGCGCAGAGACGCCGGCCGCGCGCAAGGCGTCGATCTCGTCGATGACGTCGAGCGAGACCGGGTCCTCGAAGGCGTAGCCCTCGACGTCGCCGATCTCGAAGCGTCCCTTGCAGAGCGTCGGATAGCCGGAGGCCTCGCCGGGGCCGAATCGGTTGATCGTGTAGGCGCCGAGCTCGGAGACGAGGTCCGGGCCGTCCTGCCGGTAGCGCACATGGCTTGCGGGCGAGCAGACGCCGTTCATGTTGGGCGACTTGCCGGTGGCGTAGGAGGAGAGCGAGCAGCGCCCCTCCGCCATGACGCAGAGCCCGCCGAAGGCAAAGACCTCGACCTCGCAGTCGATCTGCCGCGTCAGCCGCGCGATGTCCTGCACGGTGAGGACGCGCGGCAGCACGACGCGCTTTGCCCCGAAGGCCTCGATGAGGAAGCGGATGGCGTCGGCATTGGAGGCCGAGGCCTGCACGGAGACATGCAGCCGCTGCTCAGGGTACTTTTCCGCGACATAGGCCATCAGGCCGAAATCGGCGAGGATCAGCGCATCGGCGCCGAGCGCCACCGCGTCGTCCGCCGCGCGATACCACAGCGCCTCGTCGCCCGCCCGCATGAAGGTGTTGAGCGCGACGAAGGTGAGGACGCGCTTGCTGTGGGCGAGCGCGATGGACTGGCGCAGTTCCTCGCGGCTGAAATTGAGGCCGGGGAAGTTGCGCGCGTTGGTCTCGTCGCGAAAACCGCAATAGACGGCATCGGCGCCCGCCTCCACCGCCTCGCGGAAGGCGGCGGGGGTGCCGGCCGGGCAGATCAGTTCCATGTCGCGTCCCTTCCCTCGAGCGCCTTGCTGCGGATGTAGCGCGCCGTGCCGGCGACCAGCGGCGAGAACGGCCCGGCAAGGGCGCCGAGCTCGCGCGGCAGGTCGATGGCGCTGTCGTCGAGCGCATTGCGCAGCGCCAGCATCGCCTCCATGTCGCCGGTGACGGAAAGCTCGCGCGAGAAGAACAGCGCATCGGCATCGCACCGCCCCTCCAGGAGGCCGAGCAGCAGCACCAGCGGCCCCTCGATGCGCGCATCCGAAAGGGGCGGCTGGCCGCGCGAGACGGCCAGCGTCCGCGTCGCCGGGACGACGGTGAAATGCAACCGCAGATCGGTCGGCGAGAAGCCGTAGCGGGTCTGCCGGTAGGTATCGAGTCGCTCGAACACATCGGGATGCGCCTTGAGGACGCTGGCGAAAATGGACCGCGCCACCCGCTCCACCAGCCAGATCGGGGCCAGATCGACCGGTTTTGCGAGGAGCGGAGATAGCGATGTCATGGGCGGCCCTGCGAGATACATGTGGCGCGACCCTAGGCAGCCTTGCGCCCGGGGAGTTTGCGCGAGGTCAAAGACCGCAACATTTTTCCCCGGCAAGGAGACGGCATGAAAGCCGATGCTCCCATTCCGCGCCGTTTCGACAGCCTTCAGGATTTCGTCGCCTTGCTGGAACGGCGGGCGCGGCTGAAGCGCATCCGCGAACCCGTCTCGCTCGTTCACGAAATAACCGAGATCCATCGCCGCGTGCTGGCCGAGGAAGGGCCGGCGCTACTTTTCGAGCGGCCGGTCGATGCGGCGGGCAATATCCAGCCGATCCCGCTCCTTGCCAATCTCTTCGGCACGCGCGAGCGCATCGAGTGGGGGCTCGGGCTGGAGGCCGGCGGCCTGCCGCACCTGGCCGGCTTCCTTGCGGACCTGCGCGATCCGCGGCCGCCGCGCTCGCTGCGCGACGCCTGGGGAAAGCTGCCGCATCTGAAGGCCGCGCTCTCGATGAACCCGCGCGAGACGCGGCGCCCGCCCTGCCAGGAGATCGTCTGGCGCGGCGGCGACATCGATCTGGGCCGCCTCCCCATCCAGACCTGCTGGCCGGGCGAACCCGCGCCGCTCGTCACCTGGCCGCTCGTCATCACCCGCGCGCCGGACGATCCGTCGGATGTCAATGTCGGCATCTACCGCATGCAGAAGCTCGGCCGCGACCGGCTGGTCATGCGGTGGCTGGCGCATCGCGGCGGGGCGCGGCACCACCGGCTCTGGCAGGCGCTCGGGCGCGACATGCCCGTCGCGGTGGTCATCGGCGCCGATCCCGCGACGATCCTGTCGGCCGTGATGCCATTGCCCGACGGCATGAGCGAGCTTGCCTTCGCCGGCGTTCTCGGCGGCCGGCGGCAGGAAACGGCAAGCGGCCTCACCGTCCCCCTCCCCGTGCCCGCCGGCGCGGAGATCGTGCTGGAGGGCATGGTCTCGGCAAGCGAGACGGCGGACGAAGGCCCCTATGGCGACCACACCGGCTATTACAATGCCGTCGAGCCCTTCCCGGTCCTGACGCTTTCGGCGATCACCATGCGTCGGAGCCCGCTCTATCTCTCCACCTATACCGGCCGCCCGCCGGACGAGCCGTCGCGGCTCGGCGAAGCGATGAACGAGCTCTTCGTGCCGCTGGTGAAGCGGCAGTTCCCCGAGATCCGCGACCTCTGGCTGCCGCCCGAGGCCTGTTCCTACCGGGCGATGGTCGTCTCCATCGACAAGCGCTATCCCGGCCAGGCGCGGCGCATCATGATGGGCCTGTGGTCGATGCTGCCGCAGTTCAACTATACCAAGCTGATCATCGCGGTGGACGGCGACATCGACGTCCGGAGCTGGCCGGACGTGATGTGGGCGCTCTCCACCCGCTTCGACGCGAGCCGCGACCTGATGGTGGTGGAGAACACGCCCATCGACTATCTCGATTTCGCCTCGCCGAAATCCGGCCTCGGCGGCAAGCTGGGGCTCGACGCGACGACCAAGATCGGCACCGAGACGGACCGCGAGTGGGGCCGGGTGCTGGCGATGACGCCTGACGTGACCGCCCGCGTCGACGGCCTGTGGGCGTCCCTGGGCCTCGCCGGAGATCCGACATGAACACCGTGCGCGTCGTCGTCGGCATATCCGGCGCGTCGGGCGCGGCGCTCGGCGTGCGCATCACGGAACGGCTGGCGGCGATGCCCGGCGTCGAGACGCACCTCGTCGTCTCGGATGCCGCGCGGCGCACGCTCGACCTCGAATGCCCGCCCGGCGCGCGGGCGCGTCTCGAAACCCTCGTCCACCGGCACCATCCAAACGGGGACATCGGCGCCTCCATCGCCAGCGGCTCCTTTCCCGTCCGCGGCATGATCGTCGCGCCCTGCTCGATGCAGACGCTTTCGGCCATCGCCACCGGCCGCACCGACACGCTGCTGACGCGCGCGGCCGACGTGCAGATGAAGGAGCGTCGCCGGCTGGTGCTGCTGGCGCGCGAAACGCCCCTCCATCTTGGCCACCTGCGCAACATGTGCGCGGTCACGGAAATGGGGGCCATCGTCATGCCGCCGGTGCCGGCCTTCTATCATCGCCCGCAGTCCGTCGCAGAGATCGTCGACCATCTCGCCGCCCGCGCGATCGACCTCATCGCCGTCGCGCCGGCTCCCCTTGCCGAGAGCTGGACGGGCACTGACGAGGCCGGTTGAAGCCTTGCAATAGGGCTTGCGTCCGACAGCCAGTCGTTATCCTATGGCCCGGATTCGACGAAGAGGACGCATTCGATGACCGACAAATCCCCCGCGGACAATTTTCCGGCGGGCTACGAGCCCGCGAAAGTGTGGACCTGGGACAAGGGCAATGGCGGCGCGTTCGCCAACATCAACCGCCCCGTCGCCGGCCCGACCCATGACAAGGAGCTGCCGGTCGGCAAGCATCCGCTGCAGCTCTATTCGCTCGCCACGCCCAACGGCGTGAAGGTGACGATCATGCTGGAGGAACTCCTGGCGGCCGGCCATGCGGGCGCCGAATACGACGCCTGGCCCATCCGCATCGGCGATGGCGACCAGTTCGGCTCCGGCTTCGTGCAGGTCAATCCGAATTCCAAGATCCCCGCGCTTCTCGACCATGCGCCGAAGGGCGGCGGCGCGCCGGTGCGGGTCTTCGAATCCGCCTCGATCCTGCTCTATCTCGCGGAAAAGTTCGGCGCCTTCCTGCCCGCCGACCTGCGCGTCCGCACCGAGACCTTCAACTGGCTGTTCTGGCAGATGGGCTCGGCCCCCTTCCTCGGCGGCGGCTTCGGCCATTTCTACGCCTATGCGCCGATCCGCATCAAATACGCCATCGACCGCTACGCCATGGAGGTGAAGCGCCAGATCGACGTGCTGGACCGCCACCTTGCGGACAACCGGTTCATGGCGGGCAGCGACTATACCATCGCCGACATGGCCATCTGGCCGTGGTACGGAACCCTTGCGCAGAACAAGCAATATGGCGACGCCGGCACCTTCCTGGAGGTCGAGACCTACCGCAACGTCCAGCGCTGGACGGCCGAGATCGCCGACCGTCCGGCGGTCCGGCGCGGCCGCATGGTCAACCGGCTGACGGGCGAACCGTCCGAGCAGTTGCACGAGCGGCACGACGCGTCGGACTTCGACACGAAGACGCAGGACAAGATCGGCCCGGCCGAGACGTAAGGAGCAGCCGATGGCGAACCTTCCAGACATGACCAAGCACCGCGGCTTCCCATCCGGGATGCCGGGAACGGGCGTGCAGTTCACGATCCGCCGCGCCAACCCGCGCGGGGTGACGCCGATCAAGGCGCTGCCCCGGCGCGCGCGGCCGGGCACGGCCGAGCACCGCATCGACGCCGCCTTCCTGCACGCGCTCTGGCACCATTTCGGCGCCGAGCCCTTCGAGCGCGGCAATCTCGATGCCGCGCGCCTCAGCCTGCTCTTCGGCCGCGAGGTCGTCGCCGCGGAAAAGGATTTCGACCCGATCTCCTATGAAGCCATGCTCGTCATCGACGAACGGGTGGCCCGCCAGAGCTTCCCCGAATCCTTCGAGGACATGTTCGAGGTTTGACGAGCGGCCCGGCGCGCAAGCGCCGGGCACCTTGAAAAATTGACATAAGCCATTGGAACCGTTTTTCTTTCATCGGCGATTTTTCGCACGAAATCTGCTTGCGCGCATGCGCCTCCCCTGAGAGATAAGTCCTGTAATCCAACCCGGCCGACGCCATGTCCCTGCTTGAAGCCCACGCCCTCTCCCGATCCTTCGGATCGACGAAAGCCCTCGTCGACCTGTCGCTTGCTGTCGATCCCGGCGAGATCGTGGCGTTGATGGGCGCGAACGGCGCGGGCAAGTCGACCTTCGTGAAGATCCTCTCCGGCGTCCTTTCGGCCGACGGCGGCAGCGTCGCCTTCAAGGGGCGCGCCTATGCCCCGCAGACGCCGGCCGAGGCGAGCGCCGCCGGCATCGTGACCGTGCACCAGTCGACCGACCTCGTCGGCATTCCGGGCCTGACGGTGGGCGATGCGCTGCTGCTCAACCGCTTCGTCGACCGCAGCCAGCCCTTCTTCGTCTCGCGCGGCCGGGTGCGCCGGGAGGCACAGGCCATGCTGCGCGAGGCGGGCTTCGACCTGCCGGTCGACCGGGACTTCGCCGAGCTTTCGGCCGCCGACCGGCAGCTCGTCGCCATCGCCCGCGCGCTGGCCAACCGGGCCGAACTGCTCATCCTCGACGAGCCGACGGCGAGCCTTTCCGCCAGCGAATCCCGGCGGCTCTACGCCACGCTGCTCGATCTCAAGCGGCGCGGCATCGCGATCCTCTACATCTCCCACCGCACCGCCGACCTTGCGGCGCTCGCCGACCGCGTCGCCGTGCTGCGCGGCGGGCGCGTGGTCGAGACGTTCACGCGGCCCGTCGATTTCGACAAGGCCATCGAGACCATGATCGGCCGGCCCCTCGCCTCCGCGCGGCCGGACGCCCGGCAGGCGGAAGGCGCTCCGGTGTTCGAGGTCGCGGACGCGCGGCTCCTGCCGTCCAGCGAGCCGTTCGGCCTCTCGCTCCATCGCGGCGAGGTGGTGGCGATCACCGGCGTGCTCGGCGCGGGCAAGAGCCGGCTGTTGTCCGCACTGTTCGGCGCCGGCCGGCTCGCCGGCGGCACGATGCGCCTCGACGGCGTGCCCTATGCGCCGCAGACGCCGGCCGAGGCGATCGCCGCCGGCGTCGCCATGGCGGGCGAGGACCGGCACCGTTCCTCGCTGATGCCGGCCGGCTGGCCCGGCGAGACCATCGCCGAGACGATCAGCCTGCCGCATCTTTCCCGCTGGTATCCCGCCGGCTTCATCCGGCCGCGCCGCGAGCGGGAGAAGGCCGAGGCCGCCATCCGGCGGCTCGGCATCCGCGCCGCAGGCCCGACCGCCTCCGTCTGGACGCTCTCCGGCGGCAACCAGCAGAAGGTCGTGCTCGGTCGCTGGGAGGCAGAGCCCGGCCGGCTGCTCCTGCTCGACGAGCCGTTCCAGGGCGTCGACGTCGGCGCGCGCCACGACATCATCACCGCCATCCGCAGCCGCACCGACCGCGCAACCCTGATCGCCACCTCCGATCCGGAAGAGGCCATCGAGGTCGCCGACCGCGTGCTGGTCATGGACCACCACACCATCAGCGAGAGCAACGCACGATGAGCACCGCCCCCGACCAGTCCATCGCGAACGGCAGCGACCGCGCCCGGGAATTCCTCAGGGCCGGCGCGGTCTTCATCCTGCTCTTCGTCATGGTGGCCGGCTTCACCGCCGCCCAGCCGGCCTTCATCACCATCAACAACCTGATGAGCATCCTGCAGGCCGTCTCGGTCGTCGCCATCCTCGGGGCCGGCGTCACGGTCACGCTCGCGGTCGGCGGCTTCGACCTGTCGATCGGCGCGGTCGCCGCCTCCAGCGTCATGGCGGCGAGCTACTTCATGATTGTCTGGGGCCTCGGCGTCTTCGCCACCGTGCCGCTGGTGCTGCTGCTCGGCGCGGCCGTCGGCCTCCTCAATGCCTTCCTCATCGTCCGCCTCAAGGTGCCGGACCTGCTGGCGACGCTCGCGGTGATGTTCCTGCTCACCGGCCTCCAGCTCATCCCGACCGCCGGCCGCTCCATATCGCCCGGCCTCATCCTGCCCGACGGCTCGACCGCCACCGGGAAATACGATCCGCTCTTCCTGCTGATCGGCCGCTCCAGCCTGTTCGGCGTGGTGCCGCTGCCCGTCGTCATCATGGCGCTTGTCGCCGTCGCGCTCTTCGTCCTGACCGAGCGCACGCGCATCGGCCGGCTGCTCTTTGCGACCGGCGGCAACGAGCTGGCGACGCGGCTGGCCGGCGGGCCGACGGACCGGCTGAAGACGCTCGCCTATGTCCTTTCCGGCGCGCTCGCCTCGCTCGGCGGCATCGTGGTGGCCGCCCGCGTCGGCCGCGGCGACGTCTCCTCCGGCGCGTCGCTCCTGATGGATTCGGTCGCCGCCGCGCTGATCGGCTTTGCCGTGCTCGGCCTGCGCCGGCCCAACGTCTTCGGCACCATCGTCGGCGCGGTCTTCGTCGGGGTGCTGCTGAACGGCCTGACCATGCTGAACGCGCCCTACTATGCGCAGGATTTCGTCAAGGGCGCCGTCTTGGTCGGCGCGCTGGCGCTGACCTATGGCGTTGCCCGCGGGCGACGCTGATTTTCCATAACGAAACCGGGAGACACCCATGAATGCAATCCTGAAATCCCTGACCGGCGCCGTCGCGGGCGCCCTGCTTGCAGCCGGCACGGCCGCGGCCGGCGGCATCGCGGGCGCACCGGCGCCCTTCGACAAGGGCGATGTCGACATCGCCGTCGTCAGCTTCCTCGGCTCCGGCGACTGGCTTCAGGCCTTCGAGGCCGGCGTGAAGCGCCAGGCCGACGCGCTCGGCGTCAAGCTGACGATCTCGCAGGCGCGCAACGACAACGACACCCAGCGCAGCCTGATCGAACAGGCGATCAACCTCGGCGTCGACGGCATCATCATCAACAACGGCCGCCCGGAAGTGCTGCAGGACGTCGCCCAGAAGGCGCTCGACGCCGGCATCAAGGTCGTCGCCTACGACGTGAACCTCGACAACGAGCAGATCCCGCAGCTCGAGCAGTCGGACGCCGACATGGCGCGCCTCGTCCTGGAGCAGGCGGTGAAGGACAAGGGCGACGGCTTCGTCGGCGGCGCCGTCTATGTCGCCGGCTTCGCGCCGCTCGACCGCCGCTACGCCGTCTGGCAGGACTTCGTGAAGAAGCACAACCTCACGGAGAAGGCCGTCTGGGGCGTCGTCAACGACACCGTCCCGGCTTCCGTCGCCGACCAGACCAAGGCGATCCTGCGCGCCAACCCGGACATTTCCGTCATCTTCACGCCGTGGGACGAGTTCGCCAAGGGCGTCAAGCTCGCCATCGACGAGCTGGGCGTCTCGCAGAACGTCAAGATCTACGGCGTCGACATCTCGACGGCCGACATCCAGCTCATGGCCGAGCCAGACAGCGCCTGGGCCGCGACCGCCGCGACCAACGCCGCCGTCGTCGGCGAGGTTTCCGTGCGTGCGGTCTCGCTGGCGATCGCCGGCCAGTTTCCCGGCCGCTCGGTCCTGCTCCAGCCAACGCTCGTCACCCGCGACGACCTCGTGAAGAACGAGATCTCGACGATCGAGGAGCTGCAGCAGAAATTCCCGGCCTTCCTGAAGAGCGATGCGGCCACCGCATCCTGGATCCCGGCCCTCAACTGAGACCCGCGGGCGCCGCGCAAGCGGCGCCCCTTCCCCATCCCTGAAAGCAGATACCATGCGCCTCATCGCCCCGGACTTTTCCCGCAACATGACACTGATCGGTCATTCCGACATCGGCGGGCGCGGCGACGGGCTGCAGCTCATGGTGCACCGCGGCTTTGCCTATGTGGCGCATCCCTGGTCGCAGGGCTTCTCGATCATCGACGTGCGCGACCCGAAGAACCCCGGGAACGTCACCTATGTCCCCGCGCCGGCGAACACCTGGAACATCCATCTCCAGACCCATGACGACCTTCTCCTCGTCATCAACGCGCTCGATCTCTTCGCCGATGTCGAGACCTTCTCCGACGAGAAGGCCTATTACACGAAGTCCGTGGGCGAGACGGTGGCGGGCGCGAAGACGAAGCGCGCCTGGACGGCCGGCATGACGGTCTACGACATTTCCACGCCCGACCGGCCGCGCAAGATCGGCCAGCTCGACGTCGACGGCGTCGGCTTCCACCGGCTGTGGTATGTCGGCGGGCGCTATGCCTATGCCTCGGCGCTGCTCGACGGCTTCACCGACTATATCTTCGTCACCATCGACATGGCCGACCCGACGAAGCCGGAACTCGTCGGCCGCTGGTGGCTGCCCGGCATGAACAAGGCGGCCGGCGAGACCTCCAATGCGCCGGAGGGCCGGCGCCATGCGCTGCACCACGCGCTGGTGCACGGCGACACGGCCTATGCCTGCTGGCGCGACGGCGGGCTGACGCTGCTCGACATCACGGACCATTGCGCGCCGACGCTGATCAAGCACCACAACTGGTGCCCGCCCTATGGCGGCGGCACACACTCGCCCCTGCCGCTCGTGGAGCGCGGCCTGCTCGTCGTCGCCGACGAGGCGGTGCTGGACAACGAGGAGGACGGGCGCAAGCACACCTGGGTCTTCGACATCCGCGCGCCGTCGAACCCGATCAGCATCTCGACCTTCCCGATCCCGGACGAGATCGACTACACGAAGAAGGGCGGCCATTTCGGCCCGCATAACCTGCACGAGAACCGGCCGGGCAGCTTCGTTTCCGACACGCTGATCTTCGCCACCTGGCAGAATGCCGGCATCCGCGCCTTCGACATCTCAGACCCCTACCGCCCCGTCGAGACCGGCGCACTCGTGCCGGCCGCCCCGCGGACGATGACCGACAAGCGCCCGGGCCGGCCGCAGGTCATCCAGTCGGCGGACGTCTTCGTCGACGCACGGGGGCTGATCTATGCGACCGACTACAATGCCGGGCTCGAAATCATCGAATACGGCGGCTGAGCCTGCGGCCCGTCATGCGGGCGGCCGGTCGAGGCGGCGCCCTTCCTCGTCGAAGAGGTGGAGCCTCTCCTGCGGCAGGTCGATGCGCACCGTCGCGCCGGGGGTGAGCATGGCGCGGTCGAGCGTGAAGATCTTCAGCGGCACGTCGTGCACGCTCACATGCATGATGATGCCGAAGCCGGTCGGCTCGATGAGGTCGACCTTGGCCTCCAGCGCACCGCCCCCGTCGATCGCCACATGTTCCGGGCGGATGCCGAGCGTTGCCGCCGCGCCGCTTTCGATGCCCGCCATCCTGCGGACGGGCAGCATCACGCCGTTTGCGAGCCGCAGGTCGGCCCGGTCGCCGGAAACGATATAGCGTCCCTCGAAGAAGTTCATGCCGGGCGAGCCGATGAAGCCCGCGACGAAGAGGTTGGCGGGGCGGTCGTAGAGGTCGAGCGGCGAGCCGACCTGCTGCACCACGCCGCCATGCATGGCGACGATGCGGTCGGCGAGCGTCATGGCCTCGATCTGGTCGTGCGTCACGTAGATGGAGGTGGCGCGCAGGTCGCCGTGCAGTTTCTTGATTTCGGCGCGCATCTGCTCGCGCAGGCGCGCATCGAGGTTCGACAGCGGCTCGTCGAAGAGAAAGGCCTTCGGCTGGCGCACGATGGCGCGGCCCATGGCGACGCGCTGGCGCTGGCCGCCGGAAAGGGCGCGCGGACGGCGCTCCAGGAGCGGGTCGAGCCCGAGCTTCGCGGCCGCGCCGCTGACGGCGCTGGCGATCTTCTCCTTGGTGGAGCGGCGCAGGCGCAGGCTGTAGCTCATGTTGTCGGCGACGCTCATATGCGGATAGAGCGCATAGGACTGGAACACCATGGCGATGTCGCGATCCTTGGGGGCAAGATCGTTGACGCGCTTGCCGTCGATACGGATGTCGCCGGCCGTGACCTCCTCAAGGCCGGCGATCATGCGCAGCAGCGTCGATTTTCCGCAGCCGGAGGGGCCGACCAGCACGATGAACTCGCCGTCCCTGATGGCAAGGTCGACGCCGTGCAGCACGGGAAAGGCGCCGAAGCTCTTGCGGATGCCCTCAATATCGATGGAAGCCATGGAAGGTCCTTTCAGCCTTTGACCGCGCCGGCCGTCAGGCCCTGCACGAGATAGCGCTGGATGAGCAGGAAGAAGAGGCAGGCCGGGATGAGCGCGAGAATGCCCGCCGCCATCATCTGCCCGAAATCGACGGAGAATTTCGAGACGAAGGTAAGGAGCCCGACCGGGAAGGTCGCCGCGTCGTTGCCGGAGATCAGCATCAGCGCGAAGAGCAGTTCGCTCCATGCGGCGGTGAAGACGAAGCCGAGCGTGGCGGCGATGCCGGGCAGCGTCAGCGGCAGGATGATCTGGCGGAAGGCGATGAACTGCGTCGCCCCGTCGATCATCGCCGCCTCCTCCAGGTCCTTCGGAATGCCGTCGAAGAAGGACTGCATGAGGAAGGTCGCGAACGGCACGTTGAAGGCGGTGTAGACGATGACGAGGCCGGTGAGGCTGTTGGTGAGGCCGAGCGGCGAGAGCATCTTGAAGATCGGCGCGACCAGCATGACGAGCGGGAACATCTGCGTGATCAGCATCAGCGCGACGATCCAGTATTTCGCCCGGAAGCGGAAGCGCGACAGCGCATAGCCGGCGAGCGAGGCAAGGATCGTCACCGTCACCGCGGTCGAGCCCGCGACGATCAGGCTGTTCTTGAAGAAGGTCGGGAAGGCGCTGTGGGCGATGACGAAGGTATAGTGCTCCAGCGTCGCGCGTGACGGCCACATGCGCACGCCCTCGCTGTAGAGCAGGTCGTTCGGCGTCACCGACACCTTGAGCAGCCAGAAGAGCGGAAAGAGCGCGAAGGCGATATAGGCGAGGATTGCGAGCCGGTGCGCGACGGTGACGGCGATTTTGCGGGTTCGCATGGCGTCAGTCCTTGTTGAGCAGCGTCTGGCGCAGAAGCACGATCAGCAGCGAATAGACGAGAAGCAGGACCAGCAGCACGAGCGCGATGGCCGAGGCATAGCCGAAATCCAGCCGCTTGAAGGCTTGCGTGAAGATGTAGCTCGCGACGATCTGCGTGCGATCGGCCGGCCCGCCATTCGTCATGACGACGATGAGGTCGGCGAAGTTGGATATCCAGACGGTGCGCAGGAGGATGGTGATGGCGATGGTGGGCGCGAGGAACGGCAGCGTGATCGAGACGAAACGCTGGACCGGCCCTGCCCCGTCGATGCTCGCGGCCTCGTAGAGATCGCGCGGGATCGCCTGCAGCGCGGCAAGCAGGGTGATCGCGAAGAACGGAATGCCCCACCAGACATTGGCGATGATCGGCCCCCACATGGCAAGCTGCGGATCGGACAGGATGTTGTTGGGCGCGTCGAGAATGCCGAAGGCGTACATCCAGTGCGGCAGCGGACCGATGACAGGGTTGAAGAGCCAGGCCCAGTTGAGGCCGGCAAGGAAGCTGGGCACCGCCCATGGCAGGAAGCAGAGCGCCTGCGCCAGCCCGCGGCCGGCAAAGGGCTTGTCCAGCAGCAGCGCGAGGATGAGCCCGAAGACGAATTGCAGGAAGACCGAGGCGCCCGTCCACCAGAGCGTGTTGCGCAGGGCCCGGAAGAAGGCCTGGTCCTGCCCCAGCGCCCGGAAATGGTCGAGCCCGATGAAACCGCCGGAGAAGGGATTGAGGAGTTGGATATCGCGGAAGGCGTAGGAAATGCCGAGCACCAGCGGCACCAGCATCACGGCGACGATCAGGATGAGCGCCGGCGCGCTGTAGAGATAGGGCTCCGCAGCATCGGCGAACCGCTTTCTGAACGGCCGCGTGGCCGGGTGATAGGCAGCATGGGTCATCGTCTCGCTTCCATCAGGCTTGCGGGGCGTTTTGTGGAAGAAGCCGGACGGAGCCTCGTTCTCCGTCCGGCGGGCTCCCGGCGTTATTGCTTCGCCAGGAACTTCTGCTGCGCCTTGGTCAGGTAGTCCGCCCACTGGTTGGCGAGGTCTTCCGGCGTGATGTCGCCGAGAAGGGCCTCCTGCGAGGTCTTGATGACAAGCGAATCCTTGAAGAAGGCGAATTCCTCCAGATGCGTCGGCATCACGGTCGGCACGGCATCCTTGTCCTCAAGCTCGGCGAACCAGCCCTTGAACTGCTCGCTCGAATAGAACGGATCCTTTTCCGCCGACGTGTGCACCGGCAGCGCGCCGGTGCGCTTGTTCCACTCGATATTGCCTTCCGGCCCTTCGAGCGTCTCGATCAATTTCCAGGACAGGTCCTTGTTGGCACTGGAGGCGAACATCGACCAGCCGGCAAAACCGATGGTCGGGAAGGTCTTGCCGTCCGGGCCCTTCGGCATGGTCATGATGCCGTAATCTTCCGCCTTCATGCGCTCGGCGATGGCGATCAGCGCGTCCGGGTCCTGATCGAGGAAGGCGCAGGTGCCGGAATAGAAGCCCGCGACGATCTCGTTGAAGCCCCAGTTGACGCTGTCCTTCGGCGCGTAGCCGTTCTTGTAGAGGTCGATCAGGAAGGTGAGGCCCTTGACCCAGCCCTCGCTGTTGAAGGTGGAGGTGCCGTCCTCGTTGAAGAACTTGTTGGAGCCGGCCATGGAGGCGCCGAACATCACCCAGCCGTTGAGGCCGCCCGGCCCGCCGCGAAGGCAATAGCCGTACTTGCCCGGCAGGGCCGAGACCTTCTTTGAGGCTTCCGCGAATTCGTCCAGCGTCTTCGGCGGCTCGGAAACGCCGGCCTCGGCCAGCAGCTTCTTGTTGTAGAACATGGCGCGAAGATAGAAGCCGTAGGGCAGCATATAGGCCGTGTTCTTGATGTCGCGGCCGAGTTCCAGGGCGCGTGCCGTCAGGCCCGGCGTGTGTTCCCATTTTTCGAGATAGGGCTCCAGGCTCTCCAGCATGCCGTTATTGGCGTAGAGCGACAGCCAGGTGTCGGGCATTTCCATGACATCAGGCACCTCGCCGGCCGAGACCATGGTCGCGAATTTCTGGAACGCCTCGCCCCAGGGCAGCGAGATGATCTCGACCTTGGTGCCGGGATTGGCCGCCTCGAACTTGCCGACGATGGATTTCAGCGTTTCCGTGCGCTCGGGGCTGGTGATCACCTCGACGAGCTTCAGCGTGGTATCGGCCAGCGCGCTGGAAGCCATCAGCGTGGTGAGAAGCGCCGCAGTCAGAAGTCTTTTCATGGTCGTTCCCTCTTTTCGTTTTGATTGATCGTTCGACGTCAGTTTTCGGTCGCGGCCTCCATCGCCGCTTCCAGATCCCTCCACAGGGCCTCGGTTCCCTCCAGGCCGACATGGAGACGCACGGACCGCGCATCGATGCCGAAGGCATGCGCGGAATTCGGTTGGGCCTTCTGCTGCAGGACCACCTCGCCCGGCACGATCAGGCTTTCGTGTCCTCCCCAGGAAACGCCGAGCTTGAAAAGGGTGAGGTGATCGGCGAAGGCGCGGATGTCGACACCCTCGCGGAAGGTGAAGGAAAAGAGGCCGGACGTGCCGGTGAGCCCCGGCGGCAGGCGGTTGGCGAGCGCCGGATGAAAGACCGTGTCGACGATATCGAGCGCCTGCAGGCGCCTTGCGATGTCGAGCGCCGAGGCCTCGTGCGCCTTCATGCGGATCGGCAGGGTGCGAAGGCCCCGGACCAAGAGCCAGGCATCGAAGGGCGAGAGCTTGCCGCCGAGATAGGGATAGGCCTCCGCGCGGATGCGACCGATGAGTTCCTTCGAGCCGGCGACGACCCCCGCGACGATGTCGCTGTGGCCGCCGAGATATTTCGAGGCGGAATGCAGCACGAGATCGACGCCGAGCGTCAGCGGCCGCTGGAATATCGGGCTTGCCCAGCTGTTGTCGATGACGCTGATAACGCCGTGGCGTTTGGCGAGCGCGGCAAGCGCGCCGACGTCGTGCGCCTCCATGACCCAGCTCGTCGGGCTTTCGAGATAGAGGAGCTTGGCGCCCGGCAGGGCTTTCGCGACCGCCTCCTCGTCGCGCCCGTCGACATAGGTCACCTCCACCTTCATGCGCTTCAGGTGGGTGCCGAACAGGCGGAAGGCATCCGGGTAGCAATGGCGCACGGCGACGATGCGGTCGCCCGGCTCGACGAAGGAGAGCACGGTGGAGGAGATCGCCGCCATGCCGCTGGCAAAGCCCAGCGCATCCTCGCCGCCTTCGAGCTTCGCCAGCATCTCCTCGAAGGCGCGCACCGTCGGGTTGAGGCCGCGCGTATAGATCGGCCGGACGATCTCGCCGCGATAGGCGGCGACCATCTCGTCATAGCTGGCGAAGGTGAAGAGCGAGGTCTGGACGATGGGCGGCACCACCGCGTCGAAAGCGTTCGCCGCGTCATGGGCGACGGTGAGGGAGGCAAGGTCGAACGGATCGGCTCCGTTGATCATCGGGACATTTCCTTGATGTCTTCCTCGACGACTTCGAGGATCCTGAGGGTTTCGATGCGCGCGGTCTCGGGGTCCCCGGCGGCGATCGCATTGAAGAGCGTGCGGTGGAACGGGAAGGAGCGGCGGGCGAAATCCGGCCGGTCGAACGGCTTCTCCCAGAAGCGCTCGAAGGCGCCGCGCATCTGTTCGAGAAGCTGCTTGAAGAGCGGGTTGTGCGTGGCGTCGTAGATGGCGAGATGGAAGGCAAGGTCTTCCGGGCCGGAGCTGCCCTTGGCGATGTGAACGCGCTCCATCGCGTCCAGCTTCGCCTCGATGACGGCGAGGTCCTGCGGCGTGCGCCGCCGCGCCGCCACCATGTTCGCCTCGCATTCGAGCCCGCGGCGGACCTCCAGCGTCTGGAGCAGCACGTCGCGCAAATGCGCCGCGTCGAAGGAGAGCGGCATGTGCACGGTGGCTGTCGTGACCGGCTTCAGGAGATAGGTGCCGCTGCCCTTGCGGCTTTCGATGACGCCGAGCGCCTGGAAATGGCGGATCGCCTCGCGGATGGTCGAGCGGCCGACGGCCAGCGCCGCCATGAGCTCGCGCTCGGCCGGCAGGCGGTCGCCTGCCTGAAGGCTCGCCCGGTCGATATAGGAGGCCAAAGCCTCCGTCACCTGCCGCGCCCGGTCGATGGGCGGCAAAGGCGCGATCTGCGGCCTGTCGCGAGTTCCGATTGGCATGATGCCAATTCCCCTGTTTCGTGCCAGCTTCTCGAATTGGTCTGACATCTTAGCATTATGCGGCACGGTCCGGCTGTCAAGCCCGGCCGTCGACCGGATTGTTGCGGGGACTTCCGTTTGGATATTGGAGGGGAAGGTCGTTCTTCGAGCGCCGCGCTCTGTCTTCATGAAGGACCAGCGAAGCGCCTTTCCGGCCGTTCCCGGAGGTCCCCTTGCGTGCAAACAGCATGGCCGCACCGCATCATCCGGGCGAGCCAGACCCGGATGGCGCGGAGACCGCGTTCGGCCTTGCGTGCCGGCGACCGGCGGGCGGCGCCTAGCCGGCGGACGGTCCGTCCCGCAGCATGGCGATGATGGCGGAGAAGTCCTTTTCGCCGAGCCCCTCGTCCGCGAAGCGCTGATAGAGCGCGGCCGCCTTGGCGCCGAGCGGGGTCGTGACGCCGGTGTCGTCCGCCGCCGCCTGCGACAGCTTCAGGTCCTTGAGCATCAGCGCCGCGGCGAAGCCCGGTTCGTAATCGTGGTTGGCGGGCGAGGTGGGGACGGGGCCAGGCACCGGGCAATAGGTGGTCAGCGACCAGCATTGCCCCGACGAGACCGAGGCGACGTCGAACAGCGCCTGATGCGAAAGGCCGAGCCGTTCGCCCAGCACGAAGGCCTCGCCCACGGCGACCATGCTGATGCCGAGGATCATGTTGTTGCAGATCTTCGCCGCCTGGCCGGCGGAGGCGCCGCCGCAATGGATGATCTTCCTGCCCATCGCCTCGAAGACCGGCTTTGCCCCGGCAAAGACGCCGGCGTCGCCGCCCACCATGAAGGTGAGCGTGCCGGCCGAAGCGCCCCCGGTGCCGCCCGAGACGGGTGCGTCGAGCGCCGGGCAGCCATGCGCCTCGGCCAGCGCATGGGCCTTGCGGGCGCTCGCCATGTCGATGGTGGAGCAATCGATGAGCAGCGTGCCTGACGGCACGATGGCGACCAGTTCCTGCCACACCGAAAGCACATGCGTTCCGGCCGGCAGCATGGTGATGACGAGATCCGCGCCGGAAACCGCCTCGCCGATCGAGGCGACGGTCGCCACGCCGTTTTCCCGCGCAAGATCGAGCGAGGCGGCGGAAAGGTCGAAGCCGCGCACGGCATGGCCGGCCTTCACGAGATTTGCGGCCATCGGGCCGCCCATATGGCCGAGGCCGATGAATGCGATGGAGCTCATGGGCGTTCTCCTTTTCCCGTTGCGCCGGCAAAAAGCGGCTTTGCCGGCGGCTCGAAGAAGGCGGCGACGTCCCGCTCGGTGACGTCGGCCAGTTGCGCCGGATGCCAGCGCGGATTGCGATCCTTGTCGACCACCGCGGCCCTGACGCCCTCGTAGAAATCGTGGCTGCGCAGCACCGCCGCCGTGGCAGCGAATTCCCGTTCCAGGCAGGCTTCGAGCGAAGTTTCCTTCCGCCCGAGGCGCAGCAGGCGCAATGTCACCTTCAGGCTGAGCGGCGATTTCGTCCGCAGGATGCCGAGCGCCCTTGCGGCGAAGTCCGATCCGTCCCGCTCCAGCGCCGCGAAAACCGCCTCCACCGTGTCGAAGGCGAAAAGCCGGTCGATCAGCACTCGCTGCCCGGCGATCTCTCCCGGCGGCGGCGCTTCCGCGAAGGCGGCAATGGTGGCCGAGACATCGGCATGGGAGGCGGCGGCCGGCAAGCCGGACAGCTTTTCGGCCAGTGCCGGCAGGCGCTCCGAAGGCACATGGCTGTCGGCAAGGCCGAAGGCGATCACGTCCCCCGCCGCAAGCTGTTCGCCGGTGAGCGCGGCATAGGTGCCAAGCTCATCGTTCCTCCGCGTCAGGAACCAGGAGGCGCCGACATCGGGGAAGAAGCCGATGCCGGTCTCCGGCATCGCGAACCGTGTCCGCTCGGTGACGATGCGATGGCTGCCATAGACCGAAACGCCGACCCCGCCGCCCATGACGATGCCGTCCATGAAGGCGATATAGGGTTTTGTGAGCCGGGCGAGGCGCGCATTCATGCGGTATTCCTCGCACCAGAAATCGACGGGCTCCGGCGAGCCGGCCCTGCCGCCGTCATAGATCATGCGGATATCGCCGCCCGCGCACAGCCCGCGCTCGCCCTCGCCTGTGAGAAGCACGGCAGCGACCGCGGGATCGGCCTCGAAGGCGTCCAGCGCTGCCTCGATGTCGCGCACCATCGCAAGCGTCAGGCTGTTGAGCGCCTTCGGCCGGTTGAGCCGGATGCGCCCGAGCGCGCCGGTGCGGTCGATCAGGGTCTCAGATGTGGAGGGCATGGCCAAGAGCTTTCAATGCGGCTTCCTGCAAGCCTTCGCTGCGGGTCGGATGGGCGTGGATCGTGCCGGCGATATCCTCCAGCCGCGCGCCCATTTCGAGCGCCAGCGAAAAGGCGCTGGAAAGCTCCGAGACGCCGGCGCCCACCGCCTGAAGGCCAAGCACGAGGTTGGTGTCCGCCCGCGCCACGGCGCGTACGAAGCCGTCCTCCGACTGGGTCGTCATGGCGCGGCCGTTGGCGTTGAAGGGGAAGAGGCCGACGCGGACCTCGTAGCCCTGCGCGCGCGCCTCGTCGGGCGAAAGGCCGGCGGTGACGATCTCGGGATCGGTGAAGCAGACGGCGGGGATGGCGCGCTTGTCCCAGATACGCTTGCGCCCGGCGACGATCTCCGCGACCATCTCGCCCTGCGCCATGGCGCGATGCGCCAGCATCGGCTCGCCGGTGACGTCGCCGATGGCGTAGACGCCACGCATCGAGGTGCGGCAATGCTCGTCGATGCGGATGAAGCGGCCGGCGCGGTCGAGGTCGAGTTCTTCGAGGCCCCAGCCTTCCGTGCGCGGCCTGCGGCCGACGGTGACGAGCACCTTGTCCGCGGCGATCCGCTCTTCCTTGCCGGCGATCTCCACCGCCAGCGCCTCACCCGAATAGCCGCTCGCCTTCGCGCCGGTCAGCACGCGCACGCCGAGTTCGCCGAGACGCTTGGCGACGGGCTTGACGAGTTCGCCATCGTATTGCGGCAGGATCTGCGCCATCGCCTCGATCACCGTCACCTGTGCGCCAAGCTTGGCGAAGGCCGTGCCGAGTTCGAGCCCGATATAGCCGCCGCCGACGACGGCAAGCGATTTCGGAACCTCCGGCAGCGACAGCGCCTCGGTGGACGAAAGGACCGCCCCGCCGAAGGGCAGCGCGGGCAGTTCGACGGGCTCGGAGCCGGTCGCGATCACCACCGTCTCGGCGCGGATGAGCTGGGTTCCGGTCTCGGTCTCGACCTCAACCGTCTTGCCGTCGCGGAAGCGCGCCGCGCCATGCACGATCTTCACCTTGGCCTTGCGCAGGAGGCCGAGCACGCCGCTGTTCAGCCGGCCAACGATGCCGTCCTTCCAGCGGACGGTCTGGGCAAGGTCGAGCCTTGGCGCCTCGACGGTGATGCCTAGCGCGTTGAGGCCCCCCGTATGGCGGAGCCTGTCGAATTCCTCCGCCGCATGGATCAGCGCCTTGGAAGGGATGCAGCCGACATTGAGGCAGGTGCCGCCGGCCTTCGTCTTCTCGACGATGACGGTATCGACGCCGAGCTGGCCGGCGCGGATGGCGCAGACATAGCCGCCGGGGCCGGCGCCGATGACGAGGAGCTTGCAGAGGATCTCTTTCATGTCATCAGCCTTCGATGAAGATCAGCGCGGGGGTTTCGAGAAGCGCCTTGAGCCGCTGGACGAAGACCGCCGCATCCCAGCCGTCGACGATGCGGTGGTCGAAGCTCGACGACAGGTTCATGATCTTGCGCGGAATGAACTGGCTGCCGTTCCAGACGGGCCGCATCATGATCTTGTTGACGCCGACGATCGCCACTTCCGGATGGTTGATGATCGGCGTCGTGACGATGCCGCCAAGCGCGCCGAGCGAGGTGATGGTGATGGTGGAGCCGGAAAGCTCCTCGCGCGCCGCCGTGCCGTTGCGGGCCGCATCGGCAAGGCGAACGAGTTCGGCCGCGCTGTCCCAGATCGACCGCGCCTCGGCATGGCGCACGACCGGCACCATCAGGCCGGCCGGCGTCTGCGTGGCGATGCCGATATGGACGGCGCCGTAACGCGTGACGATGCCGGCATCGTCGTCGAAGGTGGCGTTGACGCCGGGCTGCTCGGCCAGCGTCCTCACCAGCGCCCGCATCAGGAAGGGCAGGATGGTCAGCTTCTGCTGGTCGGGCTTGCGGCCGGCATTCATCGTGGCGCGCAGGTCTTCCAGGTCGGTGACGTCGACCTCCTCCACATAGGTGATGTGGGGGATGCGGGAGCTTGCGAGACGCATCTTCTCGGCGATGCGGCGGCGCAGGCCCGTGACCTTGATCTCCTCCGTCGCGGTCTTGCGGGCAAGCCCGGCCTGTGCGGCGGCGGGTTGTCCCCCACGCGCGATGAACCGGTCTAGGTCGTCATGGGTGATGCGGCCGGCCGGGCCGCTGCCCGACACCTGCCGCAGATCGACGCCGGCTTCCTGCGCCCGCAGCCGGACGGCGGGCGAGGCGAGCGGCTTCGTCTCCGGCATTGCCACTCTTCCCTTCTCCCCAGCGGGGAGAAGGTGGCCCGCGGGGCCGGATGAGGGGGGCGGCTCGCTCGGCGGCGGGGACGGCTCCCTCGAAGCTTGCGGCGAGGCCCCCTCATCCGCCCTTCGGGCACCTTCTCCCCGCTGGGGAGAAGGGGTTTCCTCGGCAACGGCTTCACCTTCACCGGCAACCTCGATGCGCAGCAGCGGCGCCTTGACGGCGACGATGTCGCCGATCTCGGCGCCGAGCCAGAGCACGGTGCCGTCGACCGGAGAGGGTATCTCCACCGTCGCCTTGTCGGTCATGACGGCGGCGAGCACCATGTCCTCGCGCACCGGATCACCCGGCTTGACGTGCCATTCCACAAGCTCGGCCTCGGCCACGCCCTCGCCCACATCGGGCATCTTGATGACGAACTCGCCCATCCTCAGCCCTCCATCACTTCCTGCAACGCCCGGCCGACGCGGGCGGGGCCGGGAAAGTAGTCCCATTCCTGCGCATGCGGATAGGGCGTGTCCCAGCCCGTCACGCGCACCACCGGCGCTTCGAGGCTGTAGAAGCAGTGCTCCTGAACCAGCGAAACGACCTCGCCGCCGAAGCCGGAGGTCAGCGTCGCCTCGTGCACGACGACGCAGCGGCCGGTCTTCTTCACCGACTGGACGATGGTGTCGAGGTCGAGCGGCAGCAGGCTGCGCAGGTCGATCACCTCGGCGTCGATCCCCGTTTCCTCAGCGGCGGCGAGTGCCACATGCACCATCGTGCCGTAGGCGACGACGGTGACGGCGCTGCCCGGCCGGCGGATTTCCGCCTTGCCGATGGGGATCGTGTAATGCCCCTTCGGCACCTCGCCGAGCTCGTGCTTCGACCAGGGCGTGACGGGCTTTTCGTGATGGCCGTCGAAGGGGCCGTTATAGAGGCGCTTGGGCTCGAGGAACATCACCGGGTCCGGGTCCTCGATGGCCGCGATCAGCAGGCCCTTGGCGTCATAGGGATTGGAGGGAACGAGCACCTTCAGCCCGCAGACATGGGTAAACAGCGCCTCCGGACTCTGGCTGTGCGTCTGGCCGCCGAAGATGCCGCCGCCGGTCGGCATGCGCACGACGATGGGGCAGGTGAAATCGCCGTTGGAGCGGTAGCGGATGCGCGCCGCCTCCTGGGTGATCTGGTCGTAGGCCGGGTACATGTAGTCGGCGAACTGGATCTCGACGCAGGGCTTCAGCCCATAGGCCGCCATGCCGATGGCCGTGCCGAGGATGCCGGATTCGTTGATCGGCGCGTCGAAGCAGCGCGTCTTGCCGTATTTCGCCTGCAATCCCTGCGTCGCCCGGAAGACGCCGCCGAAATAGCCGACGTCCTCGCCGAAGACGACGACCCCGTCGTCGCGTCCCATCGAGACGTCCATGGCGCTGCGCACCGCCTCGATCATCGTCATTCTTGCCATGTCAGTATCCTGCCTTCTGCCGCTGGCGGCGGATATGGGCGGGCATTTCCGCATAGACGCCCTCGAAGATGTCGCGCACCGAGGGCTTGCCGCCCGCATGCAGCGTGCCGTGGCTTTCGGCCTGCTTCTGCGCCTGGATCACCTCGTCGAGGATCTCCGCCTCGGCCTGCGCATGGCGCTCCTCCGACCAGACACCGCGCAGGACGAGGTGCTTCTTCAGCCGCAGCACCGGATCGCCGAGCGGCCAGGCCTCCGATTCGGTCTTCGGGCGGTAGGCGCTCGGATCGTCCGAGGTGGAATGGGCGCCGACGCGGTAGGTGACATATTCGATCAGCGTCGGGCCGAGATTGCGCCGTGCCCGCTCGGCCGCCCATTTCGCGACGGCATGGACGGCGAGGTAGTCGTTGCCGTCGACGCGGAGCGCCGGGATGCCGAAGCCGAGGCCGCGGGCCGCGAACGTGCCCGAGCCGCCGCGGGCGATGCCCTGGAAGGTCGAGATGGCCCACTGGTTGTTGACGATGTTGAGGATGACCGGCGCCTTGTAGGTCGAGGCGAAGACGAGGGCGGAGTGGAAATCGGATTCGGCCGTCGAGCCGTCGCCGATCCAGGCGGCGGCGATCTTCGTGTCGTTCCTTATGGCGGACGCCATGGCCCAGCCGACGGCCTGCACATATTGCGTGGCAAGGTTGCCGGAGATGGTGAAGAAGCCGTGCGCCTTCGACGAATACATGATCGGCAATTGCCGGCCGCGCAGGGGATCGGCCTCGTTCGAGTAGATCTGGTTCATCATCTCGACCATCGGATAGTCGTCGGCGATGAGAAGGCCCGCCTGCCGGTAGGTCGGGAAGTTCATGTCGCCCTTGGCGAGCGCCTTGCGGAAGGCGCAGCTCACCGCCTCCTCGCCGAGATGCTGCATGTAGAAGGAGGTCTTGCCCTGCCGCTGCGCCATCAGCATGCGCGCGTCGAAGGCGCGCAGCTTCATCATGTTGCGCAGGCCCGCCAGCAGCTCCTCGTCGGAAAGCAGCCCGGCCCAGGGGCCGACCGCCTCGCCGTCGCGATTGAGCACGCGGATGATGGAATAGGCGAGATCGCGGATCTCCTCCGGCGCCACGTCCACCGCCGGGCGCGGCACCGCGCCGGCCTTGGCGATCTTGACGTTGGAGAAATCCGGCTGGCCGCCGGGCCGGACCGCCGGCTCGGGAACGTGAAGGCTCAGATGCGCAACCTCGTTCATGTCCTGTCATTCCTCCCTTGTGGACCGCCCCGCCGCCTCCCTGCGACGGATACGGTCCCGGCCTCAAAGATTGCGCGCGATGACGATGCGCTGCACGTCGCTCGTGCCCTCATAGATCTGGCAGATGCGGACATCGCGATAGATGCGCTCGACCGGATAGTCCGCCATGTAGCCATAGCCGCCGTGGATCTGGATCGCGTCGGAGCAGACCCGTTCGGCCATTTCCGAGGCGAAGAGCTTGGCCATCGACGCTTCGGTGAGGCAGGGCTGGCCCGCCTCCTTCAGCCCGGCGGCATGCAGCACCATCTGGCGCGCCACCTCGATCCGCGTCGCCATGTCGGCGAGCCGGAAGGCGACAGCCTGGTGCTCGATGATCGGCGAACCGAAGGCCGTGCGCTCGCGGGCATAGTCGCGCGCCGCCTCGAAGGCCGCCCGCGCCATGCCGACGGACTGCGCGGCAATGCCGATGCGCCCGCCTTCTAAGTTCGAAAGAGCGATCCTATAGCCCTCCCCCTCCGCGCCGAGCCGGTTTCCGGCGGGAACGCGCATGGCGTTGAAGGCGATCTGGCAGGTGTCGGAGGAATGAAGGCCGAGCTTCTGCTCCACCCGCACGACCTCGTAGCCGGGCGTATCGGTCGGCACGATGAAGGCGGAAATGCCCTTCTTGCCGGCATCGGGATCGGTGACGGCGAAGACGATGATCACATCGCCGTTCTTGCCCGAGGTGATGAACTGCTTGGCCCCGTCGATGACGTAATGGTCGCCGTCGCGGCGGGCGCGGGTCCTGAGATTGGAGGCGTCGGAGCCGGCCTGCGGCTCGGTGAGCGCGAAGCCGCCGATCCATTCGCCGCTCGCGAGCTTCGGCAGGAAACGCTGCTTCTGCTCATCGCTGCCGTATTTCAGGATCGGCACGCAGCCGACGGAGCTGTGCACGCTCATGATGGTCGAGCACGGCCCGTCGCCGCTGGCGATTTCCTCCAGCGCCACGGCATAGGCGACCGCGCCCGTCTCCGAGCCGCCATAGGCCTCCGGCACGAGCATGCCGAGGAAGCCGAGCTCGCCCATCTCCTTCAGTTCCGCGCGGGGAAAGCGGCTCTCCGCGTCACGTTCCGCCGCGCCCGGCGCCAGCCGCTCGCGGGCGAAATCGCGGGCCATGTCGCGGATCTGGGTCTGCTGTTCCGTCAGGATCATGGTCCGGTCTCCTCCCCAAACCGCTCAGTGCCGCTCGATGGCCACCGCCGTCGCCTCGCCGCCGCCGATGCAGAGCGTCGCCATGCCGCGCCGCAGATCGTAGCGCTCCAGCGCAGCAAGCAGCGTGACGAGCACGCGCGCACCCGATGCGCCGATGGGATGGCCGAGCGCGCAGGCGCCGCCGTGGACATTGACCTTGGCATGCGGCAGGTCGAGATCGCGCATCGCCGCCATGGCGACGACGGCGAAGGCCTCGTTGATTTCGAAGAGGTCGACATCCCCAAGGTCCCAGCCGGTGCGCTCGCCAAGCCTGCGCAGCGCGCCGATGGGCGCGGTCGCGAAGAGGTTGGGCGCCTGCGCGTGCGTCGCGTGGCCGACGATGGTGGCGAGCGGCCTCAGGCCCTCGCGCTCCGCCCGGGAGCGCCGCATCAGCACCAGCGCGGCCGCGCCGTCCGAGATCGAGGAGGCGTTGGCCGCCGTTACCGTGCCGTTCTCGCGGAAGGCCGGCTTCAGCGTCGGGATTTTCTCCAGCCTGGCCTTGCCGGGCTGCTCGTCGCGGCTGACGACGGTCTCGGAGCGGCCGGCCTTCACGGTGACGGGAACGATCTCGGCGTCGAATGCGCCCGTCTCGATGGCGCTGCGGGCGCGGGTCAGGGAGGTGACGGCATAGTCGTCCTGCGCCGGGCGGGTGAACTGGTAGGCCTCGGCGCAGTCCTCGGCGAAGGTGCCCATCAGGCGCCCCTTGTCATAGGCGTCTTCGAGGCCGTCGAGGAACATGTGGTCGATGACGCGGCCATGGCCGAGCCGGTAGCCGCCACGGGCGCGGTCGAGCAGGTAAGGCGCGTTGGTCATGCTCTCCATGCCGCCGGCGACCGCGACCGAGGCACTGCCGGCGGCGATGAGATCATGCGCCAGCATCACGGCCTTCATGCCCGAGCCGCACATCTTGTTGACCGTCGTCGCCCCGGCCGCGAAGGGCAGGCCCGCGCCGATGGCGGCCTGCCGCGCGGGCGCCTGCCCCTGCCCAGCCGGCAGCACGCAGCCGAACACCGTCTCCTCCACCACATCGGGGGCGACGCCGCTGCGCGTGAGCGCCGCGCGGATCGCGGCGGCGCCGAGCTCCGGCGCGGTGGCATGCCCGAGGTCGCCCTGGAAGCCGCCCATCGGGGTGCGGGCCGAACCGACGATGACGATGGGATCCTGCAGAACCATATCGAAACTCCCTCAGCGCGGCGCCATGCGCAGCGCGCCGTCGAGGCGGATGACCTCGCCATTCAGCATGACGTTCTCACAGATGTGGCGCACCAAGGCGGCAAATTCCACCGGCTTGCCGAGACGCTGCGGAAAAGGCACGCTCCGCCCGAGCGAATCCTGCACTTCCTGCGGCATGCCGGCCATCATCGGCGTCTGGAAAATCCCCGGCGCGATGGAGACGACACGGATGCCGTGGCGGGCCAGCTCGCGGGCGACCGGCAGCGTCATGGCGGCAACGCCGCCCTTGGAGGCCGCATAGGCCGCCTGCCCGATCTGGCCGTCGAAGGCCGCGACCGAGGCCGTGTTGATAACAATCCCCCGCTCGCCGTCCGCCTCCGGCTCTTCCTTCGCGATGGCCGCCGCCGCGAGGCGGGTCATGTTGAAGGTGCCGATGAGGTTGATGCCGACGGTGCGGGCAAAGCTGTCGAGCCGGTGCGGCCCGTCGCGGCCGAGCACCTTCTCGCCGGGCGCGACGCCCGCGCAATTGACCAGCCCGTGCAGATGGCCGAAGCGTTCCAGCGCCAGATCGACGGCGGCCTGGCCGTCCGTCTCCTGCGTCACGTCGGTCTGGATGAAGGCTGCGCCGGTCCCAAGCTCGCCGACGATGCCACGGCCGGCATCGACATTGACGTCGGCGATCACGACATGCGCGCCCTCGCCCACCAGCATGCGCGCAACCGCCGCGCCGAGGCCGGAACCGCCGCCGGTGACGAGAAAGGTTTTTCCGCGGATCAACATGGCTGCTCTCCTCCAGCGCATCCGAATTCCCTAGGACCGGATCGGCATGCCGTGCGGCCCTCCCAAGCCGCACAGCCTCGACAGGGGCCATCGCCCATCCGTCTTGCCCTAGTCTATGACGGTGCGATATTGCATGCGATGACCGAAGCGTCTTGAACCATCGGCCACTTTTACCACATCTTGCGGGCCATGACGATGACGGAAACCGGACGGCGGATGATCTCGCCCTTCTTCGTGGAGGAGGCGATCGACTGCCTGAAGCGGCAGGGCAAGGCGCCGGAGACGGTGCTGGCGGCGGTCGGCCTTCCCGCCCGCATCGACGCGCCGGTCTCCGCCGAAAGCTACGGCGCGCTGTGGCTCGCCATCGCGGCGGAGATGGACGACGAATTCTTCGGCATGGGCGGGCGGCCGATGCGGCGCGGCAGCTTCACGCTGCTCTGCCACTGCATCCTGCATGCAAGAACCCTCGACCAGGCGCTGCGGCGCGCGCTGCGCTTCCTCAACGTCGTGCTGGAAGACCCGCAAGGCCATCTCGAAGTCGCCGACGGCCTTGCCCAGATCGTGCTCCGCGACCAGGACGGCCCGCGCTCCGCCTTCGCCTACCGCACCTACTGGATCCTGCTGCACGGCATCACCTGCTGGCTCATCGGGCGGCGCATTCCGCTGCGGATGGTCGATTTCCGCTGCGGCGAGCCGGAAAACGGCGCGGACTACCGGCTTTTCTTCGGCGCGCCCGTGCGCTTTTCCCAGCCGGCGAGCAGGCTCGCCTTCGATGCCGCCATGCTGAAGCTGCCGGTCGCGCGCAGCGAGCTGGCGCTACGGCAGTTCCTGCGCAACGCCCCCGCCAACATCCTCGTGCGCTACCGCTACGATGCCGGCCTTGCCGCGAGCGTGCGCAAGCGGCTGCGGCAGGCGCCGCCCGCCTCCTGGAGCGCGTTCGACGATCTCGCCGCGCAGATGCACATGTCGCCCTCGACGCTGCGCCACCGCCTGCACGCCGAGGGCCAGAATTATGCCGCCATCCGCGACGAGATCCGGCGCGACCTTGCAATCGAGATGCTGCAGACCACGGCGCTCGGGGTGGGCGAGATCGCCGCGCGGCTCGGCTTTTCCGAGCCCAGCGCCTTCCACCGCGCCTTTCGCAAGTGGACGGCAAGGAGCCCGGCGGCCTTTCGCCGGGAGACTGCGGCGCACCGATAAGCAGCGCTCATGTTCGCATGACAGCAACTTATTTGCGCCGCGGCATGTCGCAACATAGGCTTTCCCCATAGCCCGCAAGCAAGACGGGCGCTGTGACGGGTACATCAGATCTGTCTCCAGAGAGGAATTTCCATGTTCAGAACACGCATGTTCCTGGCAGCGGCGACGCTTGCCTATTGCCTCGCGCTCGGCACGACGATGGCCGCCGAGCCGCTTTCCGTCATGAGTTTCGGCGGCGCCTATCAGGAAGCCCAGAGAAAGGCGGTGTTCACCGCCTATGCCGAGGAGACCGGAAGGCCCGTCTCCGAGCAGGAATACGGCGGCGAGATCGCCAAGATCAAGGCGATGATCGACAGCGGCAACACGACCATCGACGTCGTCGACGTCGACGCCCCGACGCTGCTGCAGGGCTGCGACGAGGGCATTTTCGAAACGATCGACTGGGAAAAGATCGGGCCGAAATCGGACTGGCTCGACGGCACGACGTCGGACTGCGGCGTCGGCACGATCGTCTATGCGACGATCCTTTCCTATGACAAGGACAAGCTCGCCAAGCCGCCGACGAAGCTGGCCGATCTCTTCGACCTTGCGAATTTCCCCGGCAAGCGCGGCCTTTGGAAGAACCCGGCGACCAATCTCGAATTCGCGCTGCTGGCCGACGGCGTCGCCCCGCAGGATGTCTATGCGGTGCTCGCCACGCCCGAGGGCCTCGACCGCGCCTTCGCCAAGCTCGACACGATCAAGAAGGAGATCGTCTGGTGGGAGGCGGGCGCGCAGGCCCCGCAGATCCTCGCCTCGGGCGAGGTGACCATGACGACGGCATGGAACGGGCGCATCTTCAACGCCAACAAGGAAGGGCGCCATTTCGGCATCGTCTGGGACAACCAGATCCTCGATTCCAACTACTGGGTCATCCCGAAGGGCGCGAAGGACATGGAGGGCTCGCTCGCCTTCATCCATTTCGCCGTCGAGCCGAAGGTGCTGGCCGGCATCGCGAAATACATCCCCTACGGCCCCGTCCGCACGACGGCCGCCGCGGAAGTGGCCTCCGACGATGCCAGGAACCTGCCGACCAGCCCGGAGAACCTGACGACCTCCCTGACGCTCGACAACGCCTTCTGGGCGGACCATGGCGACGAGATCCGCAAGCGCTTCACCACCTGGCTTTCCAACTGAGGAGCGCGCGGATGAACACGATGACGATGGAAAGGGGGCGCCTCGGCGAGGCGCCGCCGACCACGAGCACCAGCGAGACCATGGTCGCCTTCGAGCGCGTGCAGAAGACCTATGACGGGCGCACGCTCGTCGTCGAGGACCTGAACCTTGCGGTGCGGCGCGGCGAATTCCTCACCATGCTCGGGCCTTCCGGCTCCGGCAAGACGACGACGCTGATGATACTCGGCGGCTTCGAGCAGCCGACGAGCGGGCGCATCCTGCTCGAAGGGCAGGCCGTGGAACGCCTGCCGCCGGAGCGCCGCGACATCGGCTTCGTCTTCCAGAACTATGCGCTCTTCCCGCATATGACGGTGGCCGAGAATGTCGGCTTCCCGCTGCGCTATCGCGGCATCAGGGGAGCGGAGGCAAAGCGCCGGGTCAAGGAAGCGCTTTCCATGGTCAAGCTCACCGGCCTTGGCGAACGCCGCCCGGCGCAGCTTTCCGGCGGGCAGCAGCAGCGCGTCGCGCTCGCCCGCGCCATGGTGTTCAAGCCGAAACTGATCCTGATGGACGAGCCGCTCGGCGCGCTCGACAAGCAATTGCGCGAGCACATGCAGGTCGAGATCAGGCGGATCCAGCAGCAGCTCGGCATCACCATGGTCTATGTGACGCACGACCAGTCGGAAGCGCTCACCATGTCGGACCGCATCGCGGTCTTCCACGAGGGGCGCATCCAGCAGCTTTCCGACCCGATGACGCTCTACGACCGGCCGGAAAACCGCTTCGTCGCCGGCTTCATCGGCGACAACAACACGCTTGCCTGCGAATTCGCCGGAACGGAGAACGGTCTCGGCGTCGTGCGGATGCCGGACGGCACGCGGCTCTTCACGACCGGGCCGTCCGGCCAGGCGCGCGCGGACCTCACGGTCTCGCTCCGCCCCGAGCGGCTCGGCCTCGACGGCCCCGACCGTAGAGACGCCGAAAACCGTATCCCCGCCCGCGTCCTCGACAGGACCTTCCTCGGAGACCGGGTGCGGCTGACGCTGGAGGCCTTCGGCAGCGAGCGGCTCGTCGCTTCCGTGCCGGCAGCCGAGGGCGCGGCGATCCTGCCGGGAAGCCGCATCGGTATGGCCTGTTTCGCCGCCGATTGCCGAACGCTGACGAGGTAGCCATGACAGAGATCCTCTCCCTTGCCGTTCCGCCCGCTTCGGCCAGCCTCGGCGCGGCCCTGCGCCGGGCCGAGCGGCCGAACCGCCTTCGCGCCTTCGCCCTCGCGCTGCCCGCGCTCCTCTTCCTCGTCGTCACCTTCGCCGCCCCGATCGGCCTCTTCCTCACCACCGCCGTGCGCAACCCGGAGGTCCGCAGCGTCCTGCCGCAGACCGTCGCCGCGCTCGACGGCTGGGACGGGCGCGCCACGCCGGGCGAAGAGGCCTTCGCCGCGCTTGCCGCCGACCTTGCCCGCGCGAAGGAGGACAACACCGCCGCATCGCTCGGCAAGCGGCTGAACTACGAAAGCGCCGGCATGCGCAGCCGCATCATGTCCGTGGTCCGCCATCTCGGCAATCTCAAGGATGGCGCCCTCGCCCCGCAATTTGCGGCGCTCGATCCGGTCTGGGCCAGTCCCGACCTCTGGGCGATCATCAAGCGCAACGGCAGCGCCGTCACGCCCTATTACCTGCTGACATCCGTCGACCTCGCGCAGGACGCCTCCGGCGGCATCGAGCGGGTGGAGGCGAGCCAGGCGGTGTTCCTCGACATTCTCGGGCGCACGCTCTGGATCGCGGCCCTCGTGACCGCCGCGACGCTCGTCCTCGGCTTTCCCACGGCCTATGTCATCTCGCTGGCGCCGTCGCGCATCGCCGGATTCCTGCTGCTCCTCGTGCTGCTGCCGCTCTGGACGTCGCTTCTGGTGCGCACCACCGCCTGGGTCGTGCTGTTGCAGACGGACGGGGTGATCAACCAGATCCTCCTGGCGCTCGGCCTCACCACGGAAAAGCTCCAGCTCATGCTGACCCGCTTCGGCACCGTCACGGCGATGACGCATATCCAGCTTCCCTTCACGATCCTGCCGATCCTCAGCGTCATGAAGTCCATTCCGGAAGGGCAGATGCGGGCCGCCCGCTCGCTCGGCGCACCGCCCTTCTTCGCCTTCTGGCTGGTCTATGCGCCGCAGACGCTGCCGGGCGTTGCCGCCGGCTGCCTGATGACCTTCATCCTGTCGCTCGGCTACTACGTCACGCCGGCGCTGGTCGGCGGCCCGCGCGACCAGATGATGTCCAACTTCATCGCCACCTACATCAACCGCGACCTGAACTGGGGCATGGCCGCCGCGCTCGCCTGCCTGCTCCTCGTCATGACGCTTTCCATCTATCTCCTGTTCCTGCGCCTCGTCGGCGCGGAGCGCATCAAGCTCGGGTGAGAACAATGTGGCTTCCCGCTTACGCAACCCGCGGCGAACGGCTCTGCCGCCTCGCCGTCGTCGCCTTCGCCTTCGCCGTGCTCGTCTTCCTGATCGGGCCGCTCTTCGTCGTCTTCCCGCTCTCCGTCTCGAAGGATCCGTTCTTCACCTTCCCGATCCAGGACTATTCCTGGCGCTGGTATGCGGATTTCTTCGAGAACGCGCGCTGGACGCAGAGCCTTTTCAACAGCCTCGTCGCGGCCGCCTGCAGCACGGCGCTCGCCACGCTGCTCGGCACGCTCGCAGCGCTTGGCATCAGCCGGCCGGGCTTTCCGGCGCGAAAGGCGGTCATGGCGCTGATGATCTCGCCGATGATCATGCCCGTCGTCATCGTCGCCGTCGGGGCCTACATGTTCTTCGGTTCGCTGGGGCTTACCAATACGCGCACCGGGCTGGTGCTCGCCCATGCGGCGCTTTCCATCCCCTTCGTCGTCGTCACGGTGCTGTCGGCCCTTTCCACCTATGACGCCAACCTCTCGCGAGCCGGCGCGAGCCTCGGCGCGGGACCCGTCAGCGTCTTCTTCGCCGTCACGCTGCCGCTGATCCTGCCCGGCATCGTCTCCGGCGCGCTGCTCGCCTTCGCCGTCTCCTTCGACGAGGTGATCGTCGCCCTCTTCCTGACGGGCGCCGAACAGCGCACCCTGCCGGTGCAGATGTTCTCCGGCATTCGCGACCAGATCAACCCGACGATCATGGCGGCGGCGAGCCTGCTCACCACCGTTTCCATCGCGCTGTTCCTCGCGCTGAACCTCATCCGGCGCCTGCGGCAGGCGTGATCCCGGGCCGCCGTCGGCCGAAGCGCTCTTACGGCTGCGGCCATCTGAGCAGGGCCTCGCGGCCTGCATCCGTCAGGCCGTAGACGCCCCGGTCGAGCCGGTCGAACCAGCCGTAGACGTTGGAAAGGAGGATCTTCCCGGCTTCCGGTACGCCGGCCCTCACCTCGCGCACGCGCAGCGGTCCCGCCGCCAGCGCCGCCGCGCAGCCGAGCGCCTGCTGGCGGTAGGCGGTCATGACGGGCGCGCGCGTGCTGCCGCCGAGCGCGGGATCGCCGCGCCGCTTCTGGTGCTCGCGCATGAGCCGCGAACGCCGTTTCGGGTTGGTCCGCGGCATGGGCGAAACGGAGCCGACGATGACGCTGACCTCGCCGGCATCGGAGATGGCGAGCATGCCGATGCCGAGCCTGCGGCAGAGATCGCGGTAGCGCTTGTCCGCCTCCCGCCCCCGGCCTCTTGCCGAAACCCTTGCGGCGATCCAGACCTCGTCCGATACCGCGGCCCGGTCCACGGCCTGGAGGATCAGTTCCAGGTTGAAGCTCAGCTTGAGCTCGCAGACGACCAGCACGGGCGGATCGGCATCGCTGAGACCGACGATGTCGCAGCCGGCGACCTCTCCCTTGACGACATAACCGGCCTTCTCGAGAAAGCCTTTGACGGGCATGTAAAGCGACGTTTCCATGGGCCTGCGGATCGAAGTGGCGATTCGTTCCGCAAATTACATCGATCCCTCGCCGGGCGACACCGCCTCCCGCCGCTCAGCTCGACATGAAGCGGTTGAGGCGCTTTTCGTCCAGCAGCGAGCGGGTGACGCCGCCGAACGCCCATTCGCGCAGGCGGCTGTGGCCGAAGGCGCCCGAAACGACGAGGTCGATCTCGTTCGCGTCGATGAATTCGAGCAGCCTCTCGCTTTCCCGCGCGCTTTCGATGGCCTCCTTGCGCGCCGTGATGCCATGACTTGCGAGAAACGCGGCGACGTCGGCGACCCCCTCGCGGGCCCACTGGTCGATCGTCGCGGCGACGGTGACGACGGTTACCTCCTCGGCATGCCGCAGCAGCGGCACCGCATCCACCACCGCGCGCCGCGCTTCGCGCGCGTCCTTCCAGGCGATGGCGACCTTGCGGCCCGGGGCGGGCGCTGCGCCGGCGCCGGCGCCGGCGATCAGAAGCGGACGGCCCGCCTGCAACACGACACTTGCCGGATCGGCCATGCGGGACCGGTTGCCGGTCGCCGCGCCCTCCCTCGCCTCAGTCAGGATGAGATCGGCCATCCTCGACACCTGCACGAGTGCATATGTCGGATTTTCCTGCGCATCGCGCCATTCCGTCTCGACCGCGCCGAAGACCAGTTTCTCGAATTCCTCGCGTAACTCACTGAAGCGCCGGCGGTCGTCATCCTGCATCTGCCGCATCACCTCGGCCGCCAGCACCGCGCCCTCCGGCCCCGTCACGGGCAGATAGGCGTCGGCCGCGCAGAAGCCGATCAGCCTGGCATTCGAGCCCCGCGCCACCTCCACCGCCGTCTTCACGATAGAGGCGATCGAACCGTCGACGTCCAGATTCACGAGAATGGATTTGTAGCTCATGTCACCGTTCCTCCGTTTCACCCGCATCGGCCGGAATGATAGTCTCTTTCCGGGCGTTTTCGTCCTTCGCGACGATGCCGCCCAGCCGCAGGCGATCCACAATTCGCAGAGGATGCGCCCGAATGACCCGCATCGCTTTGACCCTTGTCAAGGCCGGGCCGCGGCGGGACGCGCACAATCGGCACGATCCGCAAGCGATCGCGAACCCGTGCGAAGGAGAAAGTCGATGAAGGCGCTCGTCTACGAAGGACCGGGACGGAAATCCCTCATGGAACGACCGATGCCGACGCTCGCCGCGGCGACCGACGCCATCGTGAGGATCACGCGGACCACGATCTGCGGCACCGACCTGCACATCCTCAAGGGCGACGTGCCGAGTTGCACGCCCGGCCGCATCCTCGGGCACGAGGGCGTCGGCATCGTCGAGGAGACGGGCGCCGGGGTGACGCAGTTCGCCCGCGGCGACCGCGTGCTGATTTCCTGCATCTCCTCCTGCGGCAAATGCGAATACTGCCGGCGCGGCATGTATTCCCACTGCACCACCGGCGGCTGGATCCTCGGCAACACGATCGACGGCACGCAGGCCGAATATGTCCGCATCCCGCATGCCGACACCAGCCTCTACCCGATCCCGCAGGGCGCCGACGAGGAGGCGCTGGTCATGCTGAGCGACATCCTGCCCACCGGCTTCGAATGCGGCGTCCTGAACGGCAAGGTACAGCCGGGCGGCACGGTCGCCATCGTCGGGGCGGGGCCGATCGGGCTCGCCGCGCTGCTGACGGCGCAGTTCTATTCGCCGGCCGAGATCGTCATGATCGACCTCGACGAGAACCGGCTCGCCGTGGCGCAGCGCTTCGGCGCCACGCGCACCGTCCGGGCGAGCGGCGAGGAGGCCGCGCGGCAGGTGCTGGCGCTCACCGGCGGCAAGGGTGTCGACACGGCGATCGAGGCGGTCGGCATTCCCGTGACCTTCGAGTTGTGCCAGGAGATCATCGCCCCCGGCGGCGTCATCGCCAATGTCGGCGTCCACGGCGTCAAGGCCGACCTGCACCTGGAGAAGCTCTGGTCGCAGAACATCTCCATCACCACGCGGCTGGTGGACACGGTCACCACGCCGATGCTGCTGAAGACGGTGCAATCGGGCAAGATCGACCCGAAGAAGCTGATCACCCACCGCTTCGGGCTCGACCATATCCTCGATGCCTACGAGACCTTTTCCAGCGCCGCGAGCACGCAGGCCCTGAAGGTGATCATCGAAACTGCCGCCGCCGGGGCGCTTCCGGCGCAGGCGGGCGAGGCGGCGACCGGCGGAGGGGGGAAAACCGACCTCGTGACCCACACCGGGCTCACGCTGCACGTTCGCCCGGTCCGCCCCGAAGACGAGGCGCTTCTGGCCGAATTCTTTGCCCATGTGGCGCCCGCGGACCTTCGCTTCCGGTTTCTCGGCGGCGTGCGCGAGGTGAGCCGCGAGCGCCTGCTTGCCATGACGCAGGTCGATCACCGGACGACGGAGCACTTCCTGGCCTTCGCCGATGGCGACGCGGCGGTCGCCGCGGCGGTGATGGTCGCCTGCGACCCCTCGACGCAGACGGCGGAGGTGGCGATTTCCGTCCGGGCCGAGCACAAGCACAAGGGCATCGCCTGGGAAATGCTGCGCCATGCCGCCCGCCATGCGAAGGCGCTCGGCGCCAGGACGCTGGAATCGCTCGAGAGCCGCGAAAACCACGAGGCGATCGAGCTGGAACGCGAACAGGGCTTCGTCGCGGTTCCCTATCCCGACGACCCGACGCTGATCCTCATCCGCAAGGACCTCGGCGACTGAGGCGGAACACCGCGACGCCTCAAAGCTCGAATTCCTGGTCGAGTCGCGGGACGACCGCCGGCCACCCGAGTTCCCGGCCGATGCGGATTCGCAGCGCTTCTGCGGCCTCCGGCTCGCCGTGCACGATGAAGACCTTGCGCGGCGGGCGCGGGCAGGCGGAAAGCCAGCGCATCAATTCTTGCGCGTCGGCATGGGCCGACAGCATGTCGAGATGCGCCACCTCCGCGTTGACCGGCACCCAAAGGCCGTGGATCTTCAGTTCCCGGGCGCCTTCCTGCAACGCGCGGCCGCGCGTGCCGGCGGCCTGGAAGCCGGCCAGCAGGATCGTGTTGCGCGCATCGGGCGCGAAGGCTTTCAGATGATGCAGGACGCGCCCGCCCGTCGCCATGCCCGAGGCGGAGATGACGACCTTTGGAAAGCGGTTGGCGCTGATCGCCTTGGAGGCCTCGACGTCGTCGGTATAGCGGGCGATGGCGAACACCTGCCTGCAGGTCTTACTGTCGAGCCGGTGATCGCCCATGTGGCGGCTCATGAGTTCGGTCGCGTCGATGGCCATGGGGCTGTCGAGGAACAGCGGCACGGCCGCCAGGCGCCCCGCCCGCTTCAGCTTCCAGAAATGGTAGAGCAGTTCCTGTGCCCGGCCGACGGCGAAGGCCGGGATGACCAGCGTGCCGCCGCGCGCGATCGTCCGGTCGACGATCGCGCCCAGCGCCTCGGTGGGATCGGCCTTGTCGTGGATGCGGTTGCCATAGGTGGATTCGATGAGGATGTAGTCGGCCTCCGGCGGTGGCACCGGATCGGGCAGGAGCGGATCGTCGTAGCGGCCTATATCGCCGGAAAAGACGATCCGCCGGCCGCCCCATTCGAGATCGACGCTCGCCGCGCCGAGGATGTGCCCGGCGGGCGGAAGCGGAACGATGCGCCGCCGGCAAGCCGGACCGTCTGGCCGAAGGCCGCCGTCGAAAAATGCCCGACGGCCCTTTGCGCATCCCGAACGCCGTAGAGGGCAAGCGCCGGCTGGTGCCGCGACAACTGGTGCCGGTTGAAGAATTCCGCATCCTTTTCCTGCAAATGGCCGCTGTCCATGAGGATGAGCTCCGCGACGTCGCGGGTGGCCGGCGTCGCGTAGACCTTGCCGCGATAACCGCCCTGCACCAGGCGCGGCAGGTATCCGCTGTGGTCGAGATGCGCGTGGGTCAGGATCACCGCGTCGATGTCGCGCGGGGAGACCGGCAGCGGCTGCCAGTTGAGGTCGCGCAGGTTCTTGAGGCCCTGGAAGAGGCCGCAATCGACAAGGATCCGTTCGTCGCCAAGGGAAAGCAGGTGCTTCGACCCGGTGACGGTTCCCGCTCCGCCGAGCGATTTCAAGGACAGCACGTTCGTTCTCCCCAGGCCGGCATGGCTGGCCGCGCGTTTACGCCTCCGACGGAGCCGGCCGCGGATAGGGCCATTTCCAGTCGCGGATCTCCGGCATGTCCTCGCCGTGTTCGCGGACATAGGCATGATGTTCTGCGAGCTTGCCCTCCAGCGCGGCGACGATGCCGGCCGCCCGGTCCCGGAGGGCCGGCAGGCGCTCGATGGCCTCGATGGCGAGGTGGTAGCGGTCGAGCTCGTTCATCACCGCCATGTCGAAGGGCGTGGTGGTCGTGCCCTTCTCGATGAAGCCGCGGACATGGACGTTCGGATGGTTGGTCCGTTTATAGACCAGCCGGTGGATGATGTAGGGATAGCCGTGATAGGCGAAGACCACCGGCCGGTCGCGGGTGAAGATGCGATCGAAGTCCTCGTCGGAAATGCCGTGCGGGTGGTGCTGCGGCGATTGCAGCGTCATCAGGTCGACGACGTTGACGACGCGGATGCGCAGGTGCGGCACCGCCCGGCGCAGGAGATCGACGGCGGCGAGCGTCTCCATGGTCGGCACGTCGCCGGCGCACGCCATCACCACGTCGGGGTCGATCCCCTCCTCCGTGCCCGCCCAGTCCCAGATGCCGAGGCCGGCCTCGCAATGGCGGGTCGCCTCCGCCATCGTCAGCCATTGCGGCGCCGGCTGCTTGCCGGCGACGATGACGTTGATGCGGTTCCAGGTCTTCAGGCAATGGTCGCCCACCCACAGGAGCGTGTTGGCATCGGGCGGCAGGTAGACGCGCACGATGTCCGCGCTCTTGTTGGCGACGAGGTCGATGAAGCCCGGATCCTGGTGGGAAAAGCCGTTATGGTCCTGCCGCCATACATGGGAGGTCAGCAGGTAGTTGAGCGAGGAGACGGGCTTTCGCCACGGCAGCTCGCGCGCCACCTTCAGCCACTTGGCATGCTGGTTGAACATGGAATCGACGATGTGGATGAAGGCCTCGTAGCAGGAGAAGAAGCCGTGCCGGCCGGTCAGCAGGTAGCCTTCCAGCCAGCCCTGGCAGAGGTGCTCGCTGAGGACTTCCATGACGCGACCTTCGGGCGCGAGGTGATCGTCCGTCGGCAGCGTCTCGGCCATCCATACCCGGTCCGTCGCCTCGAAGACGCTGGCGAGCCGGTTCGAGGCTGTCTCGTCCGGGCCGAAGACGCGGAAATTGCTGTCCGCCGCGTTCAGCCGGATCACGTCGCGCAGGTAATCGCCGAGGATCTTCGTCGCCTGCGCGTCCACAGCGCCGGGCCTTTCCACAGCGACCGCATAGTCGCCGATGCCGGGCGTGCGCAGGTCCTTGCGCAAGAGCCCGCCATTGGCGTGCGGAATGGCGCTCATGCGGCGTTCGCCCCTTGGCGCGAGTGCCCGCAATTCCGGCCTGAGGCGGCCCGCCGCATCGAAGAGGTCCTCCGGATCGTAGCTGCGCATCCAGGTTTCGAGAATGTCGCGATGGGCAGGGTTCGAGCGGCATTCGGACACGGGCACCTGGTGCGAGCGCCAGTGGTTCTCGACCATCTTGCCGTCCACCTCCTTCGGACCCGTCCAGCCCTTGGGGCTGCGCAGCACGATCATCGGCCAGCGCGGGCGGCGGGCGGGATCGTCCTTGGCGGCCGCGCGGATGGCCGCGATGCGGTCGAAGGCCGTGTCGAGCGCGGCCGCCATGTCGCGGTGCATGGCCTCCGGCTCGTGGCCCTCCACGAAGATCGGATCGTAGCCGTAGCCGGTGAAGAGATGGGTCAGTTCCTCGTCGGGCAGGCGCGCCAGCACGGTCGGGTTGGCGATCTTGTAGCCGTTGAGATGCAGAATCGGCAGCACCGTGCCGTCGCTGACGGGGTTCAGGAACTTGTTGGAATGCCAGGCGGCGGCGAGCGGGCCGGTCTCGGCCTCGCCGTCGCCCACCACGCAGGCGACGACGAGGCCGGGATTGTCGAAGGCCGCACCGTAGGCGTGCACCAGCGCATAGCCGAGTTCGCCGCCCTCGTGGATCGAGCCGGGGGTCTCGGGCGCTGCATGGCTCGGAATGCCGCCCGGGAAGGAGAACTGGCGGAAGAGCCTGCGCAGTCCCGCCTCGTCGCCGCCCACCTCGGGATAGATTTCCGAATAGGTGCCCTCCAGCCAGGCATTGGCCACCATGCCCGGCCCGCCGTGGCCCGGGCCGCAGATATAGAGAACCTCGGCATCCCGCGCCCGGATGATGCGATTGAGATGGGCATAGATGAAATTGAGGCCCGGCGTCGTGCCCCAATGGCCGAGAAGGCGCGGCTTGACGTGCTCGGCCTTCAGCGGCTCGCGCAGCAGCGGGTTGTCCATCAGGTAGATCTGGCCGACGGAAAGATAATTGGCCGCGCGCCAGTAGCGGTCTGTCAGCGCAAGGTCGTCGGCGTTCGGAACATTGGTCATCCTGCGTCTCCCTGGTCGCCCTTCCGAAGAAGTCAACGTATGAGTGCCCGGCTTGCTCCCCGTGACGCAGACGAGCCTAGCCGCCGCCCGGCACGACCACAATGGCCTTCGTCAACTGCCGCCGGAGCGCGCCGGCAGCGCCGCCTGCCGGCGCAGCACGAAGCCGAGCAGCGAGACGGCAAGCAGGCCGGCCACCACCGCCTGGGCGAGCAGCGCCTCGTAAACAGGATAGAGGCCGAAATAGATCTGCAGCCAGGGGCGGTCCGGGAACCAGGCGACCGGCGTCGCGGAAACAAGGGCGGAGGTCTGCAGGCCGCGGATACCGCTGCCGACCAGCATGACGCAGAGGACGGCAAGCAGCCCGCCCGTCAGCCGGAAGAAGGCCGCCACGGGCAGCTTCGCTTCGAGGCCGAGTATGAGATAGCCGATCGCGACGGCAAGGCCCCCGCCGACGGCCAGCCCGGCGAGCACGGGCGCGGCCGGCGCGTCGATCAGCAGCGCCTCGTAGAAGAGGACCGTTTCGAAGCCCTCGCGGAAGACGACGAGGAACGAGAGCGAGAACAGGGTGAGCCAGCCGGGATAGCCGCCGGAGCCGGTCTTTCTGCCCGTGGCGGCGGCCGCCGCCTTGCGGCGGATCTGCACGATCCAGTCGCCGACATAGGATTTCCTGAAGATCCAGTGGGTCACATAGAGGAGCACGGCGGCGGCGGCCAGCGCTGAAAGACCTTCCAACAGTTCTCGCTGGAGCGTGCTGAGGGCGAAGAGGCGGCCGACGGCGAACCAGAGGGCGAAGGAACCGGCGAGCGCGGCCGTCACGCCCCCGGCCACCGGCCAGCGCCACCCTCCGGGCCCGCGGGCCGGAACGCCGCTCGCCTTCAGCGCGCCGATCATGCAGGCAAGGACGAGAACCGCCTCCAGCCCCTCGCGCAGCAGAATGGCGAGCGATTGCAGGAAGGCTCCAAGGCCGGAGAGCCTGACGTCGAGGATGCGGGCCGCCTCCTGCGTGGCGGCCTTCATGCGGGTCACCGCCAGCTTCAGGGCTTCTTCCGCGCCGCGAGCGGCGACGATGCGGCCCAGGCCGGGGCTTTCCGCGCTGCCCTCCCAGAAATCCGCCTCCATCTTGAGCGCCAGCGCCGGCGCGCGCGGCATCAGGCGCTGCTCGACATCGGGATCGAACAGCGCATAGGCTTCGAGCCGCTTGAGTTCAGCCTCCTGCCAGTCACCGGCCCCGCCGGCCAGCAGGATTTCATCGAGAATGTCGGGCAGCAGGGAGAGCGCCGCGCCGTCGCCGCCCTTCGACAGGTCCGCCCCGTAGGTTTCGGCGAGGAGCGTTCCCGCTTCTTCCGCAAGTCTGTCGACCTGCGCCCTGTCGCCCTTCCGTGCGATCAGCGCCTGCATGTCCTTGAGAATGGCCGCCAGCCTGTCGAAGGACTGCGGCGCGCGGGCGGCAAGGTCGTATCCGAGGTCGCCGAACAGCATCTGCGCGCGGTCGCGAAACAGCCCGGCCTCGAAATATTCGAAGGGGATGGCGATCTCCCCGTCCCTCACGCCCTTGCCGTATTCGACCGGCACGAGCGCCACGAACCGGGCGAGCAGGCGGACGCGGCGGTCCCGTTCCTTGGGAGTAAGGCTCGCGGGCGCATAGGTGGCGAGCAGCGTCTCGATGCGGACGAGCAGCGCATCGAGCCCTGCCCCCTGCGGGCGATCCGGACCGTCCAGCCGTGCGAAGGCCTCCGCGATCCGGTTCGCCTCCTGCGTGCCGAGACGCGCCGCAAGGCTCTCCGACAGCAGCGCGTGCAGGCCGCCCGCCCGGGCGAGCGCGCCGGCGAGCTGGACGCCGTAACCGGCGGCGAGGTGGCCGCGCGCCTCGGCGACGGCCTTGCGCAGTTCGCCGGCGTAGACGCCGAGCAGTTCCGTCTCGATCACGCTCCGCGCATCGCCCGGCGCCATCCGCCCGGCGAGCACCTCGCGCATGGCGATGCTGGCGGCCGTGTCGCGCGACGTGCGGGCATATTCGCGAATGTTGAGCCAGCCGGCCGCTTCCTGCGTCTTGCCCTCGTCGAGGCGGGCAAGGGCCGCACGGAAGGCGCCGTCGACCAGCCCGGTCCAGATCCGGGCGCGGGCCGACGCCGTGGCCGAGGGGTCCCAACGCCCGGCCGCCCCGGCAAACGCGTCGACCGCCTCGTCCAGGGGCCGCATCCGGGATGGTGCCGCCTCTTCATAGGCAGGCCGCAGCCGCGTGAACCAGAGCCGGCGGACCTCCTCCAGCCGCGCCGCGACATCCTCCCGCAGCGCCGCGTCCGGCGCCCGGAACAGGCGCCGCTGGATCTGCGCGCTTTCCCCGCGCAGGGCTTCGGCATCCTGCCATGGCACGTCGGCTCCCGCCGCCGCGCCCAGGGTGGAGAAAAGGGCGGCCAGCGTGAAAAGGAGGGTGCGAACGGCATGAGCGGTCATGGATTTGCTTCTTTCCCGGCGGGCAGGGTGAATTGCCCCGATGCAAGCTCGAAGGGGGGAATGATCAGGTCCGTCTTCAACGTGTTGTAGGCGAATTCCTGCGTGGCGACGCGATACCAGAGCCTGGCTTGAAGGGTGAACGGCCCCGTGGCGCCGGACGGAAGCGGCGCCTCATAGGCGACGACATCCTCGCCTCTTGGCGGAACGCCCTTGCGGACATGGGTGATGGCGGCCGTGATGAAGGTGCGGTGGTCGGGGATGCGCTTGCCGTCGGAATCGACGAAGTCCTCGCGCCAGATCACGGCATCGGGGTCGACTTCGCCGCGCTCGGCGTCGAACGCGCCGGAATGGTAGATCTCCGTGCCCGACGCATCCAGGACGGCAACTTCGAGCCACATGTATTTCTGGTCGATCACGCCGGTCGGCAGGTTGTGGCCGGCGCCGAGATTCTGCACCACAACGGCAAAGCGCAGCCTGCCGCCGGCAACGGCCGTATCGCGCAGCGCAAGCCCGGCGGCCGAGCGCAGCAGCGCGCGGGTCGCCTCGCCCTGCCTTGCGATCAGCTCGGTGTTTTTCGCCTCGGTGAGGCCCGGCGGAATGCCGCCGCGCAGGAAGGTCAGGTTGGAGCCGAGGCCGGTGTCGAACATCAGGTAGTTCGAGCCGGTGAAATTGTGCGCATAGCGCTCGGGCTTGGCGAGGTTGCCGGCCCGGACCTGGCGGACATAGGCGGCGGGGTCGGGCGCCATGTGGCAATCCTGGCAGTTGACGCCGTTGCGCGCATACCAGCTCGCCTGCCATTCCGCGAAGGTCGTCTGCACATGCTGCGGGATTTCGGCCTTCGACATGGAGGCATCGTAGGTCTCGGTATGGCAGCCGCCGCAGAAATCGGAACTCGCGATCAGCGCGTTCGTGCCCGCCGCGCCGAAGGCGCGGGCGTGGTCGCGCGGCGCGGCGAGGATCATCGGATCGGAGAGCCGGTCGACGCCGGTATTGACCGCCAGCGTCAGCGCGCCGTTGCCCTCAACGGGGTCGGCATGGGTGGCGGTGTGGCACATCACGCAGGTGATGCCCTCCCTGCCCGCCTTCGACGGCATGACGGACTTGAATCGGTTCGTCCGGCCCGCCAGCACCTCGCCGGGCGCATGGCATCCCTCGCAAAAGCGGGTCTTCTCGACGCCGTCCCTGTGCAGCGCCTCGTTGACCCGCACCGCGCGCTCGTAGACCGTGTCGCGGTCGGCAATGGCATGGAGCGACGGCGCCCACTCCTCGAATTCCCGCCGATGGCAGGTCGCGCAGCGGGACGCCGACTGGATCGAGGCGGGGTCGGCGAACCTGCCGTTCTCCGTCTGGAGGCGCGAGGGCCAGAAGGGCCGTTCGCGGCCGGCCGCGTCGGGGCCGAAGGGCAGGCGGTAGAACGGCACGTCGGCAAGTGCCACGCCGGGCTCGGGTGCCGCCGGCGCCAGGACGCCCGCCCCCAGGATGAACACCAGGGCGAGGAACGCGCCGAGCACGACCGGCGGGAGATGGGTCCTGAACTGGTACTTCATGACGGTCGCCGCCCGTGACGGACTGCCCGCGGTTCCCAGTGCCGCATGGCCAGATGCGCGAGAAGGCCCACGGCGGCCGCGAGCGAGCCCCACAGGTGCAGGAAGGTCAGGACATGGGTCGCCTCGAAGCTCCAGAACCAGACCCCGCCGGCAAGAAAGAAGGCCGTCGGCAACGCCATCATCAATCCCGTCCCGATGACGAGGACGAATTTCGCGAGGAGAAGCCAGCCCAGCACGCTGAAGACGGGCCGCTCGCTCCTCGGCAGGCCGCGCAGGACATGGCCGCCGATCCAGGACAGGAACAGCGCCGCGAACGGCAGCCCGACGGCAAGATGCGCCAGGAGGACGGCCTCCCCCGCATTCCAGTTGCGCCCGGCGAGGAATTCGAGATGCAGGCCCGTGCCGACGAGGACGGCGAAGAGGAGCGACAGCGCCAGGGCACGCCGCACGCCCGCACGCTTCGGGCCGTATTCCAGCACGAAGCGCCGGCAGGCGGGTTCGGGGAGGGTTTCGAGGCTTTTCATCGGTCCGTTCCTCCGGCCGGCAGGGTCCCGCCGGCCGCTCGTCCCGCGGCCTTCGCTCAGCCGCGGATCTGCACCTCGGCCTTGGCTGCGGCCTGCAACACCATGGCGACGATCCGGTCGGCGATGTCCTGCGCCTCGTTGCCCAGCGCATCGGCCTCCTCGGCGCCGAACCTCGTGCCGGCCGCCTCGCGGGCACGGGTGTCCTCCACGAGGGCCAGCAGCTCCTCGAAGCCGGCCTTGATGCGGCTGTCGAGGTCCGCATCGCTTTCGGCCACGACCGGGGAAAGCGCCTCGGCATACATCTTGCGGCAACCGCTCATGATGCCCTGCACGTCCGTCAGGCGGCTCTGGGCGACGAAGGCGCCGATCTCGCCGGAGATGAACTGCGATTCCTTCCACTCGCCGAAATAGTCGCCGACCGTCGGGGTCATCACGACCACGGAGGTGAAGGCGTCTTCGCGGTTCGGCTTCCACGCCGCCATGTCGGCCTCCAGGGCCTTGGACCAAAGGGCGAGCGCCTGCGCGGCGCCGAGGCCGAGATTGGCATCGAAGAGCATCTCGCCGCGCGTTACCTTCCCGTCACCGTTGAGGTCCGCCTGCAGCTTGACACCCTTTTCGTCCATGCCCCAGAACAGCGGCTCGGTGATGCCGTGGAACAGGTTGCCCGGCCGTTTCAGCACGTTGCCGTCCGGCAGCGGCAGGTCGTATTCCGCGACATCCTCGGCGTCCGTGCCCGGATTGCCGGCATCCAGGATGAGGTCGTATTTGGCGGTTGCCGGAAGGCCGGCGACGATCCCCTCGATCGTCTCGTAATGGTTGGACGCCTCCAGCCAGAGGGCGCGGATGGCGGCGACCTGGCTGGCGAGCTTTGGACCATCGGCAGCCCAGGCCGCCGCATAGTCCCCGCCATGCGCGGCGATCACGCCGTGGTAGTCGGCAAGGCCGGCCTCTAGCAGCTCCGCCTGCGCGACCAGCCGGCGGCTGTGATCGAGCGTGAATTCCTTGACATTGGCAAGGCCGCGACTTTCCGCACCATCCGCCGCGATGCCGGCCACGGGCATCACAAGCAGAGAGCCCAGCGCCACAGCCACGACCAATCCCTTTGTATTCATAGCGAAATCCCCCAGACAACTTCCAGATGCGGCTTCACCCCGGCGGGATGGACACCCTGCCGCGGACGAGCCGATGTCGCGAATGGTTATCGATCGCGGGAGGGCCGCTCTTTGCGCCAGCGCAAATGTGGATAAATTCAGGAAGGTTTTTATCGGGACGGTGTGTCCGCCGGCCGCAGCGCCCGCTGCGCGCTCAGTAGCGGAAACGGAGCGGGCCTCGGCAAGGCCGGCACATGGACCGACAGGAACAGCAGCCAGGCGGCGGACCAGCCGATCCCCGCCACCGCCAGCCATATCGGCGCCTGCCCGGACAGTTCCGCGAACGCGCGCGCGACGGCCGCGCCGAACACCAGCCCGAGGGCCGCCAGATGCCGGCGGCGGGGCAGAAGCTCCGCCCCGGCCATACGCCGCATCGTCACGCGCGCGGCAACCGCGAGGATCATCGGCCCCATGGTCGCCATGGTCAGCACATGCACCTCGACCAGGTGCGGCACCATACCGGACCGCGCCGCGCCGATGGCGAGCAATCCGGGAACGAGGCCGGCGTAGCCGATGCACAGCATCCGGTTCGCCTGTCCGAGCCGGAGGCCGTCGAAGCTGCGGGCGAGAACCCAGAGCATCGCGGCAAGCAGCGCGAGCGTTCCCATGAAGCCCTCATTCAGCAGGCCCGCCCCCAGCAGGATCGCCCCCAGCCAAAGGGGCGGTCTCCTCGGCGCGGCAAGGGCGCGCCGGCGGCGTGCTTCGGCGAGGAAGGAGGGCACGAGCCGCCCCCCGACCACGAAGATGAGGGCCGCCATGGCCTCGGGGAGAAGGCCGGCGAGATCCGGTCGGTCGAGAAGCATCGCCTCGGCGGCGACGAGCATCAGCGGCACCATCGCCAGCGGCGCCTTGTCCCATCGACGCCCCCGCAATACGGGCCACAGGACCATCAGGGCGACCGGCAGCGACAGCAGCAGGACCGGCCAGAAATCCTCCGGAAAGCCAAGGCAGGCCAGCCGTGCGCCGAGGGCGAGCACCCCGGAGAAAGGGGCCGGCGTCGGAAACCGGCGACCCGTCCACGCCTTCTGCGCCGTCATGATGTAGCCGCAGATGGCCATGCCGCCGAAGCCGAATAGTCCGAGCCTTGCATGCGCCAGCCGCGCATCCTCCAGCGGCAGCAGCCAGACCCAGGGCAACGCCACGGCCATGAGCGCGGCAAGCGCGAAGAACACGCCCGCCGGATGGACGATCAGCAGCGACCGGTTCCTGCCGGCTTCCTCCACGCGCAACACCTCCCGGAACGTCCGCAGGGCGGCTCAGCCTGATGAGGAGGGCGCGGGCCAGAACACCTTCACGCGGGCGGGATCGGTATCCATCCAGTCCGCCCCGATCAGGTCGAGGCAATAGGGCACCGCGGCGAAGACGGCATTCAGGCTGAAACGGATCGAGGACGGCTTTCCGGGCAGGTTGATGATCAGCGTCCTGCCACGGATCCCGGCCATCTGCCGCGAGAGGATCGCGGTCGGCGTCTGCTCCAGGCTTGCACGCCTCAACTGCTCGCCAAAGCCCGGCAGTTCCCTTGTGACGACCTCGCGCATGGCCTCCGGCGTCTCGTCGCGCGGGGCTGGTCCCGTTCCGCCGGTGGTGAGGATTAGGTCGGCATGCTCCTCGTCGCACAGCGCCACAAGCACGTCGCGCACCGGCTCGATGCCGTCGGGCACGATCCGCCTGACGATCTCGAACGGCGTCACGACGGTCTCCCGCAGCCATGCCTCGATGGCCGGGCCGCTCAGGTCCTCGTACTGCCCGCGGCTGGCGCGATCCGATATGGTGACGACGGCTATGCGCATGTTCGGTCTCCGGTCGCGCGCCTTGCGTGGGTCACGCCGGCGTCAGGAAGAGGGAGGAAAACCCGCTTGCCGGGTAGACCGCGCGGACCGGCTCGACGCCGGGGAGAAGCGAAAAAGGCGAGAGGCCATCGAGCAGTTCGTCGAAGACGATGCTCAACTGCATCCTCGCCAGTTGCGCTCCCGGGCAAACATGGATGCCCGCGCCGTAAAGCAGGTTCTGCGACTGGTCGCGCCCGGGATGGAACTCTTCGGCATCCGCGAAAACCGCGCCGTCGCGGTTCGCCGACGCCCACAGCACCGTTATGCGGTCCCCTGCCCCGAGCGCGTGGCCGCCGACCGTCACCGCGCGTGTCGCGACGCGGCGGTTGGAGATCAACGGTCCGTGAAGCCGCAGGATCTCGTCGATCGCCGGTGCAAGCCCGGCCCGATCGCCGCGCAGACGCGCCTGCACGTCGGGACGCCCGGCGAGGAAATGCAGGATGATCCCGACGCAGGCGGCGATGGTTCCGAGCTCGCCCACCGTCCAGTTGCGCAGGATGCTGACGATTTCGGCATGGTCCAGCCGCCTGCCGCCGACGGTCTGGCGGAGCAGGCAGGTGGTGAGGTCGTCGGCGGCGTCAGCGCCCGCCCGCTCGCGCATCTCAAGCTGCGCGCGGATATGGCCGTCGAATTCGAGGGGGACGGCCGCCATGGCCTCGGGATCGCGGGCGAGTGTCGCCGCGCGGTTCCGGTAGACCCATTGCAGGAGGGGCGCATGCAGGCTTTCGGGCCAGCCGAGAAAGCCGCACTGGATGCGCACGGCATAGGGCTCCGCGAACTCCCTGATGACATCGCATGAGGGGTTCCTGCCGAGATGGTCCACCAGCCCCCGCGCGATCCGGCGGAACACCGGCTCGAACGCCGCGATGCGTTCCGGCGCGAAATAGGGCTCGATCATCCGGCGATAGAGCGTGTGCTCCGGCGGGTCCATCCCGTTCGGAACCGAGGGGTGGCGGGAAACGACGTTGCTGAAGGTCTCGTGGTCGCCGAGGATGCGCAGCACATCCTCGTGCCCGAAGACGGACCATCCGAGATAGTCGCTATAGGCGACGGGGCACGTTTCGCGCATCCGGTCATAGGCGGCGATCTGGTCCGCCAGAACCTCGGGGCTGCGCGGATCCCAGTCGACCGGGCACGCCTTCTTGCGCTCGATGTGCTGTTCCATTCGTCTTCACCCCTCCTGCCGTCTGTGCGAGTAACACAGCAGAAGGGCGCGGCATTCTTTGTTCTCACACAAAGAAATTCACGTCAGGCCGCTCGCCGGCCGGAAAGAGAAGGATCGGGCGGCCCCGGCGCCCTATACGAAGACCATCACGCCCACGGCGCCAAGCGCGATGAGGACGAGCCCCGCGATGAGCATCGGCATCAGGCTGTTTCCATCTATATCCCGCCCGCTGACGTGCTCGCCGGAAAATACCAGGGGCCTGCGTGTTTCGTTCGTGTCCATGCGTCTCTCCATCAATGTGGTAACTCATATACCACTTTAACGGCGAATACGACGTGACAAAATACCGCCGCGGCCACGGCAGGCCGGGAAGACTTGCGGAACTTGATCTTCGATCTTGAGTTTTCCCGTGCGAGGGGCGAGGATCGACGCCCAACAACGCCTGGAGGCAATCATGACCACCGTCGCAGTTCTCGTCGGCAGTCTTCGCAAGGAGTCGTTCAGCCGCAAGGTCGCCCATGCCCTTGCGGCGCTGACACCGAACCTGAAGTTCGATTTCCTCGAAATCGGTTCGGTTTCCTACTTCAACCAGGACCTGGAGGCGACGCCGCCGGCTGACTGGACGGCGCTGCGCGAGCGTGTCGCGGCGGCCGACGCGGTGCTCTTCGTGACCGCCGAGTATAACCGCTCGGTCCCGGGCGTCCTCAAGAACGCCATCGACGTCGCCTCGCGCCCCTATGGCCAGGGCGCGCTGATGGGCAAGCCCGCGGCGATCATTTCGACGTCGATCGGCGCGATCGGCGGTTTCGGCGCCAATCACCACCTGCGCCAGTCGCTGTGCTTTCTGAACATGCCCGTGCTGGAGCAGCCCGAAGCCTATATCGGCGGCAGCGGCAGCCTGTTCGACGATGCGGGAAAGCTGACCAATGACGGCACGCGCGAGTTCCTCACCGGATTCGGCAAGGCGTTCGAGCAGCACATCGCGCGCAATGCGAAGCGATAGGCACGCGCGGCCTCACATGATCACGCCTTGCGCCCTTCGCCTCGAACGAGGCTGAGGGCGCTGCCCTTGTGGGCGGCGATGTGGTCGGTCTTGTCGCTCTTGATCTCGTATTGCGGTTCGTCGGGGGAGGCGCGGCGGGTGTGGCCCTTGTAGTCGAAATCGCTGGTGTGGACGGCGATGATGGTGCCCGACACGCGGCCGGCCTCCGAATTCCAGGCGACATGATCGCCGACGGCGAAACGCCTGCTCATTGCGGCCTCCCTTCGTCATGCCCGGCCTTCGCCCCGGTGATGAGGCGGGCGCTGCGCTGGCCGGTCGAATAGATCCACAGCCAGCTCAGGGCGACGGCGAGGCGGTTGCGCAGGCCGATCAGGAAATAGACATGGGCGATGCCCCAAGTCCACCAGGCCAGCCGGCCCTTCAGCCTGATCCAGCCGAGATCGACGATGGCGGCGCGCTTGCCGATGGTGGCAAGGTTGCCGTCGTTGCGGTAGGCGAACGGCGCGGGCGCCGGCTTTCCCTCGCGGCGGGCACGGATCACGCCGGCAACGTAGCGGCCTTCCTGCTTGGCCGCCGGCGCGATGCCCGGCACCGTCCGGCCCTCGCCCATCGCGACATGGGCCGTGTCGCCGATCGCGAAGATGTCCGGAAAGCCCGGAACGGAAAGGTCGGGCGCAACGATGACCCGCCCGGCACGGTCGGCCGGCACGTCCAGCCACTCGGCCGCCGGCGAGGCGGCGACACCCGCCGCCCAGAGGATCGTCGCGGCGGGGAGCATCTCGCCGCCGAGCTCGATGCCCGCGGCGCTGCACCGGGATACGGCATGGCCGGTGCGCACCTCGACGCCCAGCCGGGCGAGCGCCCGCTCGGCATAGGCCGAAAGGTCCTCGGTGAAAGCCGCGAGGATGCGCGGGCCGGCCTCGACGAGCACCACCCTCGCCTCGCGCGTGTCGATGGTGCGGAAGTCCCGCCGCAGCGTCTCGTGGGCGAGCTCGGCAATGGTGCCGGCAAGTTCCACGCCGGTCGGCCCGGCACCGACGATGGCGAAGGTCAGCAGGCGGCGGCGCTCGCCGGCATCCCCCTGCCATTCCGCCCGCTCGAAGGCGCAGAGGATGCGGCGGCGGATCGTCGTCGCGTCCTCCAGCGTCTTCAGCCCCGGGGCGTGGGGCTCCCATTCGTCATGGCCGAAATAGGCGTGGCGCGCGCCGGTGGCCAGGATCAGCGTGTCGTAGGCGACCTGCCGCCCGTCCTCGACCAGCACGGCCTTTCCGACCGGGTCGATGCCGCTCACCGCGCCGAGCAGCGTCGTCGCATTGCGGTGGCGGCTGAGGAGGGAGCGGATCGGCCAGGCGATCTCCGACAGGGCGAGCGAGGCGGTCGCCGCCTGGTAGAGCAGGGGCTGGAACAGATGGTGGTTGCGCCGGTCGAGCACCGTGATGCGGAAGGGGCCTGCCGCAAGGTTGCGGGCCGCCTCCAGCCCGCCGAAGCCGCCGCCGACGATGACGACGTGATGTTCGTCCTTCTGCGTCATGCCGGCCTCCTGCCGTTCGGCTCACTCCGGCGAAAGGGCCACGGCCGCTTCCGTCGTCAGCGTGCGGAAGGTGAAGCTTTCCTGCACGTAGAGATCGACGGTGGTTGCGGAATGGGAGAGATAGCCGATGGAGAAATCCTGGCCGACGGTCAGCTCGAAATCGCCGCCGCGCAGCGACAGCACGAGCCCGCCCTCGATGGCCGGCGCCCAGATGATGCCGCCGTCGACGATCCGCTCGACATGGTGGAAGACGGGATAGCCGTCGTCGCTGCCGCCGCTTGCCGCCATATAGGCATCGCCCCCGAGAACGAGCGCATAGGGGCCTTCGACGCCGGCAAGGCGAAGCGCGCCGACCGCGCGCGCCACCGCATCCGGGTAGCGCTTCACGCCTTGCGGCAACGGCACGGCCGGGTTGCTCGCGGCGGCGCGGATGCCCTCAATGCCGGCGGCCGCGTAGCCGTCGAACACGGCGCGGTCCTCGGCAAAGGCGATCTTGCGCATGGCCTCCTTGACGGGGGACCAGTCGCTGTCGAGCGCGCCGCGCTCCACGTCGTCGATGGCGCTGCGCGAGAGCTGGAAGGGCACGCGGAGCTCGACCAGCGCCTTGACCTCGCGCCTTGCCGCCTGCACGCCCTCGTCCGGCGGCGCGACGGGCACGACATGGCCCGTGCCGACCGCCGAAAGGCCGAGGCCGGACGGGCCGGCCATGTCGACGACACGGCGGGCGGCGAGGTGCCGCTTGAGCGTGCGCGTCGCCTCTTGCCCGATCTCGGCCCAGGCGGCCTCTGAAACGGGCGCGAGTTCGCGGTGCAGGTTATTCATGGGAAACCCCTTTCCTGAGGGAGCCGATGCCGAGCGATCCGTCGCCGCGCGGTGCGGATTGTTGCGAGGGTTCCTGCGCGGGCGCTTCGGACGCCGGGGCGGCATCCGGCGCCACGGCGTCGAGGAACGAGGCGGAGGGGACGAAGAACAGAGTGCCCGTCACGGCGCGGCTGAAATCGAGCAGCCGGTCGTAATTGCCCGGCGGCAGGCCGATGAACATGTTCTCCAGCATGCGCTCGATGCGGTGCGGCGAACGCGCATAGCCGATGAAATAGGTGCCGAACTCGCCCTTGCCGACATCGCCGAAGGGCATGTTGTCGCGCAGGATCTCCAGCGGCACGCCGTTCTCCTCGATGGAGGTGAGGACGTTATGGGCGTAGCTCGGCTTGGCGGCGTCGTCGAGCTCGATGTCGGAGAGCTTCTCGCGGCCGATGATCCTCTCCTGCTCGGCGACCGGGACGCGGTTCCAGGCCGCAAGGTCGTGCAGGTATTTCTGCACGATGACATAGCTGCCGCCGGAAAAGCCGGGGTCTTCCGCGCCGATGATCGTGGCCGCCGCCGCGGCCGCGTCGACGGGGTTCTCCGTGCCGTCGACGAAGCCGATCAGGTCGCGGTCGTCGAAATAGCTGAAGCCGTGCACCTCGTCGACGACCACGACCGCACCGTCCAGCCGCTTCATGATCTGCGTCGCCAGCTCGAAACACAGGTCCATGCGCGTGGCGCGGATGTGGAACAGGAGGTCCCCGGGCGTGGCGACCGCGTGATGGCTGCCACGGATCTCGCGGAACGGGTGCAGGTCGATCGGGCGCGGGGCGCCGAAGAGCCGGTCCCAGGCTTCCGAGCCGATGCCCGTCACGCAGGAAAGGCCGCCTTCGAGGTCACGGAAGCCGACAGCGCGCAGGAGGCCCGAAAGATCGGCGCAGAGCTTGCGCACCGCCGTTTCGGCTTCATGGCCGGGTTGGAGTGTCACGACGAGAAAAATTGCTGCCTTCGTCAGCCGCGCGGCGACCGGCTGCGGAAGGACGGAGGGAAGGACTGCATCCATGCGGGATCCATTCGGCAGGGCTTGAAGGCGGCAAGCCGGCTGGTACCGGCTCAATCCATGTCGCGGAAGGCGTGTCCGTTCTCCGCGACCGCCTTCACCACGTCGGACGGTAGCGCGTCTTTTTCCATCGTGCCATCGAAAATCCAGTCCTTCGCATCGGCAAGATCGGGAAGGCCCGCGCCGGCGCGCACATAAAGGCCGATCGCCGGCTTTGCGGGATTGAGGTAGAGGTCGTAGCTTTGCATGGCGACGCCCTGCGCTGGAGGAAAAGCGGGGCGGCCGGAGGCAAGCCGCTCCGGAACGGGTCAGAGGTCGACCGGACGGCCGGACTGTTCCTCTTCGAGCGTCACGGCGACATCGGCATTGGCCGACAGGCGCACCTTCTCGCCCTCGACGCCGGCCACGAAGCCCATCTCGATATAGTGGTGGTGGCCTTCGTGGTAGCCGAAGCTGTCGCTCTTCTTCAGCTTGATGCGATTGTCTTCCACGCGATCGACCGTGCCCACATGCACGCCGTCCGCGCCGATGACTTCCATGTCTTCCCTGACCTTGTCGCTCATGCCATTTCTCCCTTTCGATGTTCGGACCATGTCGAATTCGTCTTCAGCGACGAATTCGGGGCTGGGGACGCGAACGCCCGTTCGCTCGCGCAACCTGTACATAGCGCTGGATCGTCCGTTTCAAGGGCCGCGGCAGCCGCCGGGCGGCGCATCCATGCAGCCGGCGGGCGCAAATGCCCGGCGGTCTTTTGTGGCGCGGCGGCGCCGGTCAGGGGCGGCGGCGCCTTTTTCCCGCATGGCGGCGCTCGCGCGTGAAGAACCAGTGCTTCACGGCCTCGGACGCGGCCAGATAGGCAAGCGTGATCGCGACCAGCCCGCCGACGACCGGGAGCGGCAGGGCGACGAAGCCGAACCAGTCCGCGCCCGGCAGGAAGGGGATCATGATGGCGAACACCCCGACGGCCAGCGTCAGCCATGAAAGCAGGGCACTCGGCCGGCTTCGCCAGAAGGCCTTGCGGGTTCGCACCACGAGCACGATCGCCAGCTCCGTGATCAGGGATTCGACGAACCACCCGGTCTGGAAGACCTGCGCCGTCGCCCCGGCGACCAGAAGGAGGAAGGCGAAGGTGACGAAATCGAAGAGAGAGCTGACCAGCCCGAAGGTCACCATGAAGCGGCGCACGAAGCCGATGTCCCATCGCCGGGGCGTGCGCACCTGATCGGGATCGACATTGTCGGTGGCGATCGCCAGCGAGGGCACGTCCGACAGGAAGTTGTTGAGCAGGATCTGCGGCGCCAGCAGCGGCAGGAAGGGCAAGGCGAGCGAGGCGAAGGCCATCGAGACCATGTTGCCGAAATTCGCGCTTGTCGTGATCGAGATGTATTTCATCGTGTTGGCGAAGGTCCTGCGGCCGTCATCGACCCCGCGCAGCAGCACGCCGAGGTCGCGTTCCAGCAGGATGAGGTCCGCGGCCTCGCGCGCCACGTCCACCGCGCCGTCGACGGAAATGCCGACATCGGCCTCGTGGAGGGCGGGCGCATCGTTGATGCCGTCGCCGAGATAGCCGACGACGTGGCCGTGCCCGCGCAGCGCCGCGATGATGCGCTCCTTCTGGTTCGGATCGATCTCGGCAAAGATGTCGTTCTGCGTGACGCGGGGAACGAGCGCCTCCTTCGTGAGCGTGCTCACCTCCCCTCCGGTCAGGATACGGCCATGCGGCAGGCCGATGATCTCGGCAAGATGGGCGGCGACGTAGCGGTTGTCGCCGGTGATGACCTTGACCTTGATGCCGCGGTCGGCCAGCGCCTTCAGCGTTTGCGCCATGCCCGGCTTGGGCGGGTCGAGAAAGAGCAGGAAGCCGGCGAAGGCAAGGCCCGCCTCGTCCTCGCGGCCATAGGCCTGCCTTGCGGGAAACCGGCGGATGGCGATGCCGAGGACGCGGTAGCCCTGCCCGCTCCAGGCGCGCACCTTGTCGTCGATCGCCCTCGCCCGGGCCGCGTCCATCGGCACGGGCGTGCCCTGGGCGAGGACGCAGGAGCAGGCCTCGACGACGTTCTGGACCGCACCCTTGCATATCAGCAAGTCTTCCGCCCGGCCCTCCACGCGGACGGCCACCGAAAGCCTCTTGCGGATGAAATCGTAGGGGATCTCGTCGATCTTGGCATAGCCGGCAAGGTCGTCCTGCTCGCTTTTTCCCGCCGCGATGGCGGCGTCCAGCGGGTTCGCCATGCCCGTCTGCAACACGGCATTGAGGAGCGCCCAGAGCCGTACCTCGGGAGCGTCCTGCCCCGCGGCGTCCTTGCAGGCGTCGAGATGGATGACGCCTTCGGTCAGGGTGCCGGTCTTGTCGGTGCACAGGAGATCCATGCTGCCGAGATTTTCGATGGCATCGAGGCGGCGCACGATGACGCCGTTCGCCGCCATGGCGCGGGCACCGCGCGCGAGGGTCACGCTGATGATCGCGGGCAGCAGTTCCGGCGTCAGCCCGACCGCAAGCGCCAGCGAGAACAGCAGCGAATCCACCGCCGGGCGATGCAGCAGGAGATTGGCGAAGAAGACGACGATCACGATGACCAGCATGATCTCGGTCATCAGATAGCCGAAGCGGCGGATGCCCCGCGCGAAATCCGTCTCCGGCGCGACATGCGCAATCGATGCGGCGATGGAGGCGAATTCGGTGTTCCCGCCGGTCTTCACCACGACCATGGAGGCCGTGCCGCTGCGCACGGACGTGCCGGTGAAAACCGCGTTCGCACGCTGGCCGATCTGCGCATCCGGCGGGGAAAGACCGGCGGCCTTGACCACCGGAAAGGTCTCGCCGGTCAGCGCGGCCTCGCTGACGTTGAAATCGCGGGCCTCAAGGAGGATGCCGTCGGCCGGGATGAGGTTTCCCGCCGAAAGCCTGACGACGTCGCCCGGCACGATGTCCGAAACGGCAAGCGACGTCTCCCGGCCGTCGCGCAGCGCCACGACCTTGGGCGAGATGCGGGCGGTCAGGGCCTGCATCGCGCGCGAGGCGCCATATTCCTGCGTGAAGGAGAGGACGCAGCTCGCCAGCACGATGACGCCGATGATGACCGCCTCGCTGCCCTCGCCGACGAAGCCCGACACGATGGCCGCGAAGATCAGGATCAGGACGAGCGGGCTGCGGAACTGGCGAAGGAACGCCGCCAGGGCCGATGTGCCGCGACCGGGGCTGATCGTGTTGGGTCCCGCTTCCCGCAGGCGGGCTTTCGCCGCCTCGGACGAAAGGCCGGTCCGGCGGGTGTCCAGTCCCGCCAGGAGTGCCTGCGCCGGGACCGCCCAATAGGCCTGCCCGACGCCGGCGGATTGCTGCAAGGACTGTTCCGGCTGCATGCGCTGTTCTCCTGGCCGAGCTTTGCTACTGCTACTCCTTTTCGGGCCGGTGAAACATGCCTTGCCGCAAGACGGGCAGGAAACGGTCGGGCAGGATTTCGTCGTGGCTTCAAGGCCGTGCCCATCCGGCGCGGGGCTCGGCTATGCCGGCTTGTGGCAAACCGCCTCGACGTTGATCCCGTCCGGATCGAGCACGAAGGCTGCGTAGTAATTCGGATGGTAATGCGGCCTGATCCCCGGCGCGCCGTTGTCGCGCCCCCCGTGCGCCATCGCGGCGGCATGGAAGGCGTCGACGGCAGCCCTGTCGTCGGCCGCAAAAGCGATGTGGATGCCCTCCCCCGGCGCGTCGTTCCGGGCGGGACGGCGGGCGTCGCTCGACACCCAGAAGGACGGCTTGCCATGGCGGCCATAGCCGACGCCGTGGTAACCCCCGCTTTCTTCCGGCGTGACCTCCATCACCATCGCGATGCCGAGCGGGGCGAGCGCAGCATCGTAGAAGCGGCGCGCGACGGCGAGGTCGCGCACTGTGACACCCATGTGATCGATCATGAACCTGCCCTTTCCCGGCGCATCGTCCAACTGGCTTGCGTCCAGCCATTTATTGGCATTTGTCCGCCGGAGGCAAGCGGGCGGAGACGGCCGATCATGCCGGCATCGCGCCGGCAATCGCCAACCGGACGGCCAGCCCGCTCAACGATTGAAAGGCCGTCTCAACGTGGCCGAAGCACCGCCCCGAGGCGGCGCATCGGCGGGTTCGGGGTGCCTTAGTAAACACTCTCATATGCGGCGCAGATTTCCGCCTGGGTCTTGCCCGAGAGATAGGCGATCTCGCCCTTCTTGTGCTTGACATAGACGTCGGCGAAGCCCTCCGGGAACCACCCGCAGACCGTGGCATTGCCCTCGAAGCGCTGGAGGGCGGCTTCCAGCGTCTGCGGCAGGCGGACATAGCCGCGCTCGGACAGCGCCTTGACGCTCAGGAGCGAGAGGTCCTCCTGCGTCGCTTCCGGTACCGTCAGTCCCTCCTCGATACCCTGGACGCCGGCATGGACGATGGCGGCGAGCGCCAGATGCGGGTTCGCCGCACCGTCGGCTGCGCGGAACTCGAAATTGAACTGCGCAGCCCGGGCGATGTCGCTGATGTCGGAGACGGGGCAAATGCGCACCGATGCCTCGCGATCGCGGAAACCGAGATTGTTGAAGGCGGCGCTCCAGCGGTGCGGGGTCAGGCGCAGGTAGGAGACGACGCTCGGCGCGGTGATCGCGATGATCGAATCGAGGTATTTCAGGATGCCGGCGACGAACTTTCCGGCAACATCGGAGAGTTCGTGCTTGCCGGCGGGATCGTAGGTGACCGGATTGCCCGAGGCATCCAGCATGCTCATATGGACATGCACGCCGTTGCCGACGCCGGCCGGATCGCGGATCGGCGTGAAGGTCGGATCGTAATCGAGCTCGCGCGCCACGAGGCCGACGATCTCGCGGGTGATGACGGAATGATCGGCGATGGTGACGCCCTTCTGCGGGCCCATCGTCACCTCGAACTGGCCGGCGCCGAACTCCTTGAGGATCGTGTCCGGCGTGACGCCGGCGGTGCGCATTCCGGCGATGATCGCCTCGCAGAAATGACGCTCCTTCTGGAAGCCGCCCAGCGTGAACGCGCCGTCGGTCTGCGAGACCAGATGCTTGATCTGGAACTCGTGCTCGAAGGCGCCGTAGAGCGTGACGCCGGCGACCCTTTGCAGGCGTTCGAGGGCCGCTTCGAGAATGGAGCGCGTGCAGAATTCCCACGGCCGGCCGTCGGTGTAGCGGATATTTCCGAGCACGAAGTTCTCGTTCGGCGCCCCCTCCTCGCTCTCGATGCTGACGCTGGTCGAGGGATCGGGAATGAGCACGAGGTCGCCGAGCGAGCCGAAGGGACTTTCGGCGATCGCGTCGAAGCAGGTGATCTGCACATTGGTCGGCGTCCAGCCGACGCCGCGCTTCAGGCGCTTTTCCATCTGCGCCAGCGGAAAGGCCTTGCCGCGCACCTTGCCCGAAAGGTCGCCGCAGCAGGCGACCATCATCTCTTCACGTTTCATCGTCGTCCCCGTTGATGGTGTCCTGATCGTAGCCCGGCATGGAAAACCTGACGCCGTCCCAATCCCTGATGCGTTTCTGCGTCGCCTCCCAATCGGTCTCGGAGACGCGCACGATGAGCGCCTCGACGAGAACGATCGCGGCCGCCACCGTGTCCCATGCCGTGCCGGCATCGATCGGCAGCGCGACGATGTGGTCGGCGCTGCGGGCGGCCGGCGACATCCACTTGTCCGTGACGACGACGATCGTCGCGCCCCGCGCTTCGGCGATCGTTTCGGCAAGGCGCGCGAGGCTGAGCTGGTAGCGCCGGAAATCGAACAGCACCACGACGTCCTTCCTGCGCATGCGCAGCACATGCTCGGGCCAGAATTCCGGGTTGTCCGCCATGTGGTAGATGCCGCTGCGGATCTGCCGCAGATGGATCGAGAGGAAGGACGCGACGTTGTCGCTGACGCGGCCGCCGAGCAGGAAGATGTTGCGGGAGGGGTCGGCGACCAGATCGGCAAGGATGTCGAACTGGGCCTGGGAGACAGTCGCCGCCATTTCCTGGATGACGGACGAGATCCGCGTCACGTATTCCGACAGGAATTCCGAATGGCCGACCGGCTTCTGGCTCGTCTTGAGGTCGAGCGGCGAACGCTGCCCCTCCTTCAGCTCGGCGATCAACTGGCGCTGCAGGTCCTGGAAGCCGGAGCAGCCGATCTTGCTGACGAAGCGCGTGACCGAGGGGGCGCTGACGCCGGTTTTCGCCGCAAGCTCCTGGATGCTTTCGAGCCCGGTGAAGGGATAGTCGGCAAGGATCGCATTGGCGATCTTGCGCTCGCTGGCGGTCAGGTGCGCCGCGGCATCGCGTATCCTCGTGCGAACCGTAGTCGATGATTTCCCATCGCTCATTGCCGTTTGTTCCCTTTGTTGGGGCGGGATATTTGCTCCATGAAAAAAATTAGTCAAATGGAAAAACAAGATTGACTATGATTGAAAAATTTCTTTGACTGTCCCCCATAGAAGCCCCGCGCACCGGCCGTTGCCGTGGCGCTCGACGGATGCCATTCCATGCTCAGCCCCGCAGATCGCGACATGTCCAGATTGCTGAACGCTGGCGACCCCGCCCCCGTGGAGTGGATCAATGCCGAAGGCGCGTCGACCATCTTCCTGACCTGCGAGCATGCCGGCCGGGCCATTCCCGCCGCGCTCGGCGATCTCGGCATCACGCCCGAGGAGATGGACCGGCACATCGCCTACGACGTCGGCGCCGAGGGCGTTGCCCGCGGCCTTGCCGAACGGCTCGACGCCCCGCTCGTTCTCCAGCGCTACAGCCGCCTCGTCATCGACTGCAACCGGCCGTTCGAGGCGGAAGACTGCGTCCTCAGGCAGAGCGACGGCACGCTCGTGCCGGCCAATGCTGATGTCTCCGACGAGGAGCGCCGTGGCCGCTACGTGGAAATCCACCAGCCGCTGCATGAAGCCATCAGCGTCGGGCTCGAACGCCGGCAGGCCGCCGGCAGGCCGCTCTTCCTCGTCTCCGTGCACAGTTTCACGCCGGTGATGCGGGCCACGGGCGCCGTGCGGGATTTCGAGCTCGGCCTTCTCTACAATCGCGACGCGCGTTTCGCCGAGCGGCTTGCGGAGACCTTCCGGGCAGCGAATGGCGACGTCACGGTGAAGCTCAATGCGCCGTACCACGTCGACGATCTCTCCGACTACACGATCCCCGTGCATGGCGAACGGCGCGGCATTCCGCATGTGCTGATCGAAGTGCGCAACGACCTCATCAACGACGTGCGCGGGCAGGCGGAATGGGCCGAGCGCCTCGCCGGCCCCCTCCGCCTCGCCGCCCAGAGCCTTGAAGGACCTTCCGATGGCCGCTGACCATCCCTCCACCCGCGACCTGCCGCTCGATCCGGCCGCCTCGGCCATCCTCTTCATCGACGTGCAGAATTTTTCCGTGCGCCGTGAAGGCGGGGAGTTCAAGGACGTCCCCGACGCCGATATCGAGGGCAAGTACGGCTATTATTTCAAGCGCATCCACGAGGTCGCGATCCCCAACATGCAGCGCCTGCTGGCGGGCTTCCGCAAGGCGGACATCGAAGTGCTGCACACCACGATCGAAAGCCTGACGAAGGACGGCCGCGACCGCAGCCTCGACTACAAGATCACCGGCTTCAACGTGCCGAAGGGTTCCTGGGACGGCAAGGTCATCGACGAGCTGGAGCCGCTGGAGGACGAGATCGTTTTCCCGAAAAGCTCATCGAGCGTCTTCGTCTCCACCCATATCGACTATATCCTGCGCAATCTCGGCGTCAGGCAGATCGTGCTGTGCGGCCTTCTCACCGACCAGTGCGTGGAATCGGCCGTGCGGGACGCCTGCGACCTCAACTACCTCGTGACGCTGGTGCCGGACGCGTGCGGCACCTATTCGCAGGAACGGCACAACACCTCGCTCAATGCGATCAAGGGCTACTGCCGGCAGATTTCGACAGACGAACTCCTGAAGGAAATCGGGCAGTAAGATCGCCCGAGACAGCATAGCGACGGGATCAACAAGGAGCTTTCCAGGCGGGCCGCACAGAAAACAAAAGACCGGGCCGCATCAACTCACTGCCGCAAGGCAATATCAAGGGGAACGACCATGATGAAAACTTCCAAACTGCTTCTGGCGGCGGGCCTCGTGCTCGCCTCTTCCGCCGCCTTTGCCGACGACGACAAGATCGTCATCGGCGGCGCGCTCTCGATGACGGGCATCCAGGCCCCGCTCGACACGCCCGGCTTCAACGGCGCTCAGGTCGCGGTCAAGTACCTCAACGACAATGGCGGCGTGCTCGGCAAGAAGGTCGAGTTCATCAACATCGACGGCAAGTCCGATCCGGTCACGGTCGGCAACGTGGCGGTCGAGCTGATCGACAAGGGCGCCCAGGTCATCGTCGCACCCTGCGACTTCGACTTCGGTTCGCCGGCAAGCCGCGAAGCGCAGTCTGCCGACATCGTCGGCATCTCGACCTGCGCCTCCGACCCGCTCTATTCGTCGTGGTCGCTCGGCGACAAGCAGTTCACGCTCTCCATGTGGAACACCACGATGGGCGCGACGGCGGCCGATTTCGCGGCCAAGGAAAAGGGCTGGAAGACGGCCTATGTCGTCACCGACCAGTTCATCGCCTATACCAAGTCGCTCTCCAAGTATTTCGTCGAGCAGTTCAAGGCCGACGGCGGCGAAATCCTGCTGGAAGACACCTATACGAACGGCGACAACAACTTCTCGGCCCAGCTCGCGCGTCTCCAGGCGCTCGGCAAGAAGCCGGACGTGATCTTCGTCTCCTCCTACGGCACGGATATCGGCGTGATCATCCGCGCGCTGCGGGAGGTCGGCTACGATGCGCCGGTCCTCGGGGGCGATGCCTATGACGACCCGGCCATGCACGAGGCGCTCGGCGAGAAGTTCGGCAACAATGTCTACTTCGTCACCCATACCTGGATGGGCGCGGGTGCGGATCCGGAAATGGAGAAGTTCATCGGCCTCTACAAGGAGATGTTCGGCAAGGACCCGGATACCTCCTTCGTCTCGACCGGCTGGGATACGATCATGATGATCGCCCAGGCGATCACGGCGGCCGGCACCACCGAGGGCGCCGCGCTCGCCAAGGCGCTTGAGGACGGCCAGTTCAAGCTTCTGACCGGCGAACTCGACTACGGCACGGCCGAGGAAGGCCATGTCCCGAACAAGGCCGCGGCTGTGATCGAGCTCAAGGGCGGCAAGCCGACCTTCGTCGGCTGGCGCAAGCCGGAATCCCTGCCGAAGCCCTGATCTCCCCCGTTCGGGCCGGCCGCAAGGCCGGCCCATGACCTTCGGAAAAGCCATGTCTGAAACACGTCTTGCGGTAAACGACGTGTCGGTGGAATTCACCGGCCTCCGCGCTCTCGACCATGTGTCGCTCTCCGTCGCCACCGGCGAGGTCGTCGGCCTCATCGGGCCGAACGGCTCCGGCAAGACGACGCTCATCAACGCCATCACCGGCCAGGTGAAGCTGGCGACCGGCACGATCACCGCCGGTCCGGTGACGCTTTCGGGCCTGTCGCCGCGCGACATCGCGCTTGCCGGCGTCAGCCGCTCGTTCCAGATCGTGCGCCTGTTCAACACCATGACGGTGCTGGAGAACGTCGAGGCGGCGGCGCTCGCCAAGGGCGTGTCCCGCGCCGCGAGCACGGAGCGGGCCAAAAAGCTGCTCGACGAACTCGGCCTGACCGACAAGGCGGACGAGCTTGGCGAGAGCCTCAGCTACGGCGACAAGCGCCGCGTCGAGATCGCCCGGGCGCTCGCCGCCGAGCCGCGCTTCCTGCTGCTCGACGAACCGGCGGCCGGCATGAACGACGCCGAGACCGAGACGCTGCTGCACACGCTCTCCGAGCTGCCGGCCAAACGCGGCCTCGGCCTCCTCATCATCGACCACGACATGGGCCTCATCATGCGCCTCTGCCACCGCCTGCATGTGCTGGCCTCCGGCCGCACCATCGCGGAGGGCGACGCCGCGCATGTTCGAACCCATCCGGCCGTCATCGAGGCCTATCTCGGCAAGGGGGCGGCCCATGCTTGACGTGCGCGATCTCTCCGTCAGCTACGGCACGATCCGCGCGGTTCGCGGGATCAGTTTTTCCGTCGGCAAGGGCGAACTCGTCAGCCTGCTCGGCGCGAACGGTGCCGGAAAGTCCTCGACCATCAAGTGCATCGCCGGCGCGCTGAAGGCCTCCGGCGGCTCGATCACCCTCGAGGGCAAGGACATCACCGCCGCCAGCCCCGAGCAGGTCATCCGCGCGGGACTGGCGACGGTGCCGGAAACCCGCGACGTCTTCCCGGACCTGACGGTCGCCGAGAACCTGATGCTCGGCGCCTATATCCACCGCCGCGACCAGGCCGGCAACCGCGAGAACCTCGAACGGCTGCATACGCTCTTCCCGCGCCTTGCCGAACGGTCGGCCCAGGCGGCCGGCACGCTTTCCGGCGGCGAGCAGCAGATGCTGGTCATCGCGCGCGCGCTGATGGCCCGCCCCAGCGTGCTCCTGCTCGACGAGCCGTCGCTCGGCCTTGCGCCCGCCATCGTCGAGCGCATCTTCGAAATGATCGAGACGCTGAAGACATCCGGCCTCACCATCCTGCTCGTCGAGCAGAACGTGAACCAGGCGCTCGCCGTCGCCGACCGCGCCTATGTCATGCGGCTCGGCGCGATCGTGGCGTCCGGCACGGCCGAGGAGATCCGCTCGACGAGCGATCTCAGCTCACATTACCTGGGAGGCTGATCCATGGCTTTCGCGATCCAGTTCGTCATCGACGTCCTCAGCCTCGGCGGCGCCTATGCCCTCATGGCGCTCGGCCTCGTCATCATCTACGGCATCCTGCGCCTCGTGAACTTCGCCTATGGCGAGCTCATCATGGTCGCCGGCTATACCATGTACCTCACGAGCGGCTCCGGCCTGCCGTGGCTCCTGATGGCGGCGCTCGCCGTCGTCATGGCGATCGTCTTCGGCATCCTTACCGATTATGTCGCGTTCCGCCCGGTGCGGGCGAAGTCGGTGACGGCCGTGCTGATCACCTCCTTCGCCTTCTCGAACCTCCTGCAGAACGCCGCCCTGCTCTTCATTTCGCCGCGCCCGCGCAACGTGCCGCTGCCCGACATCTTCTCGCAGACGGTCTCGATCGGCGGGGCCATCACGCCGGTGCGCAACCTCATCACCATCGCCGCCTCCATCGTGCTCCTCGCCGCCGTCGCCTTCCTCATGCGCAAGACGACGCTCGGCATCGCCATGCGCGCGGCGGCGACGAACTTCACCATGGCGCGCATGCTCGGCGTTCCCGCCAACCTCATCATCACCTCGGCCTTCGCGCTCTCCGGCTTCCTTGCCGGCGTCGTCGGGCTGCTGTGGATCGGGCGCATCGGCACGGTCGTGCCCGGCGTCGGCCTGGAGCCGCTGCTGGTCGCCTTCATCGCCACCGTCATCGGCGGCATGCGCAGCCTGCCCGGCGCGGTGGTCGGCGGCTTCCTGCTGGCGCTCATCGACACCACGCTCAACTACACCCTGTCGCAGGACCTCCTGAAATTCCGCGACGCCTTCACGTTCAGCCTGGTGATCCTGATCCTGCTGTGGCGGCCGGAGGGCCTGATCAAGGGCCCTGCCACCGGGCAGCGGACCTGAGGGAGACGAACCGATGAAACATTCCTATCTCACCGCCCTCATCCTCATCGCCGTGATCGCGATCATCGCCGTCGGAAGCCATGTCCTCGGCATTCGCCTCTACGACCGCATCGCCACCAACCTCCTGATCTCGCTCGTGCTCGTCGTGGGCCTCCAGACCTTCATGGGCAATTCCGGCCTGCTCTCCTTCGCGCATATCGGCTTCATGGGCTTCGGGGCCTATACTTCGGCCGTGCTCACCATCCCGGCCCAGATGAAGGGCATGGCGCTGCCCGATCTCTACGAATTCATGAAGGTCGTCGAGATCTCGCCGCTCCTCGCCATGCTGGCGGCGGGCGTGGTGGCCGCGCTGGTCGCGGCTTTCGTCGCCTATCCGCTGATGCGGCTTTCGGATGCGGCGGCCGTCATCACCTCGTTCGCGCTGCTCGTCGTGCTCTACACGATCATGAACAACTGGAGCGCGCTCACAAACGGCCCGCGCACGCTCTTCGGCCTGCCGAAGACGACGGACATGCCGATCGCGGCCATCGTCGCGGGCGTGGTGGTCGTCGTCGCGCTGCTCTTCAAGGAGTCGCGCACCGGCAAGCTCCTGCGCGCCTCGCGGGAAGACGAGGTCGCCGCCGCCGCGCTCGGCGCGAACATCCCGCAACTGCGCTGGCGCGCCTTCATCCTCGCCGCCTTCATCGCCGGCGTCGGCGGCGCGCTGTGGGGGCACTTCATAACCTCCTTCGCGCCCAAGGCCTTCTACCTGAAGGAGACCTTCCTCATCATCACCATGCTGGTGATCGGCGGGGCGAACACCGTGACCGGCGCCGTCGCGGGCACCGTCCTCATCACCTTCGCCTATGAGGGCCTGCGCGGCACGGAAGGCGCGCTGAATGCCGGCGCGACCGGCGCGGGCCAGGTCGTCGGCCTCACCGAAATCGTGCTGGCGCTCGCCATGATCGCCGTCATGATCGTCAAGCCCGGCGGCCTCTTCCCCAACCGCGAGATCGGCCACATCCTCACCCGCACCCGTCGCCGGAAGGAGACCTCGGCATGAACTGGAAAACCGACTACCGTTCCTTCTACTATGCCAATGCCGAAGAGCCCGACGACATCGTGCTCGATCCGGAAACGACGGCGCTGCTGGTCATCGACATCCAGAACACCTATCTCGATCCGAAGGACACGCCGGAGGAAACCGCGCGCTGGCAGCCCTTCTACGAGCGGATGCGCAAGACGGTCATCCCGAACACCGCGCGGCTCATCGACGAATGCCGCAGGCGCAAGGTCGAGGTCATCTTCGCCCGCATCGCCTGCCTCAAGCCTGACGGACGCGACCGCTCGCTCAGCCAGAAGAAGCCGGGCTTCAACTACCTGCTGCTGCCGAAGGAGCTGCCGGAAGGACAGGTCGTTCCCGAACTGGAGCCACGCGCCGACGAGATCGTCATCACCAAGACAACCGACAGCGCGCTGACCGGCACGAACCTGCGCCTCGTCCTGCACAACATGGGCATCCGGAACGTCATCTGCTGCGGCATCTTCACCGACCAGTGCGTTTCCTCGACGGTGCGAAGCCTCGCGGACGAGAGCTTCGGCGTCGTCGTGGTCGACGATTGCGGCGCCGCGGCGACGGACGAGCTGCACAGGCGCGAACTGGAGATCATCAACATGATCTACTGCCACGTCGTCCAGCTCGACGAGGTACTCACCTTCTTCAAGTAGGCAAGGATTGCATCATGGCCGACCTCTACGCCCGCGAAAGCCGATCGGTCTCGAAAATGGCGCATCTGCGGTTCTTCCCGCAGGCCGTCGTCGGCGGCAGCGGTGCATACCTGACCGGCGACGACGGCCGGCGGCTGCTCGATTTTTCCGCCTCCTGGGGCGCCGCCAGCCTCGGCCACGCGCATCCCGCCGTGCGGGACGCGGTGAACCGCGCGCTGCGCGACCAGGCGGGCGCGAGCTATCTTTCAAGCGCGAACGAACCCTGCGTGCTGCTGGCCGAAAAGCTGCTGTCGCTGGTGCCCGCGCGCGCCCGCGGCCGCGTCTGGTTCGGCCATTCCGGCTCGGATGCCAACGAGACGGTCGCGCGCGTGGTCGTCGCGGCCACGGGAAGGCCGCGTCTCCTCGCCTTCGAGGGCGCCTATCATGGCGGCACCGTCGGCTCCATGGCGGTGTCGGGCCATCCGGCCCAGCAGGGCGCCCGCGCGGCGGGCCTGACGCTCGTGCCCTATCCGAACAGCTATGCGGCTGGCAGCCCCGAGGCCGCGAAGGCCGCGGCGCTCGCGCATATCGAGGAGCTCTTCGCGACGGTGCTGCCGCCGGAGGAGGTCGCCGCCTTCTTCATCGAGCCGATCCAGTCCGACGGCGGCATGCTGGTGCCGCCGGACGGCTTCTTCCAGGCGGTGGAGGCCATCTGCCGCAAGCACGGCATCCTCGTCGTTTCCGACGAGGTGAAGGTCGGGCTCGGGCGTACCGGCCGTTTCAACGCTTTCGAGCATTCCGGCATCGAGCCCGACATCGTCGTCTACGGCAAGGGCCTCGGCGGCGGCCTGCCGATCTCGGCGGCCGTCGGCCCGGAAGCGATCATGAACCACGCCGTCGCCTTCTCGTTGCAGACGGTGCACGGCAATCCGGTCTGCGCGGCGGCCGCGCTGGCGGTGCTGGAAACGATCGAGCACGACCATCTCGCCGAGAATGCCGCCAGCACCGGCCAGGCCCTGCGGGAAGCGCTGCAGGGCGTTGCCGCGCGCCACGCCCTGATCGGAGATGTCCGCGGCCGCGGCCTTGCGCTGGGCGTCGAGCTCGTCGTCGATCGCGCCACGCGCGAGCCGGCCGCGCGACAGACCGCGCTTGCCGTCTTGCGTGCCTTCCAGCTCGGCCTCGTCGTCTACTATGTCGGCGTGAACTCCAACGTGCTGGAATTCACGCCGCCCCTGACGCTGACCAAAAGCCAGGCCCTCGAAGGCGCAGCCCTGCTCGACGAAGCCCTTGCCGACGTCGCAGCGGGACGGGTTGACGAGACGCTCCTGGCCGATTTCGCTGGGTGGTAGACCCCGCGCCGGATGATCCCGGCGCTGATCGACCGGAGCATTCCCGGTCCCGGCATCGTCGTGAGGGAAGCCCTCACGCACCTCCGTCCAGACGCTTCGACCAGTCCTCAACCCGGTTGCTTTCGAGCCGGCGGCGGGCGTGGTTTCGCCAGCCTTCGGCAAGGCGTTCGAGCGCGGCGATGCCGGAGAGCTCGGCGCGATTGAGCGTGTCGACATAGAAAGCGCGCCAGATGCGCGCGAGCGTCCATTCGGGCGCACGGCGCTCCTCAAGGACGAGGCTTTCCTGCGGTGCGACGATGCCAGGTTCGAGCACGCGGTAGTACCAGCCCGTGCGCCCCGTCGATTGCACGAGGCGCGCCATGTCGGTGCGGCCGAAGCGCTCGTTCAGCTTCCAGCACGGCTGGCGGCCCTGGCTGACTTCGATGAGGGCGGCGCCCAGCCTGAAGACGTCGCCGATCGCGACCGTGTCCTCGGCGAGACCCGATGTCGAAAGGTTCTCTCCGAATGCGCCGGGACCGTCCAGCAGCGGATGGCCGCCGAGATCGCGAGCCCAGCCGGCATAATGCTCGAAGGGATAGTGGTGCACGGCCTTTTCCGGCCCGCCATGCCGCACGGGATCGCCCTGCCGGTCGCCGGCAAAGCCGGTCAGCGAGAGGGCGAGCGGCCCGGCGACGGCGGATTTCGCAATGCCGCTCGGCGCCGCGCGCGGCCCCAGCGGCGCGACCGCGCCGATGCGCAGGCTGAGCAGCGGAACCGATCTCATGCGCCGGCCTCCCCTGCGGGCGCCTCGCAGCGGCCGTCCGCACAGGCCGCGGTCCCGGCGGGCTCGCCGGCGGGGGACGGGGACGCGGCGAGCGCCATGGCGATCCTCGCGCCGACGGCGATGTCGTCCTCGATACCGAAGACGTGGTTGAGCACGGTGCCATCCCGGCCGACCAGGATGGAGGAAGGCGTGCCGCGCAGCCCGAGGCGGCGCATGGTCACGGGAATCTCCGATCCCTCCTCGGCAAGGTCGACGGCGACGGGGGATGCCAGGCGATATTCATGGAGGAAGGCCTGCAGCGTCACGGGCGTCATCGCGGCATGATGCTCGAAGACGGTATGGATACCGATCACCTGCAGGTCGGTCCCGGCGAAGGCCCGCTCGATGCGCTTGACCTGCGGCAGGGCCTGCGACACGCAGCCGGGGCAGAGAAGCTGGAAAGCGTGCAGGAAGACCGGCCGCCCGCGAAGACCGGCGAGCGTCAGCGGCGCCGGAGTGTTGAACCAGGCCGATGCCGCGATCTCGGGGGCAAGGCGCACGTCAGGCTGCGACATGCGCGCCTCCCGTTGCCTTTGACGGGTCGATGGGGATAATCCTTGCCATGTTCTTTCCTTTCATGCCTGGAGGGGAGGAATGGCCGGCCCGGCGATGGCAGTCGCCGGGCCGGCGCTTTCTCATTCGGCCGGCGCGACCTTGCCCGGCAGGCTGAGATCGCCGGAGGCGACCTTGAACACATTGCTGACGCACAGCAGCGGCGCATGCAGGTTGCCGTCGACCTTCAGGCCCGCCGTGACCCCGTCATAGGAGGCGCCCTTGATGCTGCCGATCAGCGCAAGCGGGATTTCCACGTCCACCGTGTCGCCCTTGAAGGTCGTCCCGTAGTCCGGGCTGTCGATCAGCAGCGGCACGCCCGGCCATGTCTCGGGCACCTTCGGCTTTGCGCCCGCGGGAATGTCGACCACCTTCAGGCCGCCGCCGCAGGCCTTGTCCCCGGCAAGCACCACCCAGTGCGGATGCCAGACATGGCGGTTCCTGCCGCCGCGGGCGGCATCGTCGAAATCCGGGTGGAAGGTGACGGCGAGCGCCACGATGCCCTGCGCCTTGTCGAAGCCGATCTCGCCGCTGTCGAGGCTGGTCGGCCAGACATAGGCGTAGACATCCGATCCCTCGAACCTGCCCGTCGCGCCGGGCTTGTCCTTGCCGGCCTCGCCGCGCACGCGGGTGGTGAAGACGGCCGTGTCGCCCTTCGTCACGATCGTCGTCTCGATGATGTCGAAGGCGGCCTGCACCGCCTCGGAAGGCCCGGCCTCGATGGAATGGGCCGCGGCCGCCGTCAGCCATAGCGCGGCCGTTCCGGCGGCAAGGGCGCCGGTCAGAAGTCTTGCAGACATGGTGGTATCGTCCTTTCGTTTGCCTGGAGGGTTTGGATCATCCCGTTGAAAAGGCGTCACGGGTGGCAGCCCGGGACGCGGGATCGGCTTCTTCGTGTTCGCGGCAATCGATGCGCAGGTCCGGCTGGCCGAAGGCCGCGTCCACGAAATGGCAATGATGCGGGCGTGCCGCATCGGCATGGGCGAAGGGCGCGAAATGGCGACAGGTGACGCACATGCGCTGGACGGGGATGGCGCCCGCCTCCTGCAGGTGGCGTATCAATTTCACGAGGGTGAGAAGCAGATCCGCCTGGGCGGTCTCATCCAGGGCGGCCACTGCCTTTTCGGCGAGGCTCTCCCTGCCTTCCGCCTCTCTCAACGTCCTGCGCCCCTCTTCCGTCACCGCCACACGCACCGCGCGCCGGTCGGCGGCGTCCGTCCGCTTTTCGAGCAACCCCTTGCGCTCCAGCGCATTGATCGAATCCGTCGCCGTCGGCTGCGAGACGCCGAGATGGGCGGCGACATCCTTGACCCCGAGGCCATCCGGGCCGCGCCCTTCCAGAAGACCGAGGATGGCGAGCTGGGTGGGGTTGAGCCCCGTCGCCTTGGCCTTGTTCCACTCGTCGATGCGCATCGCCATGGCCACGCGGGACAGGCCCTCGCGAATGCGGTCATTGATCGAAAGCGGGTTCTTCGGCGTTTCCATGGCTTGATAATATAGGAGTCCTATTTATTATCAAGCCATGTCGTGAGATCTTCCGCGCCGTCAAGTCAGGCTGAGCGCCTGGTGCACCTTCGACTTGATCTCGGCGACGGCGTCATGCAGGCCCTTGGTGAAGCGCAGCGCGAAGGTTGCGCGCGGTGCTTTCGTGGTGCGCCACAGATGGATGCGGTACGCAATCGGCACGGAAAACTTGCGCACCACGAGGCCCCGGTTGAGATTGTGCGCGGCCGTCAGCGGATTGACGATGGAAATGCCGACGCCGCGCGCCACCATGGCGCAGACGCTCGAGGCGGTCGTCGTCTCGACGATATAGCGCCGCGTGACGCCTGCCGTCGTGAAGACGTCGTCGAGCTTGCGGCGGTAGGGGTCGTCCTTGGAGAAATAGACGAACTCCGAATCCTCGAAATCGGCCGGCGCGAGAACCTGCTTTTGCGCGAGCGGATGGCCGGCCGGCAGAATGCACACGACGTCGCCCGCGTCGATGGCCTCGGTCGCGACGCCGCCGAACTGCTGGCCCTGCTCGGCCAGCCCCAGATCGAACATCGCCGCGGTCAGCTCGTTCTGCAGCGCCGCCTCCTCGATCGAATGGATCGAGATCAGCGCGCCGGGATGCATCTTCAGGAAGGATTCGATGGCGATGGGCAGGACCGTATCGGCATAGGCCGGCAGCGAGGCGACGCGCAGTTGCGCCGTGCTGCGCCCGCCGATGGCCGTCGCCGCGCGGCTGATTTCCTCCAGCCCCACATAGGAGCGCCGGACGACGGTGTAGAGCGCCTGGGCCTGTTCGGTCGGCGTGATGCGCTTGCCGAACCGGTGGAAGAGGTCATAGCCGAGATACTGCTCGAGATCGCGCAATTCACGGCTGATCGTCGGCTGGGACGTGCGCAGCGATGTCGCCGCCGCGGTAACGCTCTTCTCCGTCATGACGGCGTGGAAAATCTCGATCTGTCTCTGGCTCAGCCGCATCGCATCTGCTTCGGTTCATATTGAATTCGAATAAAACGTCTCTCTAAATGCATTTCCCAGTCACAATGCCCTGTGAGATTTTACGTGCCGCGGCAGCAGGCAGCTACGCCGGGAATGGAGCGGTTGATCTCATGAACAAACACGTCGGTACAAGTGTCTCCGGGGCCGAAGGGGAAGACCTTTCGAAAAATTCCGAGATTCATCTTGATGCGGGATTCATGGCTTCGGTGGCCGGCGCCGTCGGCACGCCGTTCTATTGCTATTCGCCTGAGGTCATAGCACGGGCATATGAAGAATTGTCCGCGGCGCTCTCACCGGTCGACGTGTCGATTTGCTATGCCGTGAAAGCTAACGGGAATCTCGCCATTCTTCAACTGCTCTCCCGGCTGGGATGCGGAATGGATATCGTGTCCGGCGGCGAGCTGGAGCGCGTGCTGGAAGCCGGTGCGCCGGCCTCCCGGGTCATCTTCTCCGGCGTCGGCAAGTCGGCGAGCGAGATCGCCAAGGCTCTTGTGGCGGGCGTGCACCAGATCAACGTCGAATCGCCGGCCGAATTCCATCTCGTCGCCGACATCGCCGCCTCGCTGCGCCGGCGCGCGCCGGTGGCGCTGCGGGTCAATCCGGACGTGGACGCCCGCACCCACGACAAGATTTCCACCGGCAAGAAGGGCGACAAGTTCGGCGTCGCGCTTTCGGAGGTCGCCGGCCTCTTCGAGGCGGCCGCCACGCGGCCGGAGATCGACATGGTCGGCCTTGCCGTCCATATCGGCTCGCAGATCCTCGACCTTGCGCCCTATCGACATGCCTATGGCGTGCTCGCCGACCTCGTTCGGGACCTCAGGGCCAAGGGCCATTCCGTTCGGCGCCTCGATCTCGGCGGCGGCATCGGCATCGCCTATGGTGCGCAGGGCGCGCCCGAGGTTTCGGAGCTTGCCGCCATCATCGACGAAACGTTGGGCGATCTCGGCTGCGCGCTGACGGTCGAGCCGGGTCGCTGGCTCGTCGGCCGCGCCGGCGCGCTCGTCACGACGGTCCTCTACACGAAGGAGGCGGGGGATCGCATGCTGGCGATCGTCGATGCCGGCATGAACGACCTCATGCGCCCGGCCCTCTACGGCGCCGTGCATCCGCTGGAAGTCGTGCGCAGCGCGGCCGGCGGCGAAGGACAGTCCTACGGCCTCGTCGGTCCGGTCTGCGAGAGCTCGGATATATTCGGCCTTTACGACGGCCTGCCGACACTTTCAGCCGGCGACCTCGTCGCCTTCCGCTGCGCCGGCGCCTATTCGGCATCGATGGCCTCCACCTACAATGCCCGCGACCTCGTGCCTGAAGTCTTCGTCAGCAACGGCCGCTTCCGCATTGTTCGGCGCCGTCAGACCACGGCGGAGTTGCTTGCGCTGGAAAAGGACACGACCTGGCACGACATCGCCTCCAGCCAGGCGCCGTGACTTATGCCGGAACGCGGCATTTGCATATCGAATATGAATAAGTCCGGCGTAGCAATTATTTCCAAAGGCCAGCGTTCTTTGACAATATCGCGGCGTTGGGGATGGGGCGAAAGCCCCGTTCCTGACAAACAACAAGAAGCAAAAAATGGGAACGAAAAAGTTCAGGGGATGAATCGGAATCACGACTGACGTGCTTCGGTTGGTGGCATTAAGGTCGCAAGCGCGGCGACGAAGATTGCAAGCGTCGCCGCAATCACTCGCCGGCCGGCTGAGTGAGTGTTCGTATAAACAGTTTTCAAAGAACCGATTGGCCTCCGCTTTGCGGCTGGCCTCGCGCTATCTCGCGCCCTGCACCCACCGGAACGGTTCGGGCAGGGCCAAGCCAGGAGGGAATGGAATGCTCACGAAAGTCAAACTCATGATGGCGACGGGCCTTGTCGGGCTTGCGCTCGTGTCTCCGGCCATCGCCGCGGATCTGCGCATCGCCTTCACGGAAGATCCGAAGAACGTCGACGTCCAGCTGACCACCGACTTCTATACGCTGCCGCTCAATGTCTACGACCGCCTCGTCGATGCGGAGACGACGGAGCCCGGCAAGTCCGAGCTGGTGCCTGCCCTCGCCGAGAGCTGGAATGTCTCGCCCGACGGCAAGGTCTATACGTTCCACCTGCGCCAGGGCGTCAAGTTCCACAATGGCGAGGAACTGACGGCCGACGACGTCGCCTATACCTTCGACCGCATGCTCGATCCCAAGACCAAGGCGCTCAGCACCGATATCCTCGACTTCATCGACGGCGCCAAGGAGCGTCTCGACGGCACGGCGACCACGGTGCGCGGCCTCGAGGCCGTCGACAAGTACACCGTCAGGATCACGCTGCGCGAGCCCTATGGCGCGTTCCTGGCGCTGATGGCGAGCCCCGCCGCGTCGATCTACAACCGCAAATTCACCGAACCGCTCGGTGACCAGTACGGCCTCACGCCGGAAACGACGAACGGCACGGGTCCGTTCAAGCTGGAGGAATACAATCTCAACGACAGTCAGGTGCTGGTCGCCAATGACGAGTACTACAGGGGCCGCCCGAAGCTCGACCGGCTCATCGCCCGCGTCGTCGGCGACGCCGAGACGCTTCGCCTGCTGTTCGAGAACGACGAGATCGACATCTTCGACGTGGACGCCGCTCCCACCCAGCTCCCTTATTTCGCGGGCAGCGACCAGTGGAAGGGACAGATCCGCTCCGGTCCGCGCGTCGGCATCTATTATTACCACATCAACCAGGCGCTCAAGCCGTTCGACGACGTACGCGTGCGCAAGGCCTTCCAGATGGCGATCAATCGCCAGCAGATCCTCGAGAAGAACTTCTACGGCAAGGGCATGATCGAGAACGGCGTCATGCCGCGCGGCGTCGCCTGCTACGAGCCGGCGACCCCGATCGAGTACAATCCGCAGAAGGCCAAGGAACTGCTTGCCGAGGCCGGCTATCCCGACGGCGTCGACATCAAGCTGACGCAGGTCAGCAGCTGGTCCAGCAAATGGTCGGACATGAACCAGATCATCCAGGCGCAGATCAAGGATGCCGGCTTCAACGCCTCGATCAACACGATCGACGAAGCGGCCTATTTCGCGACGCGCAAGGAAGGCAAGGTCGAAAACTACACCCAGAACTGGTCCGCCGACTTCAACGACCCGGACAACTTCTTCTACACGTTCTTCAGCAGGAGCGGCACGGCCGTGCGCGCCTTCAACAACAACGACGAGACGGTCTTCGCCGCGCTCGACAAGGCCCGCACGCTGACCGATCCGGACGAGCGCTGCGCGCTGTACCGCGAGATGAACAACCGCATCGTGCAGGAAGACGCCGCCTGGGTGCCGCTCTTCAGCCTCGACCATGCCTATGTCGTGCAGCCGCGCGTCAAGAACTTCGTCGTTCCGTGGAACGGCTGGAGCGACATGAGCTACTACAAGATGGAAGTGGAATAAGCCTGCCTTAAAGAGGAAGAGGCGTCGCCACGGCGGCGCCTCTTCCGGCGGCCCCGCCTTCGCCGCAGTCTTCCCCCTGTCCATGAAAGAGTTTCGTCGATGCTTGTCTTCGCGCTAAAGCGCATCGCGGTTTCGATCCCCGTCCTGATCGGCACAACGGCCCTGCTGTTCGTCATGCTGAACGTCATCCCGGGCGATCCCGTCGCGCTCCTGATGAAGGAACATGCGAGCGCCGAGGTCATCGAGCGCGTGCGCAGCCAGATGAATCTCGACGATCCGATGATCACCCGCTATTTCCGCTTCCTGTTCGGGGCGTTTCAGGGCGATCTCGGCGTGTCGATCAAGCTGAACCGTCCCGTCACCACGCTCATCCTCAACGCCTTCCCGAACACGCTGATCCTGGCGCTGAGCGCGGCGGCCGTGTCCTGGGTGATCGGCATCCCCGCCGGCGTGCTCTCGGCGGTCCGCCGCGATTCCCTGCTCGACAATTTCTTCATGGGCTTTTCGCTGCTCGGCGTGTCCATGCCGATCTTCTGGTCCGCGCTGCTCCTGCAATATGTCTTCGCCATGCAATTGAAATGGCTGCCGGTCTCCGGCTTCTACGGGCCGAAATACGTCATCCTGCCGGCCATCGTGCTCGGCTGGAGCTCGGCCGGCGTCATCGCCCGCCTCACCCGTTCCAGCCTGCTTGAGGTCATGCGGCACGATTACATCCGCACCGCCCGCGCCAAGGGCCTGCGCGAAATCCGCGTCATCTCGCGCCATGCCCTGAAAAACGCGCTGATCCCCGTCGTCACGATCATGGCCATCCAGGTGGCGAGCCTGCTTTCCGGCGCCGTCATCACCGAGGCGATCTTCGGCATCCCCGGCGTCGGGCGCATTTCGGTCAATGCCATCCAGGCGCGCGACATGCCGCTGCTGCAGGGTTCCGTGCTCTTCGCCACGGCGCTCGTCATCCTCGGCAACCTCATCGCCGACATCCTCTATTCCGTGCTCGACCCGAGGATCCGCCACCAGATGAAGGGAGGCGTCAAATGAGCCAGGTTGCCGAAATGACCGAAGAGGTGATCGAGACCGGCGGAGAAGACAGCTTCCTGCGCGACGCCGTGCGCGCCTTTCGCCGCAATCGCATGGCGATGATAGGGCTGGTGCTGATCTGTCTTCTCATCCTGCTCGCGCTGTTCGCGCCGCTGATCAGCCCGCACGATCCCTACCGCGTCGCGCTCGACGAGCAGCTCCTTCCGCCGTCCTCCAGCTACTGGCTGGGCACGGACAATTTCGGCCGCGACCTCGTCACGCGCATCCTCTACGGCGCGCGCATCTCGCTCGTCGTCGGCATCGTGCCGAGCTTCATCTCCCTGGTCATCGGGGCGGTGCTCGGCATCGTCAGCGGCTACTATGGCGGCAAGGTGGATTTCATCATCATGCGGCTTGCCGACATGATGATCGCCTTCCCCTCGCTGCTGCTGGCCATGGTCGTGATGTACACGCTCGGCGCCAATCTCTTCAACATCTTCATCGCCCTCAGCCTCGTCGGCTGGGCGGGCGTCGCCCGCGTTGTGCGCTCGCAGACGCTGGCGGTGAAGGAGAAGGAATTCATCGAGGCCGCCCGCGCCAACGGTACCTCGCGGGTGACGATCATGTCGCGCCACGTCTTCCCCAACGTGGTGCCGACGCTGATCGTGCTCTTCTCGCTTTCCATCCCCGAGGCGATCATGTGGGAATCCAGCCTCAGCTTCCTCGGCGTCGGCGTGCAGCCGCCGGAGGCGAGCTGGGGGCTGCTCGTGGCCAAGGGCAAGGAATATCTCTTCGCAGCGCCCCTCGTGGCGATCATGCCCGGCGTCGCGATCCTCGTCACGGTGCTGGCGTTCAACTTTGTCGGCGACGGGCTGCGCGATGCCCTCGATCCCTACATGAAGGACTGACGGGGCATGATGCAGCCACCTCCCCTGCTCGCCGTGCGCAGCCTGCGCACCGAATTCTCCTCCCAGAACGGCCCCGTGCGCGTTCTCGACGACGTCACCTTCTCGGTTCCGGCCGGCCGCATCGTCGGCCTCGTCGGCGAAAGCGGCTCGGGCAAGAGCATGACCGCGCTGTCGCTGATGGGTCTCGTGCCCGCGCCGCACGGCAGGGTGACGGCCGAGAGCATAAAGCTTTCCGGCACCGAGATGACGCGCCTTTCGCCCGACGAGATGCGGCGCAAGCGCGGCCGTGAGCTCTCCATGGTCTTCCAGGAGCCGATGACCGCGCTGAACCCGGTGAAGACCATGGTGCAGCAGGTCGGCGAGCCGCTCGCCATCCATACCGGCCTCGGCAGGCGCGAGATCCGCGAGAAGGTGCTGCGCATGTTCGAGATGGTGGGCATTCCAGAACCCGCCGCGCGTCTCGACGTCTATCCGCACCAGCTCTCGGGCGGCCTGCGCCAGCGCGCGATGATCGCCATGGGCCTCATCTGCGAACCGAAGCTGCTGATCGCCGACGAGCCGACGACGGCGCTCGACGTCACGACGCAGGCGCAGATCCTGCGCCTCATGGTCGAACTTCGCGACCGGGTCGGCACCGCCATCGTCATGATTACCCACGACCTCGGCATCATCGCCGAGATGTGCGACGAGGTGAACGTCATGTATGCCGGGCAGATCGTCGAGCAGGCGAATGTCTTCGACCTCTTCGACCGGCCCTCACATCCCTATACGCGGGGCCTGCTCGCCTCCATCCCGAAGGCGACGGAAAGGCGCACAAGCGCCCGGCTGAACAGCATCAAGGGCGTCGTGCCCAATCTTGCGAAGCTGCCCGGCGGGTGCCGGTTCAATCCGCGCTGCGGCGATGCCATGCCGATCTGCCGGCAGCAGCCGCCGCCGCTCGCCGATCTCGGCGGCGGGCATCTCGCCCGCTGCTGGCTTCATACGAAGGAAGGGGCAAAGGCGTGAGCGACGTCCTCATCTCCACCAAGGCGCTCAGCAAGCACTATACGATCGGCAAGGGCCTTTTCGGGGCCAACAGCCGGGTGGTGCGCGCGGTCGACGGCGTCGACCTCGAAATCCGCGCGCGCGAGACCTTCGCCCTCGTCGGCGAATCCGGCTGCGGCAAGACCACGCTGGGACGCACCCTGCTGCGGCTGATCGAGCGCACGTCGGGCGAGGTGCTTTATCGCGGCGAGCCGCTCGGCGCGCTGGACGAAAAGACCATGCGCGCAATGCGCAAGAAGCTGCAGATCGTCTTCCAGGACCCGTTCGCCTCGCTCAATCCGCGCATGCGCGTGAAGGACATCCTCGCCGAGCCGCTGCGCGCGCATGGCTATGGCAGCGAGGCGGAGATCGAGAAGCGCTGCAAGGAACTGCTCGACATGGTCGGCCTGCTGCCGCACCTCCTGCGCCGCTACCCGCACCAGTTCAGCGGCGGCCAGCGCCAGCGCATCGGCATTGCCCGCGCGCTCGCCAACAGCCCGGAATTCGTCGTCTGCGACGAGGCCGTCTCGGCGCTCGACGTGTCGATCCAGGCGCAGGTTCTGAACCTTCTGCGCGACCTGCAGGAGCAGCTCAAGCTCACCTATCTCTTCATCACGCACGACCTCAGCGTGGTGCGCCAGTTCGCCGACCGCATCGGCGTGATGTTCCTCGGCCGCCTCGTCGAGGTCGGCACGACGGAGGAGATCTTCGCCAGCCCGCGCCATCCCTATACGATGTTCCTGATCTCGGCGGTGCCGCGGCCCGACCCGCACCAGCGCAACCGCGAGCGGCCCATGCTGGTCGGCGATATTCCAAGCCCGATGAACCTGCCGCCGGGATGCCGCTTCCATACGCGGTGTCCCTATGCGCAGGCGATCTGCAAGCAGGAGGACCCGCTGCTGACCGATCGTTCGGGCCGTATGGTCGCCTGCCACTTCCCGCTGGAGGCGACGTAGCGGCCGGTGTATTCCTCAGCCGCCCTGGCGCGGCGCGGCATATTCTTGCGGGTATGTCCCATCGTGAATTCGTAATGGAAGGAAATCTCATGGACCTGATCGTGACCCCCGCCGGCGACGGCTGGCAGGCCAGCTATGGAGACCAGCGCTGGCGCTGCGCGGTCGGGCGGGGCGGCATCAAGGTGGAAAAGGCCGAGGGCGACGGGGTGAGCCCGGTCGGCCGGTGGCCCATCCGGACGGTCTACTATCGCCCGGACCGGATCGCAAAGCCCGTCTCCCCCTTCCCCACCCGGGCGATAGAGGAACTGGACGGGTGGTGCGACGACCCGGCCCACGCCGACTACAACCGCCCGGTCACCTGCCCCTTCACGGCCAGCCACGAGGAGATGTGGCGGCAGGACGACCTCTACGACATCGTCGTCGTGCTCGGCCACAACGACGATCCGCCGGTGCCGGGCGCCGGCAGCGCCATCTTCCTGCACGTCGCGCGGCCCGATTATTCCCCGACCGCCGGCTGCGCGGCCCTTGCCAGGCAGGACCTGCTGGCGTTTCTTGCGCAGGCACAACCCGGAACGCATCTCGAGTTCCGGGCAACGGCCTGACGGGGTGACAGGATGACGATGCTCGATTTTGCGGCGCTCGAACGGGCGCTGAACCGCCTGCCTCTTCGCTTTCGCGGGCCAGGCGGGGTGGCCGGCGTCGTCAAGGACGGCAAGGTGGTGGCGCGGCGCGCCTGGGGCTTTGCCGACATGTATCGCCGCCTGCCGATGACGGCGCAAACGCGCCTGCCGATCTGCTCGATTTCCAAGCAGTTCACCTGCGCGCTGCTGCTCGACCAGTTCGGCGACCCCGCCGTCCTCGACGGGACGGTCGGCGATTTCCTGCCGCTCTACCGCGACCGGCTGCCGACCGTTGCGCAGCTTTGCCACAACCAGTCGGGGCTGCGCGACTACTGGGCGCTGACCGTGCTGCATGGCGCCTATCCCGAGGCGGAGTTCCGCCGCGAGGACGCTCTGCCTCTCATCGCCAGCGCCAAGACGGGGCACTTTCCGGCCGGCGCGCACTATTCCTACAGCAACGGCAATTTCCGCATTCTCGGCGAGATGATCGAGCGCGGCACGGGGCGGGATTTCGCCGACCTCCTCGCCGAGCGCCTGTTTGCGCCCGCCGGCATGTCCACCGCGGTGCTCGCGCCGGACGCCCGCGTGCCGCTCGACGGCGTCGTCGGCTACGAGGGCAACGACGATGTCGGCTTCGTGCCCGCCGACAATGGGGTCTACTGGTTCGGCGATGCCGGCATTTCCGCCTCGCTCGACGACATGCTCGCCTGGGAATGCCATATCGACGCGACGCGCGACGATCCCGAAAGCCTCTACAACCGCCTCTCGGCGCCCGCCTTCTATGCGGACGGCACGCCGGCGACCTATGCCTACGGCCTGCGCCGGGACATCCATAACGGCCTGGAATTCACCGGCCATGGCGGCGGCCTGCGCGGCTTCAGCTCCTATCGCATGCATGTGGCCGGGGAACGGCTGTCCGTCGTGGTGATCTTCAACCACGACACCAGCACCTTCACCGCCGCCGCCGCGCTGGTCGATGCCGCGCTCGGGCGTGAAAGCCGGAGCGAGGCGGTGCGCCCCGAGGATTGGGAAGGCCTGTGGCTGGACGAGGCGCAGGGGCTTGTTTTGCGGACGGCGGCGGATGCGACGGGCGTGAGGCTCCATTACGGGCCTTCTTCCGCACGGGCGACGCTGTCGTCCGACGGCAGCGCCCGCGGCCAGGGGCTGACCCTGCGCAAGGAGGAGAACGCGCTTGTCATGCGGCGGGAGAGCGAGCATCTGACCGTCCGCGCCCGCCGGCTCCAGCCGGTCGAATGGGCGGACCCCGCACCCGTTGCCGGCCGTTACTGGTCGGAGGAACTGGAGGCCTGGCTGGAGATCGAGGCCCGCGACGGCGCGGCCTTCGCGGTCTTCGAGGGGCTTTACGGCAAGGGCCCGATGGAGCGCATGTATGCGCTCGCCGCCGACGTCTGGATCATAACCAGCCGCCGCGCCATCGACGCGGCGGCGCCGGGTGACTGGACGCTGCTGGTAGAGCGGGACACGGCCGGCACGATCACGGGCCTCAGCATCGGCTGCTGGCTGGCGCGCCGAATAAGCTATCGCCCCGCATCATGAACGCCATCAGGCCCGCCTCGCCCCATCCCCGATCAGGAGCCGGCCGCGGATAACGAGACACGGCGTTCGAGTGGCCTTGAGCATTTCCACTTTTCTTTGAACCGCGAAATTCCGGACGCAAGACCGCCGCGCACTTTTGCCTGAATTATGCTAGCCGAGACCGAGGTGCGATTTCAGCTTGTCGAGGAGACGCTGCACCTCTTCCGGCCGTTCCGGAACATGTTTTTTGGGGTCGGGGTCGGTCAGGGCGCGCATCATGGCATGGAATCCGAGAGCCCTGTAGGCTTCCATCTGCTCCTCAGAGAAGAACTGATCGCCTGTCGATTCGTGCGGGAAAGACGGATAGCGGCGTTCGTAGTCGAGCACGTAGTCCGGCTCGTCGCCCGTGACGGATGCCTTCACATAGAGCAGGAGGCCTTTCTCCCCGCTGCCGTAATCGATCTCTCCGATCGCGAAATGGCGGTCGTGAACGGGCAAATCCTCCGGGATGTCTCGTTGCGCACCGCCTTTGCGGCTGAGGGCCGCTGCCCTGATCGGCTGCCACTTGATATCGATCCGCACGCCAAGATCGATGCGGGCAAACCGTTCGGCGTCGACGAGAGCGCCGAAGGTCATGGCCGGATCGGCTTCGGCATCGGCCACGATGATGACGCGGCATTTGCGCTTGAGGAGCTGATAGAGGCCGATGTTGTCGATGTGGCCGCCGTCCGTGAGATAGATTTTCGCGGCATCGTCGGACAGCAGGCCGAACGATTCGGCGATCAAATATGCGCGGAAGAAGTCGTACCAGCGGGTGTATTCCAGCGCCGGCCGGCCGGCCGGGCCATCCAGCGAGGCCGATTTCATGAAGCGAGGGTTCGACATCCAGTATCCCAGGCGCAGATTGAGGAGCGCCAGCGTGGGGCGCAGCAGTCCGATCGGCACCCGGCCCATATTGGATGACACTGCGGCACCCGAGATCGCGATGGCGGTCGCCAGATCGAGCTGGCTCGAATGCCGCTCCATGAGCTCGGATTTTATGTAGCCCGTCAGGTCACTGCCGACGAACCCCTGGGAAAAGATGAAGAATTCGGCGTTCCTTCCGCGCTTGACGGGGTCCGGCTCGCGGAGTTTGCGATCGCCGGCGGCGACCGCCATCGTGATGGCCTCGCGATCCTTCGCCTCGTCGGCCCTGCGCGCGGCACCGGCGGCCGGCCCCAGCGCTGACCGCTGCCGCGCATTCAACGTGGCGTTGACCAGGAGGTAGGGTGCATTGGCGACGTCGATGCGCGACAATGGAAGCGGATCGGAGCCCGCGGCGTTCGCGCCCAGCCGGAACGCCGCACTAAGCCGTTCGCGATAAAGCCGGTGCAGGCCATTGGCATTCTCCGAAAAATTGATCGTGAGCATCAGCACGACCGCGGTCGCCAGGAGGTAGATCTCCACCATCTCGTAGCCGCCCGCCGGTGTCCTCGTGACGACGGCCGCCGCTGCCAGGAAGGCGACGAAGATGAAGAGGACAAGCACGCCGAGGCCGAAAACATTCCTGTCGGTTGCCACCAGATCGACAAAGACCCTCAGCGTCTCGCGGCCGGGCTTGCGCAGGACAAAAATCCAGATCTCCCAAAGCAAAAGCGCGCCCGCCGCCAGCCACAGCCCAGTGACGAGATGCGTGCTGAAAAGAAAGCCCGGGCTCAAGGGATAGTGGCAAATCTCATGCTCGAAGATGCAGCTTTGCGATATTCCCCAAAGCGACAGGGCAAGATAGGCCGCATAAATCAGGAACGGCACGATCAGCCCGGCCGCCATGAAGACGACCTTCGATGCGATTGCGCGCAGCTTGACCGCCGTCGTCGCGTTCGTCATCGCCTTTTGGATCCAGCCGGCCAAGGTGGCGCGCAAACCTGCCGTGGCGCCGGCAAAGGCGACCAGTCCAACGGCGATGGAGGAGGTCGCGGTCCGGGTCGGGGGCTCCTCCGCCAGATTGCGATAGAGAAAGGAAAGGATCGGTCCCTGCGCTTCGGTGACGAACGAGGACACCGTCAATGCGATCAGAACGCCCGAAAGCTTCGCGCCGAACGACGTGACCTCCTTGCCGCTCAGCCCTGTGCCCAGGCCATGGCGTTCGGGCAGGGATCTCCACAGGCCCCACGCGATGAAATACAAGAGCGAGGCAACCGCGAGAACCACCGTTGCCAGGAACGGAAAGTTGCACCATCCCTGATCCTGGCACCTCACCTTGCCCAAGGTCAGGAGCGGTGCGAAGACCTGCACGAGAATGCTGCGGTCGAGGTCAGCGACAGTGGGATTGGCGATGACGGTGATCGCGGCCAGCGGCACGATCAGCGCCAGTATGAGAAAGGCATTGACCGCCAGGCCGCGGAACAAGATCGCCACGGATGGCAGGATGTCTCTCATCCCGTTGGGGATGAGGTAACGGCTATGGTCCCTGATGTGACTGACGGGCTCGCTGTCACGGACGTCCGCGCTGCTGACCTGCCGGTCGCCACGGGGAGCAGCCTGCGAACGTCCGGAGGGATCGTCTGCGAACGGGAACTGGCCGGGCTCGCTTCCATGGCTCATCGCCGCGACCATGCTCGCGCCGATATGCCCCCCTCCGGAAACGGTGGAAAGGTAGTCCATCCGCCGAATGAGGCCGTGTGCGTGGAGCGCCTGGAGGACGCCGAGGCAAAAGCTCGACGAACGGATGCCGCCCCCGGACAGGGCGACGCCGAAGAGAGAGGCGGGCACGTCTTCCCCGGATACGCCCTCCCCCCGTCCGGGCCCGCCGCCCCGGCGCGTTTTGATGGCGTCGTACTCGGCCTTGAGTATTTGGTCGAAACCGTAGTTCTCGACATCCCCATGCTGCATGATCGCCCCCACGAGAGGCCGGCGCCCGGTTTCAACCCCGAGTCTATATCCCATCCGCCGACTTCGACCAGCCAAGCCTAATATTACAGCCGCCGGCTTGCAACTTGTGGAGTTCCGTTTCGCCAGGCGCTGTCGCTCAAGTAGCGCATCGGCTGCGGCCGAAGCCGCGAAGGCAGGCGTTCAAAGGACTTGAACCTGCTTACGGCGAATCGGACCGCTGGATTTGCTCGGTAAACTAGCGTGACGGGGAAGGCAGGCTGGCCAGCGATCTCACCTGGCTTGCGATGCTTTCAGAGACGAAAGCGGCATGATTTACCACCTGGGGCAGGCCCATCAGTTCCCCGAACGTGCCGCGCGCCAGCGGGCCGGCGATATAGAGATTGTCCGCCACCTGCCCGGTCGCATCGATGGCACGGCTTTGTTCGTCGACGGCGATGCCGAGCCCGACGGCATCCGGCTGCAGCCTCCCCGCATCCGAAAGGCCTTTAAGGAACGACTGGCTTGAGAGAACGGCCCCATGGGCCGGGCCGGTCGTCACGACCACGCTGTCGTACTGCTCCTGGAACGGCTGCCGCCCATGGGGCGGGCGAAAGTCTACAGAAACGGCGCCTGCTCCGCTGCGTTTCACGCCGGCGATGGCCGCTGCGTGAAACGAGAGGGTCCCGGCCGCCAGCCGTCGTTCGATGATCGCCTCCACCTGCGGTGCGATACGGAATCGGTGCACATCCCAAAACGGCCGAAGGTAGCGTACGAGGCGCCGGCGCTCCACGATCGGCAACGCACGCCAGATATCGCCGCCCTGTTTGCGAAGCTGGTCGAAAACCGCATGCCAGGAGAGCCCCGAAGCCTCGGCCACGGCCACGCTGTCGCGCACGCGCCGGAGCAGGGCGCGCGCCGAACGCGACGGGGGATCGGCAAACTCGCCGAATGGTTCCTGGGGCGAAAGGTTATGCCCGCGCGAGCGAAGGCCGCGGCGCGAGACGGCCGTGATCCTGCCCCGATGGCCCCCGGCATCGAGCGTCGCAATGACATCCGCGGCGGTGAGCCCCATGCCGATGATCAGCACCCGGTCGTCCCTGCCAATGTCCATGAGGGCGCGGGGAACCGTGGCATCGGAGATGTAGCCTGTGTGGCCTGAAAGCGCGCGATCGACCATTGACGGCGGCGACGGACTGGGATGCGTCGTCGCGATGACGACGATATCGGCTTCCAGCACCCCACCGTCCCCGGCCTCGATCGTCCAACGCCCGGCCCTTGTCGCCGCAATCTTGCGGACAGGATCGCGGCGATGCTCGATCGCGCCGCTTTCGACAAGCGGGGCAAGACTTGCGGCGACATATGAGCCGAATGCCGAGCGGCGCGCGAAGACATGCCCGCCCGGCGTGACGGCATCCGGATCGGCGGCAAGAACACCGCTCCCCTCAAGCCAACGCTGAAAATGGTCGCCTTCGTCCGGGACCAGCGACATGAGCGCCGCGGGCACATTGATGCGGTGCGCCTGCTCGGCCGTATCATAGGCGAGGCCGCCGCCGAGCATCGACCGCGGTTCGAAAACGACGATCCTCGCGAGGCCATCGGGAAGCGTCCCGGCGAGGTGAAAGGCACAGGCCGCACCGGTAAAGCCGCCGCCGATGATGGCGACGACCGGGCGAACAGGGCGGTGATCGGTATTCGAGGGCGCCGTCATGGAAATGATGTCATGCACCGACAGACTTCAGCGCCGGCGCATTCCCGGCCTCGCGGCGCTTCAGGGCCGCGATATCGCGGTATCCCTCCGCCGGATGGGACTGCGGCAGATACGGCCCTGCACCGAACAGCTTCTCCCGCAACGTTCCGGGCTTGTAGGCTGTCGGATAGGCGCCGCGCTTCTGCAATTCGGGCACGACATGGCCGACGACATCCTCGAAACTGTCCGGCGTCACCGCATAGGCGAGGTTGAAGCCGTCGACATCCGTGTCCGCGACCCATTCCTGCAGGATGTCGGCAATGCGCTCCGGCGAGCCGACGAAGACCGGCCCCATGCCGCCGATGCCGCCGAACCGGGCGAGTTCATCGATGGTCCATGACTTGTCGCCGCCGGCAATGTGCTCGACGAAGGAGTGGATGGCGTTCGTCTCGATCTTCTCGACGACGTCCGTCGGCGCATACTGGCCGAAGTCGATGCCGCTCCAGCCGGACATGAAGGTCAGCGAGCCGTCATAGGAGACGTAGCTCCTGTAATCCGCGAACTTCTGCTGCGCCTTCTCCTCGGTCTCGTCGGTGATGATGGTGACGAGGGTGTAGATATAGACCTTACTCGGGTCGCGGCCGGCAGCGGCGATGCGCTGGCGAATATCGGCGACATAGGCCTTCAGCACCGATTTCGTCGGCGCGGCGACGAAGATGCATTCGGCATGGGCGGCGGCGAAGGCCTTGCCCGGCCCGGAGGCTCCGGCCTGATAGAGAACCGGCGTGCGCTGCGGCGAGGGCTCGGTGAGGCCGTAGCCCGGCACCTCGAAATACTTGCCCTTGTGGGCGATCTCATGGACCTTTTCCGGATGGGTGAAGACGCGCCGGTCGCCGTCGCGCACCACCGCCCCCTCCTCCCAGGAGCCTTCGAGCAGCTTGTAGAGCACCTCGACATATTCGGCGGCGACCTCGTAGCGGTTGTCGTGCCGGCGAAGGCCGCCCTGCCCGACATTCTTCGCGCCGCTCTCCAGATAGGAGGTGACGATGTTCCAGCCGACGCGGCCCTTGGAGTGATGGTCCGCCGTCGCAAGACGACGGGCGAAGGTATAGGGATGCTCGAAGGAGGTGGAGGCCGTGATGCCGATGCCGAGATGTTCCGTGGCGAGCGCGATGGGGGCGGCGAGTTGCAGCGGATCGTTCACCGGGATCTGCGCGGCCTGGTGGATGGCATGGTAGTTCGAGCCCTTGTAGACGTCGTAATAGCCGATGACGTCGGCGATGAAGATGCCGTCGAAGATGCCGCGCTCCAGCGTGCGGGCAAGGTCCTGCCAATAGTCCAGGTCCTTGTACTTGAAGGACTTGTCGCGCGGATGCGCCCACAGTCCGGGGGACTGGTGGCCAACGCAGTTCATGTCGAAGGCGTTGAAACGGATATGGCGTGCCATGGGTATCTCCAGGTATCGAGGATGCCTGACGGCATCGACCGGAGGCGAAGATAGCGCCTTCATCGCCAAAATACAGAAATTCTATCTTTTATATAGATTAATTTCGGAAACGGCTTTTCTGGTTGCCGGCCGGGGCGTCTGGGAAGATGCGCGCAAGCGGCGGGGACCGTCGCCGCCGTTCACCCCGCCCCGACCGCGCGCTCCGCCCGGTATCGGCCGGACAGCAGGAGACAGACCATGACCGCATTGCATCTCGTCAAGGAAGCAGACCCTCGGGAGATCAGGACCCGCCTCTTTGCAAGGGCCGGGGAGATTGCCGCCGACCTAGCACGCCGCGGCGCGCAGCTCGATGCCGAGGGCAGGCCGCCGCTGGCGGAAATCGACCGATTGAGGCAGGAAGGCCTGCTCACCGCGCTGCACCCCGCCGAGATCGGCGGCGGCGGGCTCGACTGGGTTGACGGGCTGCGGCTGGTGCGCATCCTCGCGCGCGGCGAAAGCTCGATCGGCCAGTTGCTCGGCTATCATTTCGTCAACAGCCAATACGTCTACTGGGCCGCCGACGACCCGGACAAGGCCTGGGACCTCGGCGTCGAGACGGTCGCCAAGTCGCTCTACTGGGGCGCTGCCGTCAACCCGCGCGATCCCGGCCTGACGCTGGCCCGCAGCGGCGACCACTATCTCCTCAACGGCAAGAAGACCTTCTCGACCGGCGCGCATGTCTCCGACCGCATCAACGCCAATGCGGCCTTCGGCGAGGAGGTCGCCAATCTCGTGCTGCCGACGGACCGGGCCGGCTACATCGCCAATGACGACTGGGACAATATCGGCCAGCGGCTCTCCGACAGCGGCAGCGTGGAGTTCAGGGATTTCCCGGTCTATGAAAGCGACTTCCTGCTGCCGCTCGCGGGGAAGGATGCCGCTCCGCCGGTGCAGGCGACGTTCAACACGCCGCTGATCCAGCTCGTCTTCGTCAACTTCTATATCGGCACGGCCGAGGGCGCGCTGGCGGTGGCCGAAGACTATGTGCGGACCACGACGCGCCCCTGGGTCACGTCCGGGCTCGAAAAGGCGAGCGAGGATCCGTATATCCTGGAGCGCATCGGCGAGTTCCGCGCGGCGCTGAAGGCCTCCGCCGCCCTTGCCGACGCAGCGGCATCGGCCGTCCAGTCGGCGCTCGCACGCGGCCGGGGCGTCACCGCGCGCGAACGCGGCGAGGCGGCGATCGAGGCCTATGCGGCAAAGGTCAACGCCACCCATGTCGCGCTCGAAGTCACGTCCAGGATATTCGAGCTGACCGGTGCCCGCTCGACCGCCTCGCACCACCGCTTCGACCGCTACTGGCGCAACGTGCGCACCCACACGCTGCACGACCCGGTCTTCTACAAGGCCCGCGAAGTCGGCGATTTCGCGCTCAACGGCCGCGTGCCGGAGCCGAGCCTCTATAGCTGAGGCAGGCCCCGGGCAGGAGAACCGGAGGCGGCCGAAGGCCGCCTTCCGTCGTTGGCAACCTGTATTCCCGACCGAGGCATGCTCCCGCAAAAAAGGCCGCAACCCCGGAGAGTTGCGGCCAGGCGACCACCCTCACCACGAGGGGCGGATGTCAGAGCGCGCCGCTTTTCGGCGGCGTGACGCCATTGAGGTGATAGTTGCCCACGACATGGTACTTCCAGCGCACAGGATCGTGCAGCGTATGGGTGCGGGCGTTGCGCCAGTGGCGCTCGAGGTTGAGGCCGCGCCTGGTGGCGGACGAGCCGGCCAGTTCGAAGAGCACGTTGGTGGCGTCGATGGCGAGCTCCGTCGTCAGCACCTTGGCGGCGGCCACCGCCAGCGTCGCGGCGACGGCATTGTCCGCATTGAGGTTCACCTGCGCCTGGTCGATCTTGCGCCCCGCCCGCTCCAGCGTCGCCACGGCGGCCTCGACGCGGATGGCGAGTTCGCCGATCCGGGCGATGGTCAGCGGATCGTCCGCGGCGCGCTCGACGCCGCTGTCGGTCCAGGGCCGCGCCCGGTCGCGGACGTAGCCGATCGTCTCCTTCAGGGCGGCGCGCGCGATGCCGAGGTCGATACCGGCATGGATGATCTGGCCGACCGAGCCGATCGTGCCCGGGCGCTCGAACCCTTTCTGGTGCGGCACGACGGCATCGGCCGGCACGTAGACGTCGTGCAGGATCGTCGTGCCGCTCCCGGTCGTGCGCTGGCCGAAGCCGTCCCAGTCGTCGACGATCTCGATGCCCTCGGTCTCGCGCGGGGCAAACGACATGGTGAGGCGATCCTCCTCGTCGAGCGCGAAGATCGCCACCCAATGGGCGAAGAGAACGCCTGTCGAATAGAATTTCCGCCCGTTGATGCGGAAACCCGCGCCATCGCGCGTGATGCGGGTGTTGTAGTCGCCCACCGTCTTCGTGCCGACCTCGGAAAGGGCGTTGCCGAAACGCTCGCCGGCAAGCGCCCGCCCGAAATAGAAGCGCTTCTGCGCCTCGCTGCCGTCGTGGCGGAGCGCTTCGAGAATGTAGAAATGGTTCTGCGGGATCTGGCCGATCGAGCTGTCGGCCTCCGAGAGGATCGCCGTCACCTCGGCGAGCACGGCGTTGGAGACGTCGATGCCGCCATATTCGGCCGGAACGGTGATGGCGAGGAGGCCGGAGGCGGAGAGCCTGTCGAGCTCCTCATGCGGCAGCGCCCGCTCGTAGTCCCGCCGGCTCGCGCCGCCGGCGAACTCGGTGGCAAGCGTGCGGGCAACGGCGAGCGCCTCCTCCTCGCTGGCGATGCGGCGGGCGTTTTGCGGGGGTTCGGAGAGCCGGGTGACGCTGCTCATGAAGAATCCTTTCGATGAATCCGGGTTCAGGCCCGGCCGGCGGCCTTGCGGTTGGCGAAGCCGATGGCGAGGACGGAGAAGATGAGGAGGCCGGTGCCGACCTGCTGCCAGTAGAAATTGAGGCCCGACAGCAGGAGCCCGTTGGCGACGACGCCGAGCAGCAGCACGCCGAGAACGGTGCCCGGCACGTTCGGCCGGCCGTGCGGATCGAAGGTCGTGCCGATGAAGGTGGCGCCGATGGCGTTGAGGAGGAAGGCATTGCCGGAGGACGGGATGTAGACCGTGACCGTCGAGGTGAGGATGAGGCCGACCACGGCGGCGATGGTCGAGACCAGAATGTAGGTGGCCGCGGTGATGCGCGGCAGGCGCAGGCCCGAATAGCGCACGACGCTCGCCTGGATGCCGGTGGCGAGCGCCACCCGGCCGAAACGCGTGCGCGAGAGCACGACCCAGGCCCCGCCGATGACGAGCGCGGTGACGACGAGCGGCACGGGTAGGCCGGCGAGCGTGCCGTGGCCGAGGAAGCGGAAGGCTTCCGGCACGCCGGCCGGCGGCAGGTAGACCGGGTTGCCGCCGTTCGTCAGCAGTTGCTGCACGCTGCGGCCGACGAAGAGCGTGCCGAGCGTGGCGAGGAACGGCGAGATGCCGATGCCGGCGATGAGCACGGCGTTGAAGAGGCCGACCAGCGCCCCGCCGGCAAGCCCGCCGAGGGCGGCAAGCGCGACCGGCTGCCCGGCAAGCACCAGCGAGACGAAGGCGAAGCTCGAAAAATCCACCGCCGTGCCGACCGAAAGGTCGATGCCGCCCGCCGAGACGGCGAAGGTCATGGCGATGGCGACGATGGCGAGCAGGGCGAAATTGTTCACCAGCACGCTGAGGAGGTTCGCGCCGGTGAGGAAACCGGGCGCAAGCGTCGCGAAGAGGGCGAAGACGGCGGCGAGCGCCGCGACCAGCGCATAGCGGGCGGCGCCGCGGCCGAGGGAGGAGAGAGCGACGGTCGCCATGTCAGGCATTCTCCTTGCGGCCGAGCAGCGTGGTGGCGGAAACGACGAGCAGGATCAGCAGTCCCTGCACGCCGCTGACCAGCGTGCTGGAAATGTTGAGGAGTTGGAAGCCGTTGATGAGGAAGCCGACGAAGAGCGCCGACAGCAGCGTGCCCGTGACGGTCGGCACAAGCCGGCCGGAAAAGACCGTGCCGAGCAGGGCGGTGACGACGACCGGCAGCAGCATGTCGCCGGCCCCGGTGGTGCTGCCCGAGAGGTAGGAGACCGACAGGATGCCGGCGAGCCCGCCGCACAGGCCGCTCGCCAGGAACGAGCCCGCGACGAAGGACTTGACGGGCAGGCCCGCCGCCCGCGCGGCATCCGGGAATGCGCCGACCGCGTAGAGGCGCAGGCCCAGCGGCGTGTACTGCACGATGGCGGCGACGACGAGCGTGAAGCCGAGGAGGAGATAGGCGAGCACGGGAATGCCGAACGGACCGCCGGCCGAAAGCGCCGAGAGGAATTCGCTCGAAGCCGGGACGACGGTGTTCTGCGTCAGCACCAGTTCGAGCCCGGCGACGACGTTCATGACGGCAAGCGTCGCCAGCAGCGGCACGATGCCCGCGAGCGTGACGGCGGCGGCATTGACCGCGCCGATGGCGAGCCCGGTGGCGAGCGCGCCGGCAATCGCGACGCCGTCGCCATGCCCCGCCTGCACCAGTGTGGCATAGACGGCGGCGCTGAGGCCCATATTGGCGGCGAGCGACAGGTCGATGCCGCCGGTCACGACATTCGAGCCACCAGCGATGATGACGATGGTGAGCCCGATGGCGAGCACGCCCGCAATGGCCGACTGGCCGAGCACGTTGCCGATATTGCCGACCGTGAGGAAGAACGGCGCGGCGGCGGAGAAGACGACGAGGACGCCGACGAAGACGGCGAGCGCGCCGCCCCGGAGCGCCAGCGTGGCGAGGCGTCGGCCGAAGGCCGGGCCGGTACGGGGCGTCTCGAATGCCTTCTGCGCCTCGACTTCGAGCGCGGAAGCCGGGATATAGGGGGCGTCAACCAGCATGGCGAAGCGTCTCGTAGGCGCCCGTCACGTCCGCAAGGACCTGATCCGGGCTCGTTTCGGAGGAGATGAACTGCCGCGTGACGCGGCCGCGGAAGAAGACGAGCAGGCGATCGGTGACGCCGAGCAGTTCCTCGATATCGGAGGAGAGCACGAGGACGCCCGCGCCGCGCTCGGCAAGTTCCCCGATCAGCCGGTAGATCTCCACCTTGGCGGCGATATCGACGCCGACCGTGGGCTCGTCGAGCAGGTAGATTTCCGACTGGCGGCTCAGCCACTTGGCGATCGCCACCTTCTGCTGGTTGCCGCCCGAGAGCGTCTTCACAAGCGCATCGACGCCGTCGGTCTTGACCTGCAGCCGCTTGACGAGGTCTTCCGTCTGCCGCCGTTCCGCGCCGCGGTCGATAAGGCCGCGGGAAAAGCGGTCGAGGCTGGCGAGCGTGGTGTTCTCGGTGACGGAAAGGTCGAGCGCGACGCCGTCGCGGCGGCGGTCCTCCGGCACGAGCGCCAGGTGGCGCTCCGTCGCGGCGGCGGGATCGGCGGAGAACACCGTCTCGCCCTTGACGGAAACGGTGCCGCCGGTCGGCCGGTCGAGGCCGAAGAGCGTGCGCACCACCTCCTTCGCGCCCGAACCGACGAGGCCGGTGAGGCCGAGGACCTCGCCCTTGCGCAGCGAGAAGGAGACGGCGTCGAAGCGGTCTGCGAGCGCCAGGTTCTCCACCTGCAGGATCACCTCGCCGGGCGTGACGGCGGGCTTCGGGTAAAGCTCGCCGATATCGCGGTTGACCATCAGCGCGCCGATCTCGGCCGCCGACGTCTCGGCGACGGGCAGGGTCGCGACATCGCGGCCGTTGCGCAGCACCGTGACCGTGTCGCAGAGATCGACGATCTCGCCGAGATAATGCGAGATGTAGAGGACGGTGACGCCCTCGGCGGCGAGGCGGCGGATGAGCTGGAAGAGAAGGTCCGCCTCGCGCCGGACGAGCGCGGCGGTCGGCTCGTCGAAGACCAGCACCTTGGGATTGGCGATGAGCGCGCGGGTGATCTGCACGATCTGCTTTTCCGCCGCCGAAAGGTCGGCGATCAGCGCCGAATGGGGCAGCGAGAGACCGAAGTAGCGCTGAAGAATCTCGGCGGACCTGCGCCGCATCGCCGCGCGATCGAGGAAGGGGGTGCCGGGAATGCGCGGCTCGCGCCCGAGGAACAGCGCCTCGCCCACCGTGAAGGTCGGCACGAGCAGCCGATCCTGGTGGATGAAATGGATGCCGAGCTCTTCCACGAGATGCGGCGTCAGCCGGTCATGGGCCTTGCCGTCGATCTCGACCGTGCCTTCGTCCACCCGGTGAAGGCCGGCGATGAGCTTGATCAGCGTCGACTTGCCCGCGCCGTTCTGGCCGACGAGGCCATGCACCGAGCCGCGCCTGACGGTGAGCGACGCCCCCGAAAGCGCCTGCGCGCCGCCGAAGCGCTTGACGATGTTTTCGAGCCGGACGACTGCCGCGCCGCCCTCTGCCGTATCCGCCATGGCCGTTGTCCTCATTGTAAAAGCCCCCTCATCCGCCTGCCGGCCCCTTCTCCCCGAGGGAGAAGGGGAAACGAGGGGCCGCATTCCCTCCCTCTCCTTCTCCCCGGCGGGGAGAAGGTGGCCCGAAGGGCCGGATGAGGGGGCGCTTCAAAATCAGCCGATGCCGAGTTTCTTGGAGATTTCGCCGACATTCTGCTTGTTGGCGAGAAGCGCCGGCACGTAGGTCTCGCGCGGCAGCGTCTGCCCGGCGAGGTGGCGGGCGACGTTCTGGATCGCGACGCGGCCGAGCTCGGCCGGCTGCTGGGCGACGTCGGCGGCAGCCGGCGAGTTCGGGTCGGCGACGAGCTGGAGCACTTCCGGGCTGCCGTCGACGCCGTAGGTCCTGATCTCCGTGCGGCCGGCGGCGGCAAGCGCCTGCGTGGCGCCGAGCTGCGGGATGTCCCAGGCCGACCAGATCGCCTTGATCGACCCCTTTTCCGGATACTTGGCGAGGATCGCGGTGATCTGGGTGAAGGCGTCCTGGACGGTGTTCGGGATCACGTCGCGCAGCTCCGGCTGCACAATCTGCACCTTCGGGAAATACTTCACGACATTGACGAGCTGGTCGTAGCGGATGGCGCAGGGCGTGACGCCGTAGAAGCCGTTGAAGACGACGATGTTGCCCTCGCCGCCGATGTCGGAGACAAGCTGGAGGGCGAGGTCCTTGCCGATGCCCCAGTTGTCGGAGGTGGCGTTGTTGATCGAATTGACGGAGCCGACATCAATGGTGAGAACGGGGATATCGGCCTCGCGCGCCTTCTTCAGCCAGGGATCGATGACGCTGAGCGTACCGAGAAGCTGGACGATGGCATCCGGCTTCTGGGCGATCAGCGTCTGGAGCTGCGAGACGAGCTTGCCGTCGTTGCGACCGGCATCGACGGCGATCGGTTCGCCGCCGAGGCGCTTAACCTCCTCGATCTGGGCGTTGTAGGCCTGGAGATCGAAGAAGTGGTCGGTCCCGGCGGTGCTGATGCCGATGCGCTTGCCCTTGAGCGAAAGCTCCTCCCCGGCCGCGGCCGTGCGCGCCGAAAGAAGGCCGGTGCCCGCCACCACGCCGGCGACGGCGGTAAGCTTCAGGAGATTGCGGCGGTTGACGCCGGAACGAATATCGTCGGTCATGATGTCCCCGTTGGATCGATAATCATATAATCTATAAATTATATAGACTAATGCGCGGGAACAGGCAGGATTTTCCAAAATGCGCGGCGTTGGGAAAAGATTCGGCTCCGCGCGCAGCTCCAAGAATCGGGGCTTCTCCCCTTACTCCGCTACCTCCCCCCGCTGCGGAACACACCATGCCGGCGGCGCTGCGGCTTGCGGCGATTTCCGCAATGATGGCCGAACGGCGCGGCGGCTCCTCACCGGGGCCGGCGCTCCAGACAGTCTCGATCTGCGCCAGCACCTGCCGTCGCGGAGCCGGCAGACCGGTCAGGCGTGGAATTGATGGGAAAGCGGCGATCACGGAAAGACCCCGGCGCGAGGAGGAGCGCCGGGGTCGCACGCCGATCGGGTGGCCGGCCTCAGGCCAGCGCAATGGCTCGTTCCAGATCGGCGATCAGGTCATCCGGGTGTTCGAGGCCGATGGACAGACGCACGTAGCCGGGGGTGACGCCGGTTGCGAGCTGGTCCTCCAGCGTGAGCTGCGAATGGGTCGTCGTCGAGGGATGGATGGCCAGCGAGCGCGCGTCGCCGATATTGGCGAGATGGTAGAAGAGCTGGAGGCTGTCGATGAAGCGGCGGCCGGCTTCGCGCCCGCCCTTCAGCTCGAAGCCGACCAGCGCGCCGAAATGACCGGGCGTGAAGTACTTCTCCGCCCGGGCCCGCGCCACGCCGTCCTGGAACTTCGGGAAGATGACGCGCTCGACCTTGGCATGGCCCTTGAGATATTCGGCGACCTTCACCGCATTCTCGTTGTGCTGGCGAAGGCGCAGCGGCAGGGTTTCCAGGCCCTGGATGAACTGGAAGGCGTTCTGCGGGCTGATCGCCGCGCCGAGGTCGCGCAGCAGCACGGCGCGGGCGCGCAGGATATAGGGATGGAAGCCGATGGCCTCGGCTTTCTCGATCCACGTCTTGCCCTGGTAGCTTGCGTCCGGCTCCGTCAGGTTCGGCTGGCGCGCCGCATGGTCCGCCCAGGGGAAGTTGCCGCCGTCGACGATGGCGCCGCCGATGGAGGTACCGTGGCCGCCGATATATTTCGTGGTCGAGTAGACCACCACCGCCGCACCATGGTCGAGCGGCCGGATGATCAGGGGCGCCGCCGTGTTGTCGACGATCAGCGGAATGCCGTGCCGGCGGCCGATGGCGGCGACGTCGGCAATCGGGAAGACTTCCAGCTTCGGGTTGGGCAGGGATTCGGCGTAGTAGGCGCGCGTGCGCGCGTCCGTTGCCTTTTCGAAGGCGTCCGGATCGGCGGCATCGACGAAGCGGGTCTCGATGCCGAAACTCTTCAGCGTCGCGGCGAAGAGCGCCCAGGTGCCGCCGTAGAGGCCGGCGGCGCTGACGATGTTGTCGCCGGCGCGCGCGACATTGAGGATGGCGAAGGCCGATGCGGCCTGCCCGGAGGAGAGCGCCAGCGCGGCCGCGCCGCCCTCCAGTTCGGCAAGGCGCTGCTCGAAGGCATCCTGCGTCGGGTTCGAGACTCGGGTGTAGAGATGGCCGGGGGCTTCCAGCGCGAAGAGCTTTTCGGCGCCATCGGTGCCGGGCAACTGGAACGACGACGTCTGGTAGATCGGCACGGCGACCGCGCCGGTCGCCGGATCGTAGCGGAAGCTGCCGCCATGCAGCGCGATCGTCTCGGGGTGGCGGCTCTTGAAGGTGGCGGTTCCCGCCGGCACCTCGACGATGTCCTGCTCGGCAACCTCGGGGGCTTGGTGGATCGTCATGACACTTCTCCTTTGATGAGCGCCCTCAGGCGCGCGCGGGACGGGCCGACAGAAGGACGCCGGCGACGAGGATGCTGGCTGCGGCCCAGAAGGCTTCCGGCGCGTACCACCGGATGCCGTAGAGATGGTCGTCGGTGCAGAACGCCTGGGCGAGCGTGCACAGGTCGCTCGCCCCGGCGATGCAGGTCACGGCCTGCCCGACCGTCAGGTAATCGGCCGCGACGACCTTGCTGAAGATCAGCCACCACCAGCCGAGCGACAGCAACGCGAAGGCACCGCCGGCAATCGCCACGGCCTGGGAGGAAAGGCGTGCGCTAGACGTCATGGGAGATCCCCAGCTTTTCCAGCAGCGCGCGGCGCAGCGCGACGAGACCGGCATCGTCCCGCCGGCGCGGATGGGGCCGGTCGACGCGCACCTGCGCGATGATCGAGGCCGGCCGGTCCGAAAGCACGATCACCCGGTCGGCCAGCAGCAGCGCCTCCTCCACATCGTGGGTGACGAGCAGGGCGGTGAAGCCGGTACTTTTCCAGAGGTCGAGCAGTTCGTTCTGCATGCGTAGCCGCGTCAGCGAATCGAGCTTGCCGAAGGGTTCGTCCAGCAGCAGCAGCTTCGGATCGTTGACGAGGGCGCGGGCAAGCGCGGCACGCTGCGCCATGCCGCCCGAAAGCTGGTGCGGATAGAAATCCGAGAAGCCTTCGAGCTTCACCAGCTTCAGCACCTCGTCGATCCGGTGCTCAAGCGCGGTCAGGACGCCGCGCGCTTCAAGCCCTGTCGCGATATTGGCGCGCACCGTGCGCCAGGGAAACAGCGTCGCATCCTGGAAGACGAGGATACGGTCCGGGTTCGGCCCGGTGATGGGCTTTCCGTCTTCCAGCACCCGCCCCCTTGTCGCCGTTTCAAGGCCGGCGGCAAGGCGCAGCAGGGTGGACTTGCCGCAGCCGGACGGGCCGAGCAGGGCGACGAATTCGCCCGGCGCGATCGTCAGGCTCACGTCGTCGAGAACCTGCAGGTCCCTGCCGTCGCTTTCGTAGCGATGGGAGACGCCTTCCACATCGAGCGCGATGCTGCCGGCGGCGTTGGTTTCTGCGAGCGCAAGGGCCATCAGAGGATCCCCTTCTGCCAGCCGAGCAGGCGATCGCGCACCACGAAGAGCAGGCGCACGAGCCCGGCGCAGATCAGCGCCATGACGATGAGGGCGGCATAGACGTTGGCATAGGCCGAGTAGGCCGTGTTGAACTGGAGATACCAGCCGAGGCCGAACTTGGCGCCGAGCATCTCGGCGACGACAAGCACGGCGAAGGAATAGTAGAGCCCCATGAAAAGGCCGACGAAGACGTTCGGCAGCGAGGCCGGGATCGCGACCTTGAAGATGAGGAAGCGGTTGTCCGCACCCAGCGTGCGGGCGACGTCGTAGAAGGAGCGGTTGACCTGGCCGACGCCCGCCGCCGTGAGGATCGCGACCGGAATGCCGGAGGCGAGCGCCACGAGGAAGATGGAGGCGTGGAAGGTCGACGGGAAGATGAAGAAGGTGCAGGGAATCCAGGCGCTGGCCGGCACCGGGCCGATCAGCTTGAGAAGCGGCATGCCCCAATAGGCGAACCGCTTCGACCAGCCGAGAGCGACGCCGCCGGCAAAGCCGACGAGGATGCCGGAGAAGAAGCCGAGGCCCCAGAGCCGCCCGGTATAGGCGATGCAGACAAGCAGGCGGTCCCAATCCGTCACATAGACGTGCAGCAGGCCCTGCGGCGGCGAGAAGAACGGCTTCGGCAGCCAGCCGAGCTTGGCCGTCAGTACCTCCCATACCGCGAGCCAGAGGCCGAGCACGATGAACCACGGCCCGTAATGGACGAGCGTGCGGCCGAGGCTTCCCAGCCTGCCGACCGTGATCGACAGCGCGAGGAAAATCCCCGCGCCGGCCAGCGCGACGGCGGCGAAGAGGTCCGTCGCGCCCCAGTTGATGACATCGGGCAGCCCATAGGTCAGCGCCGCGGCGAGTGACCATGTGCCGGCCGCGAAAAGCCCGTTGCGCCAGATGCCCGGGAAGGAGAAGGCGGCGGTTTGCCGCCCTGCCCCGTCGAATGTCTGCTCGACCGCCGCGCTCATGGCATCACGCGAAGATGTCGATGGTGATGCGGTTTGCGATCTCCTCGGGATCGGTCCCCGCGTCGATGACGCCGGTCAGCCTGAGGTCCTCGTAGCCGATCCGTACCTCCTTCAGGAGGTCCTTGCCGAACCAGTGGTCGTGATAGGTGAAGGCGGCGAGCACTTCCGTCAGGTCCTCCAGCGAGAGGCCGGGCTTCAGCGTGTCGAAATACCACTTGGCGACTTCGTCCGGGTGCTTCGCGGTGTACTGGTGGATTTCCAGATTGGCGGCGGCGACCCGCCTGATGGCGTCCTTGTTGGCCTCGTAGTAATCGCCGTTGACGCCGAGCACGCAGCAGACGCGGTCCTTGAACGTGCCGGTCTGCGTATCGGCGACGCGGCGGAAGCCGTGCTGCTTCTCGTAGGAATAGGCCCAGGGATCCATGTGCGCGACGGCGTCCGCCTCGCCCTTCAGCACGCCCTCGGCCACGAGATCGAAGGGGAAGACCTTCCAGGTGACGTCGGTCTCCGGGTCGAGGCCGGCCTTGGCGAGCGCGACCGAGAAGGCGACGCGCGAGGGCGACATGACGTCGAAGGTGCCGATCGTCCTGCCCTTGAGGTCGGTCAGGGTCTTGATGTCGGAGTCCGGCTTGACGAGGATGCTCTGGCAGCCGCCGTGCGAGCCGGCGAACAGCCGCACGTCGAACCCCTGCTCGATCGGCTTCAGCCAGTCGTAGAGCAGGCCCGGGCCGGCCTCGGCCTTGCGGGTGGCGAGCGCCTGGATGAGCGTCTGGCCGCTCGCACCCTGGTAGAAGAGCTCCACGTCGAGCCCGTGCTTGGCATAGATGCCCTTGGAGAGGCCAAAGCCCACAGGCGAATGGCAGGCGGCGACCTCGGTCCATTCCAGCTTGATCGGAATGAGGTTGCCGGCGATGGCATAACGCGTCGAGCGCGCGCCGATCACGCCGGCCGTGGCGGCGACGGCCGTGACGCCCGCCGCCTTGATCAGGCTGCGGCGCGAGAAGCCCCTGGAAGGGTTGGTTTCGGGTTGCTGGCTCATCTTCTATCCCCCTTTTGCGAAACGATGAGGCCAGCCTAGCGCCTTTGATAATAGTATATAGATTTTATAGATTATTATGCGGACGCGGAGGAGAATATTCTTTCGCGGATGGAGGAGCCGGTGGATTTGCGTGCCGCCGGCCCCCGCGCGTCGGCGCCGGCCTTGCAAAATGCCTGCCATCGCAGCGCCGGAAACTCACCAGCGCCTCGTGGTCCCACGGCGGCGGGTGCGGCCAGCGTCATGCCAATGCATGAGATTGCCAACCTCACCAGGATCGACGCGGAGGCCTCCGCATCACCTGCCCCTGTCGAAACCCCTTCCGTTTTGCATCGTGCGGGAAGCAATTTCCGCATCAAGGTCGAATTTTAGCATGCCCGTCCCTTAATTACACTAATTTTATAGATAATATAAAAATAACTTCTGCCGGCTTGCGAAACCTCCTTGCGACAGAAGCCTGGTTCTTTTGAAAATGGGGACATTTCAATATGATAGTGCACAAGACCCTCCGGCTAGCGATCCGGTCTGCCGCGGCCGCCGCCTTCCTGGCCACGACCATGCTGTCCGGCCTTGCCCATGCCGGCCCGACGCTCGACAAGATCAACCAGCGCGGCGCCATCAAGGTCGGCGTCGGCACCACGCCCGGCTTCTTCGCGCCCGACAGCAACGGCAAGTGGCAGGGCTTCTTCATCGATTTCGGCCGCGCCCTGTCCATCGCCGTCTTCGGCACGCCCGACAAGGTGGAGTTCACCTCCTCCTCGCCGCAGCAGCGCCTGCCGGCGCTTCAGAGCGGCGAGTTCGACATCCTGCTTTCCGGCGTGACCGTCACCACCACTCGCGCCTTCAAGCTCGGCTTCCATTTCGGCCCGACGGTCTTCTACGACGGCCAGGGCATTCTCGTGCGCAAGGACCTCGGCGTGACGAAGGCCGCCGATCTCGACGGCGCGACCATCGGCGCGCAGAGCGGCACGACGGGCGAGCTGAACGTCGCCGACTTCTTCCGCAAGACCGGCAAGACCTTCACACCCGTCACCATCGAGGATACGGGGCAGTTCATCGATGCGCTGGAATCCGGCCGCGTCGACGCGATCACGCAGGATTCCTCCGACCTCGTCGGCAAGCGCACCCAGCTCAAGAAGCCGGACGACTACGTGCTCCTGCCCGAGCGCCTGTCCAAGGAGCCGCTCGCACCGGCGATCGCCGGCGGCGACGACCGCTGGCTGGAACTCGTCAACTGGACGGTCAACGCCACGATCCAGGCCGAGGAATGGGGCATCACCTCCGCCAATGTCGACGAGTTCCTGAAATCGGAAGACCCGGCGATCCAGCGCTTCCTCGGCGTCGATCCGTCCTTCGCCAACGATATCGGGCTCGATCCGAAATGGGCCTACACCATCATCAAGACCGTCGGGAACTACGGCGAGGTCTTCGAGCGCCACCTGAAGCCGCTCGGCTGGGAGCGCGGCTACAACAGCCTGTGGACCGACGGCGGCCTGCTCTACTCGCCGCCCTTCCGCTGAGCAAACCCGGCAAAGGTGAGCCGCGGCTTGCATGCGGAACTGTGTGAGGGCGATGGGATGGAGCATTTTCGCAAATCGGGAAAAAGCGGAAATGCGTCCATTCCGGGCCGCCGCGTGTTGCGCACCGTGCTGCCGGGCCCCTTACGGCCCGGCATGGTGGAAAAAATCCGCGCCTGGTGGGGCGGCTGGCCCCTCGGCCAGCTCGCCTTTCTCCTTGCGGTCGGCGCGCTTGGTGCGCTGTTCATCGCCAACGTGCTGGAGACCATGGCGCGCATCGGCATCCTGCCGGGCTTCGGCTTCCTGTCGAGCTCGGCCAATTTCGAGATCGGCGAAAGCCCGATCGCCTTTCGCGCCGGAGACACCTACCGGCGCGCGATCCTTGCGGGCCTTCTCAACACGCTGAAGGTCTCGCTGCTCGGCTGCGTCCTCGCCACGATCCTCGGCGTCGCCGTCGGCATCGCCGGCCTTTCGCGCAACCTGCTGCTCTCCCGCCTCGTGCGCTGGTTCATCGAGATCACCCGCAACACGCCGCTCCTGCTGCAGCTCTTCTTCTGGATGGCGCTCGCCAAGGCGCTGCCGGCGCCGCGCCAGGCCTCCGCGCTCTTCGGCTCCGTCTTCCTCACGAACCGGGGCGTCTACATCCCCTCGCTCTCTCTGGAGGGCGGGCCGTTCGGCCTCGCCGCCGCCCTCGTCCTGACCGGCCTTGCCAGCCTCGCGTTCATCCTCGTCCTGCGCGCCGCCGGCCGCCTGACGCGCCGTTCCGGCACATTTGCGGTGATGCTCGCCCTCGCCGCCCCGCTTGCATTCCTCGTCCTTTCCGGCGCCCGGCCGGCGGCCGAACTGCCGGCGCTTTCCGGTTTCAACATTCGCGGCGGGCTCAACCTCTCCCCGGAATTCGCCGCGCTCCTGACCGGCCTCGTCGTGAAGTTCGCCGCCCTGATCGCGGAAATCGTCCGGGCGGGCATCCAGTCGGTCGGCACCGGCCAGTGGGAGGCGGCGCGCGCGCTCGGGCTGCATGACGGCCAGATCATCCGCCTCGTCGTGCTGCCGCAGGCGCTGCGCGTCATCACGCCGCTGACGACATCGAGCTATCTCGACCTCACCAAGGATTCGAGCCTCGCCGTCGCCATCGGCTTTCCCGACCTCGTCAGCATCGTCAACACGACGGCCAACACGACCGGCCAGTCCCTCGAAGCCCTGATCATCCTGATAGGCGCCTTCCTCACCATCAACCTCGCGCTCTCGGTCCTGATGAACGTCTACAACAACCGCGTCGCGCTCAGGGGAAGCAGGCGATGACCGCCGGTCCCCCCCGCCTGCTGCCGGCCCTGCGCGCCGGCCTTTTCGGAACGCGCGCCAACACGCTCATAACGCTCGCGACGCTCCTCGTGCTCTCACAGGTCGTGCCGCCGCTCCTGCGCTGGGCGGTGCTCGACGCCACCTTCTCCGGCAATGCCGGTGCCTGCACCCGCGAAGGCGCCTGCTGGGCGTTCGTCGCGGCCAAGCTCCGCTTCATCCTCTTCGCCTTCTATCCGCCGGACCTGCAATGGCGGCCAGTGCTGGTCATGCTGCTACTGGGCGCGATCCTTGCGGCGAGCGCGGTGCCCCGCCTGTGGGGCCGGCCGCTGATCCTCGCCTGGCCGCTGACGATCCTGGCTTGCTGGCTGCTCCTGCAGGGTGCCTTCACCGCAACGCCCATCCCCTCCAACCAGTGGGGCGGCCTGCCGGTGACGCTCTTCGTCTGGGCCTTGTGCCTTGCCGCGGCGACGCCCATCGCCATTCTCCTCGCGCTCGCCCGGCGCTCGACGCTCGGGGGGCTGCGCACCTTTTCCGTCCTCTATATCGAGCTCATGCGCGGCACGCCGATGGTCGCCATCCTCTATGTCGCCATGCTGATCCTGCCGATGGCGCTGCCGGACGGGCTTTCCATCGACAAGATGCTCCGCGCCATCGTCATGGTGACGCTGTTCTGGGCCGCCTATATCGCCGAGGTCATCCGTGCGGGGCTTCAGGCCATTCCCCACGGGCAGGCGGAAGCGGCGACGGCACTCGGCCTCGGATACTGGCGCACCCAGCGCCTCGTCATCCTGCCGCAGGCCCTGCGCATCGTCATTCCCGGCCTGGTGAACCTTGCCATCGGCTTTTTGCTGGCGACCTCGCTGCTCGCCGTCATCGGCATCTTCGACCTCCTGAACGCCGCCCGTGCCGCCGCCGCCGATCCGCAATGGCTCGGCTTCTACAACGAGGCCTATATCGTCGTGGCCGTCATCTATTTCGCCATCTGCTTCGGCGCCTCCCGCTACAGCCGATGGCTCGAACGGCGGCTGGCAGGCGGCGGGGCAGGACCGGCACCGGCCGGCGGCACCTCCGCCACATCACGCAAGGAATAACCCGTCGGCGGCCGTACAAGAGAATATAATTCCTTACTCAAACTATAGATTTTATTATTCTGAGCGGGATTTCATTCCCAATCGGAAGACAGCGCATGAGCGAAACCGACAAGCCTCTTGATTTCCTCTGGTTCATCCCCAGTTCCGGCGACGGTGCCTATCTCGGTTCGGACGAACTGAGCCGCCCGCCGGATCCGGGTTATTTCCGCGAGATCGCCGTTGCGGCCGACCGGCTCGGCTATTCGGGCGTGCTCATTCCCGTCGGCGCGGCCTGCGAGGAGTCCTTCGTGCTGGCCGCTGATCTCGCCGCCCGCACGGAGCGGCTCAAGTTCCTCGTGGCGATCCGCCCCGGCACCGCCACGCCGGCCTACTACGCCCGCCTCGCCTCCACGCTCGACCGGGTATCGAACGGCCGCCTGCTGCTCAACATCGTCGTCGGCGGCAGCGCGCAGGAGCTGGCCGGCGACGGCATCTTCCTGCCGCATGACGAGCGCTACGATCATGCGGCCGAATTCTTCAAGGTCTTCAACGAGCTGATCGAGACGGGCCATTCGACGCTCGACGGCAAATACATCAAGGCGGTCGATGCGAGGCTCGGCCTGCCGCCCGTCCAGCAGCCGCGACCGCCAATCTATTTCGGCGGCTCCTCGGATGCCGCCATCGATTTTGCCGGCGGCATCGTCGACAAGTACCTAACCTGGGGCGAACCGCCGGCGCAGGTGGCGGAAAAGATCGCCCATGCCCGCCGGGCCGCCGCCGCCAGGGGGCGGGAAGCCACCTTCGGCATCCGCCTGCATTTCATCGTGCGCGAAACGGACGACGAAGCCTGGGAAGCGGCCGACCGCCTCATTTCGAGGCTCTCGGACGAGGCCATCGCCTCGGCGCAGGACGTGCTGACGAAAAACTCCGATTCCGTCGGCCAGGCCCGCATGGTGGCCCTGCACAACGGCCGACGCGACAAACTGGAAGTCTCGCCGAATCTCTGGGCCGGCATCGGCCTCGTTCGCTCGGGCGCCGGCACCGCGCTTGTCGGTTCGCCGAAGACCGTGGCCGCGCGCCTTCGCGAATATCAGGCGCTCGGCATCGATACGGTCATCGCATCCGGTTATCCGCATGTCGAGGAGGCCTATCGCGTCTCCGAACTGCTCTTCCCCGAGCTCGGCCTGCCCGGACCCCGCAACCAGCTCCGCGCGTCCTTCGGCGACCGCCAGGTCTTCGGCGGCGGCGGCCATGGCGGCAATGTCAGGCTGACTTCCGCCTCCTAGCGCATTTCCGCTTTTCTCCGAATCGCGAAAATGCTCCATCCTTTTGTTTTTACGCAATTCCGGACGCAAAGCCGCGAGGGCCGGTCGCAAAGCCCGGCCCTCGCGCAGGGTCATTCGCTGACCTTGCCGGCGTTGGCCCGACTGGCTCCGGCTTCGACCGTTCAGATGATGTATTCCGGCTCGCTCAGGGTCTGGTCCATGGTCACGCCCGGCAGGGCCGTGTGCGGCTTGCCCACCGGCCTTGCCGGAACGCCGACGACGGACGTATAGGGCGCGACGGGACCGACGACGACGCTGCCGGCGCCGATCTTGGCACCGATTCCCACCTCGATGTTTCCCAGGATGTTGGCCCCCGCGCCGATCAGCACGCCGCGCCGTACCTTCGGATGGCGGTCGCCGGTTTCCTTGCCGGTCCCGCCGAGCGTCACGTTCTGGAGAATGGAGACGTCATCCTCCACGACCGCCGTCTCGCCGATGACGAGGCCGCTGCCGTGGTCCAGCATGATGCCGCGCCCCATCACGGCGGCGGGGTGAATGTCGATCGCGAAGGTTTCCGAAATCCGGCTCTGGATGTGGCGGGCAAGATGCCGGCGACCCGTCGTCCAGAGCCAATGGCCGACACGATAGGCCTGCAATGCGGAAAAGCCCTTGAAGTAGAGGAACGGCGTCAGCACCTCGCCATTGCTGGGATCGCGGTCCTTCACCGCCTGGAGGTCGGCCGCCGCCGCCCCGAGCAGGCCCGGCTTGTCCGTGTAGGCGCCGTAGATCAGCGCCAGCAGCTCGTCACGGTCGACATCGTGGTCGGCGAGCTTGATAGCGAGGCGATGGGAGAGCGCATGGCCGAGGCTGGCATGCATCAGCACCGCCGAATTCATGGCGCGTGCCAGCGCCGGGTCGCGCTGCGCCGCCGCGGCCGCCTCCTTGCGCAAGGTATCCCACAGGGCGGTGACCGCGCCACGGGCGGCGTCCTCGACGGGAAGGGAAACGACGTTGCTTTCGTGTCCGGGCATGGCTCGGTCTCCTGCGCGGGAATGGCGCCCGCCCCGAGGGCGGGCGCCGGGATCAGGCCTTGGCCGGCTTTTCCAGGAGGTGCAGCAGATCGGGGTGATGCCTGGCCGCGACATCCGGATGGGAGCGCAGGCGGCTCTTCAGGTGGTTGATGCCGACCTCGCGGAAGATCGGGTTGAGCGGGTCGACCGTCACGCCGCGCTCGCCGCGCTTCAGCTCCTCCGGCAGCGGGATGACCGGGATGGTCGCGTCGTAGCGCGCGCCGAGGAAGAAGGCGACGGAGAAGCGTTCCGTGCCGGCCGGCGGGGTGACGACATCGTGCACGTCGGCGCGCACGAAGCCGTTGGTGGCGAGTTCGAGGAGCTCGCCGCTGTTGATGATGAAGGTGCCCGGCACCGGCGGCGCCTCGATCCAGACGCCATCCTCGGTGCGGATGCGCAGGCCCGGCGTCGTATCCTGCAGGAGCACCGTGACGAAGCCGCCGTCCTTGTGCGCGCCCACGCCCTGATCGCTGCCGGCAGCCTCACGGCCGGGATAGCGGATGATCTTGAGCAGTTGCGAGGGCGACGGCTCGTAGATTTCGGCGAAGGCGTTCTCCGGCTGGCCGAGCGAAAGGGCGATGGCCTTGAGCACATCGATGCCGATGCGCGTGACCTCGGCCTGATAGCGCAGCAGCAACGGCTTGAGTTCCGGCAAGGCCTGCGGCCACTGGTTCGGCCCGTAGAGGCGGTTCCAAGGCGTCTCCGGCCCGGCCTCGACGGGTGCGCCTTCCGTGTTGATGTCGAGCTGCTCGCGCCAGTCCTGCTCGCCGCGCGTGCGCTCGTAGCCGGCCCGGTTATAGCCGCGGAAGTGCGGCGACTTGACCATCTCGATCGACAGCTTGTCCGCCTCCGGCAGGGCGAAGAAGCGCCTGGAGGCGGCAAGGACGTCGTCGATCAGGCTTTGCGGCACGCCATGGCCGGTAAGATAGAAGAAACCGTGATCGTGCAGGACGCGGGTCAGGTCCCCGATGAAGGCGGCGCGTTCCTCCGGGGCGCCATAGAAGCGGGAGAAGTCGATCGTCGGCAGATGGACCGGTTTGGCATGGATGGTCATGGAATGCTCCTCGATGAGATTGATCGCCGCCAACCGGGCTCTGGAACGACCCCGGCAGGCGGAATTTCAACCGGCGCGCGACCGCGCCGGCGCATGAACCCCGGGGCCTACACCGCGTCCAGGATCTGCCGCTGCAGGTCGACGGCGCGCGGATCGGCGAGCTCGCGCCGGGGACGGTCGAGATCGATGCCGATGTCGAGGGCGACGGCGCCCTCGCGCAGCACGACGACCCGGTCGGCCAGCGCGACGGCTTCCGCGACGTCGTGGGTGATCAGAACCGTGGTAAAGCCGCGGCCCGCCCAGATCCCTTCCAACAGGCGATGCATCTCGATGCGCGTCAGCGCGTCCAGCGCGCCGAAGGGCTCGTCGAGCAGCAGGATCTGCGGCTCGCTGACCAGCGCACGCGCGAGCGCCACGCGCTGCCGCTGCCCGCCGGAAAGGACGCTCGGCCAATCGCCCCCGCGGCCCTCCAGCCCGACATCCGCAAGCGTGCGCCTTGCCTTTTCCCGCCAGTCCGGGCCGCGGGCAATGCCGACATTCTCGATGACGCGCTGCCACGGCACGAGACGCGCCTCCTGGAACAGCAGGCGCACGGAAGGATGAAGGCGCCCGACCTTGCGCCCGCCGATCTCCACGCGGCCGCTGCCCGGCGCGTCGAGGCCGGCGATGAGGCGCATCAAGGTCGACTTGCCCCCGCCCGACCGGCCGACCACGGCAAGGAACTGGCCCGCCGGGATCTCCAGGTTGACGTTTGCAAGCACGTTCAGCCGGCCGAAGGACTTCTCCACCCGCGACAGCGAGATGGGCAGGCCGGCCGCGCTGTCCGGCACGTAGGAAACGGCGGCGCTCATCGCTCTTCCCCCTGCCCGGCCTGGTAGGCGGGATGCCAGGCCAGCACGCGTTTTTCGATCGCGCGGGTCGCCACGTCCGCGAGCTTGCCGAGAAGGGCATAGACGATGATGCCAAGCAGGACGATGTCGGTCTGCAGGAATTCCCGCGCGTTCATCGTCATGTAGCCGATGCCGCTGGTGGCGGAGATCGTCTCGGCGACGATGAGCGTCAACCACATGAAGCCGAGCGCATAGCGCAGGCCGACGAGGATGGAGGGCAGCGCGCCGGGCAGGATGATGCGCCGGATCAGCGCCCCGCGATCGAGCCCGTAGACCGACGCCATCTCGACGAGCTGCGGATCGATCGTGCGCACCCCGTGGAAGGTGTTGATGTAGATCGGGAAGAAGACGCCGATGGAAACGAGAAAGATCTTCGCCGTCTCGTCGATGCCGAACCAGAGGATGACGAGGGGGATGAGCGCAAGATGCGGGATGTTGCGCACCATCTGGAGCGTGCTGTCGAGCAAGGTCTCGGCCGGCTTCCACAGCCCGTTGACGACGCCCGCCACGAAGCCGAGCCCGCCGCCGATGAGAAGGCCGATCAGCGCGCGCTGCGTGGAGGCGAGCGTGTGGACGAGAAGCGAGCCGTTCAGCAGCGATCGCCAGAAGGCGATGGCGACGGTCGTCGGCGCCGGCATGAGGCGGGCGGTGACGAGGCCGGTGCGCGCCGCGACCTCCCAGACGATCAGCAGCGCGAGGGGAAGGAACCACGGCGCCAGCGCGCCGCCCAGGCCCCTGAGATCGAACCTGCGGGTTTCGCCGGCAGCATAACCGGCCACCGACGTCTCCGCCATCAGGCACCACCCTTGCGCACGACGTCCGCAATCGAAATCTTCTCGGGGATCAGGCCGAGATCGAAGAAGGTATCGGCGATCGACTGCTGCTGCCTGACGACGCTCTCGTCGATCGCCTTGACGCCATAGGACTGGCGCTCCAGCGCGACGGCGAGCACGTCCTCGGGAATTCCGACGGAGGGCGAGAGCTCGGCGGCGGCCGCGGCGGTATTGGCCTTCGCCCATTCGTCGATCTCGGCAACGGCCTCGATCACCACGTCGACCGCCTCGGGATTGTTCTCCACGAAGGTCTTGGCGCCGAGATAGAACTGGTGGTTCGGCACGATGCCTTCGCCGTTGCGCAGCTCGCGCGCCTCGATGGCCACTTCCGCGGCCGCCTGGAAGGGATCCCAGATCACCCAGGCATCGACCGCGCCCTGCTCGAAGGCGGCGCGGGCATCGGCCGGCGGCAGGAAGGAGGTCTTGATGTCGCTGTATTGGAGACCCGCCTCCTCCAGCGCCTTGACGAGCAGGTAGTGAACGTTCGATCCCTTGTTGAGCGTGACCGTCTTGCCCTTGAGATCCGCCACCGTCCTGATGGGGCTGTCCCTGGGCACGAGGATGGCCTCGCCGCGCGCGGCCGGCGGTTCGTGGGCGATGTAGACGAGCGGGGCGCCGGCGGCCTGCGCGAAGATCGGCGGCGTTTCGCCGGTCGTGCCGAAATCGACGGCGCCGACATTGAGCGCCTCCAGCAGTTGCGGGCCGGCGGGGAACTCAGTCCAGGTCACCGTATAGCCGATCTTCTCCAGCTTCTCCTCGAGAAGGCCCTTGCCCTTGAGCAGGACGAGCGTGCCGTATTTCTGGTAGCCGATGCGGACCGTCTTGTCGGAGGCATGTGCCGGTCCGCCGCCAAGAAGCGGCAGGGCGAGCAGGGCGGCAAGAGCCGTCGAGAAAAAGCGGCGTGAAATCGTCATGGCGTTCCCCTGGGTCAAGATCAATTAGCTCATATAATCTATAGAAAATAATTGATTTCGAGGGCGCCCATTCCAACGTTCCCGGCCCGCGTAGTTTTTTCTCCTATGGCGCCGGCTTCACCGGACATCGGCACCGCAGGCAGGCGAATGCCTGGTGCCCGCGCCGGCTTGGCATCGCAGGACCGTTCCGGCACGCACCATCGTATCGCGGAAAATCCCCCGTTATCCGGGAGACAGGTATTCCCCCCTAAGGCAAGCAACGCCGCCAGCGCCGGGAAGGCTACGGGATTATGGGTGTTCTTTTCTCCGGGCGCGGAGAAAATAGCGCGTTTTTGCTTTAATCGATAATTTTTATAGAGAATTATCGATCGCAGCGGAGGATGCCATGCCGATATCCAGGCTTGCCAGCACAGGCAGCGACAACAGGCCGTCAGGAACCCAGGCGCTCACCGGGCGTGTCGACACCTTTGTGTCGAACCTGTCCGACCTTTTTCCGGCCTTCGGCAAGGATGTCCACCATGCGGCGTGACATTCGCCGCAAGCCCACCGGGAGCCAGCCTTGAGACCGTCGGGCGAACTGGCCTGGTTTTTCGTCGGGGCGGCCGCCGCCGTGGCGCTCGTCACCGCCGCCTTGTGGCTCGGCCTGTCGGCGCGGACGCTGGGCTTTTCTTGACATGCCGAAGGGCAGCGCGCCTTCGCCAGAACGACAAAGGAATTACAAGCATGGACATCCGCAAGATCGACGAGGATTACTCGGTTTCGCCGCAGATCGAGGCAGAGGACGTCGACATCGTCAGCCTGCTGGGGTTCCGGTCCATCGTCTGCCACCGTCCCGACCGCGAGCAGGCGGACCAGCCGGCATTCTCCTCGATCGCCGGCCGCGCTGCGCAGCTCGGTATCGAGGTACGGCACATCCCCGTCCTTTCCACGGGACTGACGGACGAGGCGGTAGGCAGCATGGTCCGGGCGCTCGACGACCTTCCCCGGCCGATCCTGGCCTATTGCCGCTCCGGCACCCGCTCGACGAAGATCTACGAACAGGCCCTGCTGCCCCGCTAGGCCGGCAAAGCAAGCAGCTAGAGCAAGCGAGACTCCTGGGCTTTGCCGCTGAAAGCTTCCGCAAGCCAAGCCCCGAGGGCGTCCGCCGCCGCGTGGGCCTGGACGACGATCTGCGGGACGAGGTCTATATCCGGCAGGCTTCCAAGACCAAGCGGCCCCATCGCGAAGAGGCCTTCAAATGCCCCCGCCTGCGAGAAGACCCGGCCGTCACCGTCGACGATGATGCCGAGGTCGAGTTCGTCCCGTCGCGCAAGATGCGCCGACAGGAGCGAACGGAAGAGCGGGGAATCGAGATCGGTCATCCGGACACGACAATCGATCGTCCGGTCCGCCGGCAGAACCTGCAGCCCGCCCGCGCCGGAAAGCAGCACGCCGTTGGTCGCAATGCGCTCGACCTTGCCCTTGTGCACTGTGATCGCCCCGCTGTCGATTGCCTGGCGCAGCCGCTCGTATTGGCCGAGCGGGAGACGGTTGCGGTGACTGTCGTAGATTGGTTTGACATGGCGCTTGAAGCGGCGCCGTTCCTCCGGCGTCAGGCCCTGCCAGAGCTTACGGGCACGCAGGCGGAAATCGTTCATGATCCCCTGCCAGCCCGTGCCTTCCAGTGCCGCCCGGTTCGCCGCCTCGCGCAGATGACGGAAGGCGCCGCGCAACGTGTTCGGAAACGGACGATCGGACGATACGGAGCCGACGGCCGACGGCGCATGCGGCTGCGGCAGGAAACCGGACGCGGAAATGAGCGTGACATGGGCCGCCTCCCCTGCCGCAAGCAGCCGCAGCGCACGGTCGACGGCATGAACGCCGCCGCCGATGACCTGCACCTCCCTTGCACCGGTGAGGCCTGCATCGCTATCGGCAATCTCGCGCAGGCCGTAGCCCGTCGCCAGGAAAACCGCATCGAATCGCGCCCGATCTTCCTCGCCCGCAGTCACCGAAAGACCGCCCCGCGGGTGGCGCGCGACGGCCGCGACACTCTCGGCGCGCACCTGGACCATGACATCGGCCCGTTCGCGCAGCGCTTCGGAAAAGCGCTGATAGACGTAGGCGCTGAACACCTCTCCCGGCACGAAGGCATGAGCGACATCGGAGAGCACCAGATCGCGGTCGCGCCAGTCGCCGCGAGCCTCCAGCCAATGGCGAAAATCGTCGCGCGCCGCCGGATCGACCGAGAGATCGCGGACGCGGCTGTTCAACAGTTCGGAGGCCGGACGGCCAATGCCTTCACCGCCGTCGATTTTCGGATAGGGATCGAACATCACGAGGTGGAACGGGCTGCGGACAGTCTTCAACAGCGCGATCGCCGTCATGAGGCCGGTGAAACCACGGCCGACGATGGCGATCCGCGCGAGCGTGTCGGCGTCCTGCGATTGCGGAAGGAAATGGGCGGGCACAAGCGTCATCGATGGTTCCTTTCCTGCACGGCGTGCGGGCGGCTTCCAGGAACTCGTCCTGTGCGACGAGTGGCGACAAAGCATTTTCTACTAAAACAATAGAATATTTTCCTGAAAATCAAGCCCACCGGGCGAGGCTGCGCTCACCCTGCCGCCAAGGGGCATGAATCGGCCGCCCATCCCGATACGATGGGGATCATCCTCTTTTTGAACGGGCGCGCGGCTGTCCTCCCGCTATGCACTCGCCACCGCGACCAGGGCCAGCCCGTAAAGGGCCGCCGCCATGAGCGCACTCAGCAACATGCCGCAACTGGCGAGCGAGACATGATCCGGCGAGATTGCCAGCGTCCGGGCGATCCCCATGGCGTGCGAGGAAAGGCCGAGGGAGAAGGCACGCTCCTCGGGGCCGCTTTTCGGGACAAGGGCCTTCCAGAGCGCGCTCGAAATGAAGGAGCCGCCGACGCCGTTGCACATGACGCAGAGCATGGCGAGATTATCCCATCCGCCTGTCAACCGCGACAATGGCAGGGCGACGGCGAGCGTCGTCATCTTGGGGCCGATGCTCGCCAGATACGGCCGGTCCAGGCCAAGCAGCCAACCGATCGCGACGGCCGCCAGAATGCCCGTCACGGTCGATGCCAGCGTCGACAAAAGCATCGCCCGTGCATTGGCGACGATCAGCCTGCGCTGCTGCCAGAGCGGCAAAGCCAGTGCCACCGTCGCCAGGCCAACCAGAAAGGTCAGCGGCTGGACATGCGCGAGATAGTCGCCCGGGTCGATACCCAGCAAGGACAGAAGAATGCAGAGCGCAATGATACCGAAGAACAGGGGATTGCGCAGCGCCGGGATACAGATTCTCTCCGCCAGGCGCTGGCTGATCCACCAGATCAGGATCGTCACCGCCAGCCAGGCGGCCGTGAGGAGAATTTCAGCCATGCTTGTTCTTGAAGAGACGGAAGACCTGGACGCCAACGACGAGCGACAGCACAAGCGACACGAAGACGGCAAGGACGATTTTCAGGAGGACCATGGCGCCGAGCCCGTGAAGGGAGAGGAAGCCGGCGCCCAACGGATAGAGGAACAATGGAAACTGGCGCAGCAGCGTAAGCCCGGCGGGTTCGGTGGCGACCACCAGGGACGGCGAAAGCCGGAAGCCGACGAAAAGCATCGCCAGCCCGATGAGGGCAGCCGGCACCGGCAGATGCAAACCGGTCGAGATGGCCTCACCCGCCGCCCATGCCACGAAAATAACCGCAAACGCTACGATCCAGCGCCCGGCAGCCAGGAGCTGGGCTCTGATCATGCGTCTGCCGGGAGCGGAATGTCAGGGTGCACCAGGCGCTCCGCGCGCAGATCCGACCAGAATGCGGCCGGGATATTGCTCGTGAAATGCGCCACATTCGCCTCTATTTCAGCAGGCTTGACCGCCCCGAACACCACGGAGGCCACCACAGGCGCCGCCAGGGGAAACTGCAGGGCGGCGGCGGGAAGGGAAACGCCATGCGCCCGGGCCACATCCGCAAGCTTGCCAACCCGCTCGACGACGGACGGCGACGCCGCGCCATATTCGTATTTCGCGCCTTCGACGGCACCCGTCGCCAGAATGCCCGAGTTGAACACCCCACCCACCACGAGGCTCGCCCCCCGCTTGCCGGCACGGGCGACCTCATCGAAATAGATATCGTGCTCCAGCAACGTGTAGCGTGAGGCGACCAGGAAGACATCGAGATCGAAACGGTCGAGGAAACGATCGATCATGCCGCTTTCGTTGACGCCGGCGCCGACGGCCTTGATTTCGCCGCTCCGCTTCAACTCCTCCAATGCGCGATAGCCACCCTTTTCCAGATCGCCGAGACGGGCGCTCAGTTCCTCCTCGCTGCGGAAATAGCCGCTGTCGAGGTCGTGGATATACAGTGCGTCGACGCGGTTTATGCCGAGGCGCTGCAGGCTGTCCTCGTAGGATCGCATGATGGCGTCATAGGTGAAGACGTGATGATGTTCGAAGGCCAGCGCGCCCTTCCAGTTCGCGGGCCTGAAGGCGGTGCGGTCGCGCGGCGCCTTCAGCACACGGCCCACCTTGCTCGTCAGAACATAGGAGCTACGGTCCTTTTCATACAGCGCACGGCCGGTTCTATGTTCGGCCTGCCCGAGGCCGTACCAGGGGGCGGTGTCGTAGAGCCGCAAGCCGGAATCCCAAGCCGCGTCGAAAGTCGCCCGCGCCACCGTTTCGCCGACCGCCTCGTAGACCCCACCAAGCGGGCAGGTTCCAAGCCCCAGAACGGGGATATGGAGGCCGGTCTGGCCGACTCGTCTTGTTGTATCAAGCTGCATGCGATGTGTCCCAAAGGGTTCTGGCGTCAATCACGCGGCCCGTTTCGGCGGAGCGATAGGCCGCCTCCGCCAGGGCATAGGTTTTCAGGCTGTCTTCGGCAGATGTCTCGAAATCGCTTCCGCTGCGAAGCGCGTCGATGAAATGCTGCTGGGTCCGGGGCACGCTGTCCTGGATCTGCGTCCACGGCGCCGCAGTCCAGCCGCGATCGTCGGCTTCTATCCGTTCGCGTCGTTGTTCGCCGCGGGAATGGACGACGAGAACCTCATCTTCCAGGATCTGGATCGTGCCCTGCCGTCCCTCGATCTCACCCAGCGTCTGGGGAAAGGGATTGGGAAAACGGTGGGAGGCGTAACTGACATCGATGATGGAAGTCGCCTGGTTTTCGTGGCGCAGAAGGATCGTCGCCGCATCCTCCCCGGCAAGCCCTGGCTTTACGGACTGGGTAAAGCACGAGACGCCGCCCGCATTGCCGAACAGGAAGCGGGCGAGGTCCAGCATGTGGATGCCGACATCCATGATCATGAAACGCCTCGTTTTCAGAAGATAGGGCTGGTTCGAATAGACGTCGATCGCATTGCGCCAGGAAAGACGCCCGAAGGTCAGTTCGCCAATCTCCCCGCTGTCGAGGATCTCGCGGATACGCCGGAAGATCTTCTGGAAGCGGAAATTCTCATGCACCATCACAGGCACGCCAGCCGTCGCTGCATGCGTCACGATGCGACGGCACGTCTCGATATCCGGGGCAAACGGCTTTTGGACGATGACGGGCACGCGGTGCCGCACCGCCAGGGCCACAAGCTCCTCGTGCGTTTCCATCGTGGTGCAGATGTCGACGAAATCGAAGGCGCCGGACGACAGGACCTCCGCCGTATCGTGCCATGCGGGGATGGCGAACTCATCGGCATGGCGGCGCGCACGCTGCGCATCGCGGTCACACACCGCGACGATCGCCGCGCCCTCGGTTTCCGTCCATGCATGAAGCTGGTTGCGGGCAAAGAAGCCGCAGCCGATCAGCAATCCCTTCAGAATCTCGGTCATCGGGCATCTCCATCGACCAGATGAAGAACGCCATAGCCGCCGATGCGCACGGCGCCCGCAAATTCCCGCGGCGTATCGAAAGCGGCGCGGTCGAGCGCGGCCACCTCGAAGCTTTGCTCATCCAGCAAGTGGCCGCTGGAGGTTTCTCCCGCGAGGTCGAAGACCATCGGCTCGGGCCGAAGATTGGCAAGAAGCGCTGCCCTGCGGCCATCCTTCTCCCACCTCACATGGGCCAGGGAGCCGTCGATACCGGCCGAGATCACCGCGCCGCCCGCAGCGTGCGCAATCCAGCGCGCGACGTGATAGAGTGGATAGACCGCACCATCCGGCCAGTGATCCCAGCCATCGCGCGCATGGGCCTGGCGCGAGGCGATAAGACCGAAAGCCCCTGTCGGCGCTCCGAAGGAGAAGCGCTCTATACCCCAAGGCGCGATCTGCGCGAAATAGCCCACATGCCAGGCAGCAGCAAAAAGCCCGCGCTGGCGGGGGTCGCGAGCCGCCATGCCGATGCGCTCCTCCGGCGCATTGTCGACCGGCGCGCGACCGTACGGGTTCAGCCGCGCACCGATGCCGACAGGCCCGATCGCCAGTGGATGGCCGCCCGACAGCGCCCGAGCCGAGTGCAGGATATGCGGCAGGGACTGCAACGTCTCCAGCACGGAGGCGTCGTCAGCCGCATGCACCACCGGGGTGGTCGCGAAGGCAAGGTATTCGGCCACGGCGGGGTTGGGCCGCTTGCGGTTGAATTCGGTGAAGAAGGCCGGCGTGCCGCCACCGCGACGGCTTTCCGGAAACGCCGCGGCAAGCGCGGCCGCCAGTTGCGCCTCGGAAAGGTGCGGCGGGCGCGCCTCCCCCGGCTGGAACGACTGTTCGTCTGTTTTCGCAAAGGCGGTGATGGCAGCGACGGCAATGCCCGCCTGCCGGAAGGCGCGCGCGAGCTCATCGAGCGCCCTCCGGGCAGCGGCGTCATCAACGCCACCGAGAACGGCCTGCACTTCCAGAGACGCGCCGGTGCGGCTCATGAGATCGGCGAGCCCTTCAGCCGAGGCCATCGTGTCGCCCTGTGCCGTGTCGTAGCGTAGCAGAAGCCGGGCGGGCTTCACCTCGGCCAGCACATCGGCGAAACGGAGCGCTTCCGTGACGTCGTCCAGACGGTCGAGCGGCAGGGCGTAGTCAGGCAGAAGCTGACCATGTGGAGGCGGCGTGGAAACGGGGTCCTCCACGATGCCGCCAGTACCGTCATCGGTGATTTCGATGGTGACAGACTGCGCCACAGGGACGCCCGGCTCCAGAAGATAGGGATAGGGCAAGCCGATGGGACGGCTATAGATCTTGAACGAGGCATCGGACCAGTTGCGATGATCCTCCATCTCGAAGACGTCCCCTGCAAAGCGGGTGGATACGCAGAGCCCCGCATGGGGACGGTGCGCAATCGCCCGAATGTCGAAAACCGGCTGGCCGGGGCTGATGTGCAGCGGTATCGTCAGCCTCTCATGCTGCCCGCTGGCATGCTCGACCTCCGCCTCCCTGCCCGCGAAGCCGAGCAGGGGATGCAGGATGACGAAGCCGGTACGGTTCGTGCTGAACGGGACATCCGCGCGAATGTCGGCCGTCGCCTCGATATGCCCCTCTGCATGCGCAGTGAAATCGATCTTCGCGAGAACGCCGTTCCCGGCCCCGCCGAAACAGGCTTCATAGCCGATATGAAAGCTCCGTGCGTCCTCATCGACTTGCAGATTACCGATGACGGGAGACGGCGTGCCCCAGCCGGGTGTGCGCAGCAGGAAACCGATGCCGCGGATGACCTCCACGCCGTTCCAGCGTATCCAGCGTAACGCTCCCGCATCGAGTGTCGCCTCGAGCGCGCCGGCCTTGAGAACCCGCTTTGCCGGTTCCTCTATAGCGGTGCCTGTCAGGATGACGGAAGGTTTCATCGGGATTGCCTTTTCACGAAACTGTCGAAGGCTACGGCAGCGACGATGATGAGGCCGACCAGAATCTGCTGCACGTAGGGGGAGACGTTGAGGATGACGAGACCGTTCAGCAGCACGCCTGTCAGCAGGGCGCCGATGACCGTGCCCACGATGGAGCCGGTACCGCCCTGCAGGCTGGTTCCGCCGATCACGACCGCGGCAATCGCCGTCAGTTCATAACCCGAGCCGGCGACCGCCTCGGCCGAATTCAGCCGGGATGCGAGCACGAAGCCGCCGAGACCCGAGCAGAAGCCGATCACGGCATAGACGGCCGTCGTCACGCGGGTCGTGTTGATACCGGACAGCCACGCCGCATCGGGGTTCGACCCGACGGCATAGACCGCACGGCCGAAGCGCGTCTGGGTCAGCACGAAATGCGCGAGCAGCGCCACGATGAGAAACAGGATGACCGGAACCGGCACGGGTCCGATCATGCCACGTCCCCACCAGCCGAAAGCCTCGTCGAAGCCCGAGACGGGGCCACCGTTGCCTATCGTAAGCGCCACGCCGCGGAACACCGTCATCCCGCCCAGGGTGACGACGAAGGCCGGTACGGAAAGACGCGCGACGGCAAGCCCCTGGAGATAGCCGGCAAGGGTGCCCGCGGCGATTGCCGCGAGGGCGGCGAGCGGCCATGCATAACCGGCGCCATCCGCACTCAGCAGAAACCGCCCGTCTATGCCGCCCTTCGCGACAACGGCCGCCACCAGCCCGGACATGGCCACGAGGGAGCCGACGGACAGATCGATGCCGCGCGCCAGGATCACGAAGGTCATCCCCACGGCTATGATGCCGTAGATCGAAACCTGCCTGAGGATGTTGAACAGGTTGAGCGGCGTGAGGAAGCGCGGCTGCAGGATGGCGAAGAGCAGCACCAGGGCCAGGAGGAAAATGAGCGGCGCGATCCTGCCGAGAATGGCAAAGGTCTGCGCACGGTGCGTCGTGGTGAGGGAAATGCTGGACATTGTTCTTTCCTTGGAAGTTCGTCAGCCGTGCGGGGTCATCCTGGTCATCAGATCTTCGGCCGAGGCCGATGCGGCGTCGGTCTCGAACACCGAACGGCCTTCGCGCAGGACGACGATGCGGTCGGACAGCGCCATCAGTTCCGGAAGGTCTGAGGAGATGACGAGAACCGCGACGCCCTCTGCCGCAATGTCGCGCAGAAGCGTGTGCACGTCCTCCTTCGCACCGATGTCGATACCTCGCGTCGGCTCGTCGACGACCAGCACCTTCGGCTTGCGCGCGATCCAGCGGGAAAGGATGACCTTCTGCTGGTTTCCTCCCGAAAGCGTCGCGATGGGCGCGCCCAGCGAACTCGCGCGGATGCCGAGCCGCTCCACGAAGCCGCGGAACAAGCCTTTTTCCCCTGCCCGGTCGTTGACCCAGCGATAGCGTGGCGGGCGGACGCCGGCGAGCGCGAAGTTCTCCACGACGGCCCGCTGCGGCAGGATTGCCTGTCCCTTGCGGTCTTCCGGCACGAGGCCGATGCCGGCCCGCATGGCCTCGATCGGAGAGGTCGGCGAGAAGGCTTGCCCACCGAGACGGATTTCGCCCGCGCCGATCGGATCGGCACCGAAGATCATGCGGGCGGTCTCGGACCGCCCCGCGCCGACGATGCCTGCCAAACCGACGATCTCGCCGGCACGAACATCGAAGCTCACGCCCACGACACGGGCCGGTGCGCGCGCCGATGCAGGTGCTGCGAGATCGCGCACCGAGAGCGCAACCCCGCCCGGCGACGTGGCCTGCCGTCTCCCGCCGATCTCGACATCGCGGCCGGCCATCGCGCGAATCAACTGCGCATTGTCGACGGCGACCACGTCGCCCTCTTCGACCATCTTGCCGTCCCGCAGGACGGTGTAGCTCTGGCAGAAGGCCCTGATCTCATCGAGCCGATGGCTCACATAGAGGATTGCAACACCCTCCCGCGACAGGCGCGCAATGATCTCGCCGAGATGGCCGACCTCTTCGGGAGACAGCGATGCCGTCGGCTCGTCCATGATGACGAGACGCGACTTGCGGGTCAGCGCCCGGGCGATTTCCACCATCTGCTGTTGCGCGATGGAAAGGCCGGCTACGGGGCGGCGGACGTCGAGCGACGAGACGCCGAGTTGCCGTAACGCCTCGCGGGCTGCCTCCCGGACGCGCTTCCAGTCGACCAGGCCAAGACCTGTCACCGGCAGGTGCCCGGCAAAGATCGCCTCGGCGACAGACAGATCGGGAAACAGCGACAGCTCCTGGCGGATGACGCTGATACCGGCCTTGTCTGCATCACGCGGCCCGCCGAAAGCGGCGGGCAGGCCGTCGACCTCGATTGTCCCGGAATCGGGGGCGAACACGCCCGACAGAAGGTTGATGACGGTGGATTTTCCAGCACCGTTTTCGCCAAGCAGCGCGCGCACCTCGCCGGCTCCCAGGGACAGCGAGACGCCGTCAAGGACCGTTACCCCGAAGAAGCGTTTGACGAGACCGAACGCAGCTACAAAAGGTGCGGGGCGCTCAGCGCGCCCCGACGTCTCGACATCCACGATAACCGGACGCGGATGTACGGTCATCAGTTGATGAGTCCCACGCGCTCGGCATGCTCGAGGTTTGCGGGCGTGATGGCGACGGGGTCGACAAGCACGTCGCTGGTTGCCGGCTTCTTTCCTTCGCGGATGAAGTCCACGAGCGTGCGAATGGCGACACGACCCTGCTGCCCCGGAAACTGGTCCACGGTGCCGGCAAGGCTGCCGTCCTTGACGGCCTTCAGCGCATCTTCCGAGCCGTCATAGCCGTAGATCTTGATCTTGCCCTTCAGACCACGCGCTTCCACCGCCTGAGCGGCACCCAGCGCCATGTCGTCGTTGCCCGCGACGATGACATCCGGAACCTCGGAGAGACCCGTCAGGATGTTTTCGGTGACGGCCAGGCCCTTGTCGCGGGAGAAATTGGCTGCCTGCTCGGAAACGAACGTATACTTGCCGCCGGCAGCATCAAGCACCTTGTGGACGCCGCCGCTGCGATCGTTGGCGGTCTTGTCGCCTGGAATACCTTGGAGGTTCACGACCTTCGCACCGTTAGGAAAGTCCTTCACGACGGCCTCGCCCTGCGATTCAGCGCCCTTGAAATTGTCGGCCGCCACATTGGCCAGAACCTCCGGCACGCCATTGACCGGGCGGTCGACGGTGACAACCGTAATGCCTGCCGCAATGGCTTGCTTGACGACCGGTGCTAGCGCATCCGCCTCCACCGGTGCCAGGATGATGCCGTCGACGCCCTGAACGATGGCCGCCTCGATGTCCGCGATCTGCTTCGGCGCGGACAGCTGGCCATCCGCCTTGACGATGGTGACGCCGCCGATCTTCTTCGCTTCGTCTTCCAACTGGTCGGTCAGGAACACGAAGTGGGTAAAGGCGAAAGTCAGCGGCGATACGAATACCGTCACCGGGGCATCCTTGCCCTTGGGCTCGGCATGAAGCGCCGAAACGCTGGCGGCGAAAAGGAGAATACCGGAGGCGGCTGTCAAAATTGTCTTGCGAAACATGTCGTTAGGCTTCCTTGTGTTGATGGGGAGAAGCTAACGGTGACAAGCGCCCGAGCCAAAGGCAAAATCACTAAATTCTATAGAAAAATAGAAAATTAAACGCGACCGTGCGAACGCGATTGGCAAAAATTATCTACTAATTTTATGGATAAGATGTATTTTGGGCGCCCTTGGCATTCGCCAATTATATCAGCTGCTTACGCCTCCCACAGGCATGCGAATGCCGCCAACAGCAGGAAGAGCCAGAGAGCGCGCGGCCTGCTCTCTCCTTCGAAAGGAATACGATGTCCCACTATCTTTCCTCCCTCTTTTCGCTCGAGGGCAAGACAGCCCTGATCGCGGGCGGCGCCGGCGCCATCGGTTCGGCGATCTCGGAGGCCTTTGCCAGGGCGGGTGCCCGTGTCATCGTCCATGATCTATCCGCCGACCGCCTCGCAGGCTTGCAGGAACGCTTCGAGGCTGAGAACCTGTCCTTCCATGGGCTACAGGTCGACCTGGATTCCGCTGCGGCCTGCGACAATCTGGTGGCTCAGGCGCGGGGGATAACGGGCCGGCTCGACATTCTCGTCAACCTGCAGGGCACGAACCGCCGCAAGCCCATCGTGGATGTCACGCAGGACGATTTCGACGTCATCACGTCGGTGAACTTTCGAAGCGTCTACTTCCTGTCGCGCGCCGTCCAGCCCGTCATGAAGGCCCAGGGCGGCGGCAAGATCCTGCATTTCAGCTCGCTGTCGGCCAACATCTCCTTCGACACGATCTCGGTCTATGCTGCGACGAAGGCAGCCGTCACATCGCTGACCCGCTCAATGGCGCATGAATGGGCCGCAGACAATATACAGGTCAATGCCATCGAGCCGGGCTTCGTCCAGACCGAGTTCACGCGACCGCTTTGGGACGACGAGTACAGGAGCCGCTGGTTCGCCGACTATATCCCGGCCGGGCATCTCGCCGTGCCGCAAGACCTGATCACCACCTCGCTCAGCCTTGTGGCCCCGGCTTCGCGCTATATCACGGGCAGAAGCGTCGTGGTCGACGGTGGCGTGCTCTCCGGAGATTCATGGGTCGAAAAGCAAGGCCGTCCTTCGGCCTATCCCTGACCGCCCCTCCCCTAGACTTCAAGAAGAAGGATCGTCATGACCAACTGGCTCATCCAAACAGGAGAACTCGCCGCTCTCCTGGAAAACCGGCCCGACAATGTCGTCGTCCTGGATTGCTCCTGGTATCTGCCCGAAGCCGGCAAGCATGCCAAGGACGACTTCGCCGCGGGGCACATCCCCGGTGCACGCTTCATCGACCTCGGTGACATATCGGACCCGGATTCGCCCTATGTGAACATGCTGCCCGCCGCCGGTCTCTTCGCGGCTCAGGTCGGCCGGCTCGGGATCGACGACGAAACCGATGTCATCATCTACGACGGGGGATACGTCTCCTGCCGTCTATGGTGGATGTTCCGCGTTTTCGGCCACGACCGCGTCCGCATCCTGAACGGCGGCTGGCGAAAATGGAAAGCCGAAGGCCGGCCGATCGAAACCGGCGAAAGCCTCCCGACCGAAGCGCGCACCTTCACGGCGCGCCTGGTTCCCGGGCGGGTCGCGACGCTGGATGATGTCCGCACCGCCATCGACAATGGCGGCGCGACGATCGTGGATGCGCGGACGGCGGCGCGTTTCGACGGGCTGGAGGGCTCGGGTTACCCCGGCGTCGCTTCCGGCTACATGCCGGGCGCCATCAACACGCCCTGGGCCCGCTTCTTCGATGCCGACAGAAATTTCGAGTTCGTCTCGCCCGAAAAGGCACGCACGGTCTTCAAGGATGCGAGCGCCGACATTTCCGGCGATGTCATCACGACCTGCGGTTCGGGCGTGACCGCCTGCATCCTGGGCTTCATGGTCGAGCAGCTAGGCAATCCGCACTGGCGTCTCTATGACGGCTCCTGGCATGAATGGGGCCAACGCGAGGACGTCCCGAAGCTGGTGAAAGAACGAAGCGGTTCTTGAAGGGACATGAACGCCGCGCCGGCAACAGGTGGCGATGCCCTGCGGGTCTGCATCGATGATGCAGGATCCGAAAAGCCGGTAGCGGCGAGCGACAGGAGCTGCCCGAAAAAATATCATTCGCCAATATTTGATGTTTCTTCAGAGGAAAATCCGATATCCGCTCCAGAATTTCACTTATCCATCTGCGCACCCTTGTGTAATTTTCAGAAGACATATACCAAAAGAAGAAACCTGCTTTGAAGCTTGTCTTTGCCTCATTGGCTTTGCCATATTTCTTATCATCGTCGATTTATCTGCGCGCACTCTGGCGTCGGTTTTCTCTATGAAGATAAAAGAAATATCGCTGTCAATTCAGGCATAGTGAAGTTTTTCTCACCCGAGGGACGCAAGGTGAGCTACGGCGTGGCGCGGGACCACAAGACGGCCGGAACCTCGCAGACAACATGCGCGCCGCATAGAATTCATGCGCCTCTTTGCTGACCACGAATGGAACTTGGCGGCAAAGACGGCGGGGGACGAAGAGGCCGGGGGGTATGCCCGGCCTTTTTGTTTCGTGCGCCCGTAGCGAATTGCGCGCGCAGGCTTCATGGCAGGAGGCATTGCCGGGCAGCAAGCTTCTGCCCGCAACAAGAAACCGGAAGGACGCCACAGTTACCGATGACCCCGACAAACGCAATTGCCCCCAGCGGCGCCGATCGTGAAAAAGCCTGGCTGAAAATCCTCTCCGCCTATCGCAAGCCCCATATTGGCCGAAGCACGCTCGAACTGGCGGTAACCCTCGTGCCCTTCGTTCTCCTGTGGGCCAGCGCCTGGGCATCGGTGCACTTCGGCTACTGGCTCGGCCTGGTCCTCATCGTGCCGGCGGCCGGGTTCCTCCTGCGCCTGTTCATGCTGCAACATGACTGCGGTCATGGCGCCTTCTTCGGCCGGCGCCGCCTGGACGACTGGGCGGGCCGCGCGATCGGCGTACTGACCTTGACACCCTATGACTACTGGCGAAGGGCCCATGCCGAACACCATGCCTCGGCCGGGAACCTCGACGAACGCGGCGTCGGTGACATCACGACGCTCACCATCACCGAATATGAGGCCCTGACGCCTCGGGGGCGGCTCGGCTACCGCCTTTACCGGCACCCGCTCGTCATGTTCGGCATCGGTCCCGCCTGGCTCTTTCTCTTCAAGCAGCGTCTGCCGTTCGGCATGATGCGGTCCGGCGCCCTTCCGTGGGTTTCGACGATGGCAACGAATGCCGCCATCGCCGCGCTCGCCGCCCTTCTTGTCTGGGCGGTCGGCGCCGTTCCGTTCCTCGTCGTCCACCTGCCGATCGTACTGCTTGCCGGAGCGGCAGGCGTCTGGCTGTTCTACGTCCAGCACCAGTTCGAAGACACCCACTGGTCCCGGCCTCCGGAGTGGACGTTCCAATACGCGGCCATGCATGGCGCCTCGCATTACGACCTACCCCGGCCGTTGCGCTGGATAACCGGCAATATCGGCATGCACCATATCCATCACCTGTCGAGCCGCGTTCCCTTCTACAGACTTCCGGAGGTTCTGCGCGACCATCCTGAACTGGCGGACCTGGGGCGCATCACGATCAGGGAAAGCCTCCGCTGCGTGAAGCTCGTCCTCTGGGATGAAGCGTCGCGCCAAATGCTGTCGTTTCGCGACGCAGGAGCACGCCGCACCGCCGCGAGCGCAGGGTGATGGTCGGAAACCGGTACAGCAATTTGGCGGCCTGCCGCCGTCCCCATCACCGCATAGATCGAGGTTAGACAATGAAGACCCTGGATGAAAAATTTCTCATTATCTTGAGTGCTTTCCATAGCGCTCGATATGGCGTGTCCCCGTCCGTACTGCTCGGTGCCGTCGAAAACCATTCCAAGAAGTATGGCCTGGCGGGAAAGGACTACACCGAGACCGTCGAAGCGGCGATTGGCGCTGGACTTGTCGCCCTCTCGTCGGACTCGTCTCTTTCGATCAAGGGGGCGGGACGGGCGAAGCTGGGCAAGCAGTAGTCCCGCCGGCCATACAAGCCTGCGGCGCGAACCGGCTATCGGCGCCAGGCCTTCACCTTCCATTCCGGCAGACCGGTTTTCACCCGGGCGGTCGAAAGACTGCTCCGGGTGCGCTGCCAGCGCGGGGGAAGACGGAGAGGCGGACAATGACAGCGCTGAGTGGGGCACGTCCAGGATTGCGGCCCTCGGAGGGCGTTGTCCGGCGCCAGCCTTGCGATGACCTTGATTGATTGGTTGCTAAATCTGCGCATGGGGCGCATTGTCCGGGCTTCGGTGGCCATCGACACGGGCGCTGCCGCTTGTAGGATAACCTCCTTCGCCCGCAATATGGAAGGAGGACGGCATGTCTTCCAAAGTCTCCGCCATCGATTTCAATCCAGCCTGCAACCGCATTCTCAACCAGATGCTTCACAAGGCGGGCTACGTCACCGCCAGGATGCAGCCGCTGGCGGGTCCCCTCGCGCGGCAATCCAAAGCGGTACTCGTCCGTTTCATGTCTGGCGTTATGCGCGACGGCGCTACCGGCACGCCCCGCGAACCGCACTGCGTCTTCGCGTTCGGCCGCGCCTAGAGCCCTTGATGGCCCGCTCGCCGGGCCATGAGGACCTTGCAACGCGCTTCAACCGACAAGATCAATCACCGGCTCATGGCCGCCCACACCGGCGGGAAATTCGCGGGATTTATCTGCCGCACCGCGTCAGCGACGGCTGTTCTATCGTGCTCGGCTCAGATCCTCACGCAGTGCGCGATAAAGCGCGCGCCTCAATGACACGGCATCTCGGATCAAAGAAGGAACGTTGCGCGGTCCCAGGGGTTGGTGAGGTTTGACAGGAGAACCCCGTGCGCAAAGTCCTGGTAGTGGAAGACGAAGTGCTGATCCGCCTGACATTGGTTGACGCACTGCACGAGGCGGGCTTCGACGTCGTTGATACCGGCTCGGCAGACCAAGCCGTCGAGATCATAAACGAGCAGACGATCCACCTTCTTTTCACCGATATCCAGTTGCCGGGCAAGCTGACGGGCCTCGATCTCGCCCAAAGGGTTGCCGAGCGGTTTCCCGAGGCCGGAATCGTCGTGGCATCCGGCCGGATACAGCCAGCGAGCGCGGATCTGCCGCCCGGGGCGAAGTTCTTCGCAAAGCCGTTTCGCTTCGACCAGATCATCGCGTGCCTGAAGGAAATGCAGCCCCGCTAGATTTCGGCTGCGCTCCCGCCGGCACATATATGGCTGCGCAAGCGACATGATCCGTGGCATAACGTGTAGGGCCGAATTCGAGGGACCTTCATGAAGATCGCCGGCGCTGACGAAACGATTTCATCACGAGAGCGCTTCCTTGAAGCGATCGTGCAGAGCGCGATCGATTACGCCATCATATCCATGGACCTCGACGGCCTCGTGACGAGCTGGAATGAAGGCGCTGTCAAGATACTGGGCTGGGAAGCCGAGGACATGATCGGAAAACCGGCCACGGTTTTCTTCACGCAGGAAGACAGGGAAAATGGCGTTCCGCAAAAGGAGATGACGGCCGCCCTCAACCGCGGCCGGGGAAATGACGAGCGATGGCATCTGCGCGCTGACGGCACGATGTTCTGGGCCTCCGGCGAGATGATGGCTTTGCGGGCGCCCGACGACAAGACCATCGGCTTCATCAAAATCCTTCGCGACAGAACCGGGGAACGCGAGCGGGCGGAGCGCGAGCGCCTCCTCATGCACGAGCTCGCTCACCGCATGAAGAACACGCTGTCCGTCGTCCAGGCGATCGTGACACAGTCCCTGCGGAATGCCGTTTCGCTGGGCGACGCGACCGACAAGCTCCAGTTGCGTATCGCAGCCTATGCCAAGGCCCATGAAATCCTGTTGCAGAGGGACTGGGTAAGCGCAACGCTGGCTGACGTCGTGGCGGCCGCCAAAACGAACATCGGGTTGGACGGGAGTTCCCGGATCAGGTGGAGCGGGCCTGAAGTGCACCTCGGGCCCCAGGCGGCCTTATCCTTTGCGATGGTTTTTCACGAACTTCTCACGAATGCCTCGAAATACGGAGCCTTGTCGAATGCAAAGGGGCATGTCGAGATAACGTGGGGCATCGAGCGCCGCGATGCCGCGGAGACGCTCGTCACATGCTGGCGGGAGATCGGCGGTCCGCGCATCGCGAATTCCGAACCGGACCGCAAGGGGTTTGGCTCGCGCCTCATCGTTTCCAGCCTGCAAGCCTTCGGCGAGGCGAGCGTTTCCTACAGGCAGGAGGGGTTCGTCCTCCTTGCCGAGTTCCCGCTCGCGAAAATTCAGATCCAAAGTGATTTCGATTGAAAAGCCGGCAGGCTGACTGGCAAACCGGGTTGCGGCATCCTCGCCCTCGCCAGCGAACAAAAAGGCCGGGGCGATACCGCACCGGCCTTCTTCACAATCGCTTGCCTGCCAGTGCCAGTACATCCGTGGTCAAAAGCGTGAAGCGATGGCGGCAATTGCGAGCGGCAGAGTTTTTCCAGCGCTCATCAGCAATGCCTATGGACGACATATGGGCAGCCGCCGTGTCGAAAACAAGCTTCATGCGGTATTCTTACTTTCGAACTGCGGCCGATCTTCGCTCCACACCTGGAAGCCAGCGAAATGATGTGTTGCCAAAGGAGGGGAATGGGTCCACTGTGCTTGTTCCAGCAGCCATCTTACGGGCGCTGCTGTTTGAGGGTTCATTACCCTGGCCCCAAGCGAGGAGGACGGCATGTCTTCCCTATTTCACCAATCGAAGAAATACGATCTTGCGACCCTGGCGGGTTACCTCTTGTCCGCAACGAGCCTTGCGATGATCGCCTATATTCTGGTCGAGGGATGGCTATGATGAGCCTCCACGACAGGACGGTGGGAAAGCGGCGTTCAAGATGACCGAGAGAACCACGGAAACCGAAATCACATTCACGCATCCGTTTCGCCTGGAGTCCCTTTCGGAGCCCCTGGAAGCGGGCACATATCGTCTGGTCGTCGACGAGGAACTGATAGAAGGCCTGAGCTTTACCGCGTATCGGAGGGTGGCGACCCACCTTGAGATTCCCGCGATTTCCGTCGCGATGGCAAGACGCCAGTTCCTTCAGGTGTCACCGGCGGAGATCGACGAGGCATTGGCACGCGATGGGCCATTCATGGCAGTCGGCCCACGCAACATTCCATGACTACAGGATTGATCGCGCATCGCCAACGCGCTGTTGTGACGACGGCACGTCCATACCCTGCCGGCGGAGAAACGTGGCAGATGGCGGCCTGAAACGCCCCTGGTGCGCGCGTCCTGTTCCATCTCGGCCGAAGCTGTACGGGATGGTTTTCGATCCCGCAGCACAGAATTATTGTGCAGCGCAGCAACCTTATCGCAATCGAAGGGTTAAAGTGTATGCGCCAGTCCGGCGCACCACCCGGAGTCCCCCATGAGATCCCTATCCGATACACTCGAACGGCTCGCGCGGCTGCGCTCGATCAAACCCGCCGCGCCGGCCGGCTCCATCCTGAGGACGCTCGATCATTTCGGAGACAACCCGGGCGCTTTGGCGGCGTGGCAGCATGTCCCGAAGCAATTGCCGGCGGCACCGCCCCTGGTGGTCGTGCTGCACGGCTGCACGCAGACCGCCGCCGGTTATGATGCCGGCTCCGGCTGGTCGGCGCTTGCGGAAGACTACGGCTTCGTGGTGCTCTTTCCCGAACAGAACAGGCAGAACAATGCGAACCTGTGTTTCAACTGGTTCAATGCCGCGGACACCCGACGAGACCAGGGCGAAGCGCGCTCCATCCGGCAGATGATCGCCTCTGTCGTCGCCGACCATGGCATCGATGAGCGCCGGATCTACATCACCGGCCTTTCCGCCGGGGGCGCCATGGCAAACGCCATGCTGGCCTGCTACCCGGAGGTCTTTGCCGGCGGCGCCATCATCGCCGGCCTGCCCTATGCCGCCGCCTCGACCGTTCCCGAGGCATTCGACCGCATGCGCGGCCAAGGTCTTCCCGGCGCGGGCCGCCTCCAGGCAAGCCTTCGCGCCGCCTCGCGACATGACGGCGCCTGGCCGACGGTTTCCGTCTGGCACGGCACGGGCGACAACACGGTGGTTCCGGACAATGCGTCCGCGATCGTCGCGCAATGGCGCGGCGTCCATGCGGTTGCCGACCAGCCGACGGAGGTCGAGGCGATCGATCGGCATTCACGATCCGTATGGCGCGACGACCGCGGCATGGAGGCAATCGAGCTCTACAGGATTTCCGGCATGGGGCACGGCACGCCGATCGACACGTCCAGTGGCTATGGAAGGGCCGCACCCTTCATGCTCGACGTCGGCATGTCCTCGACGGTGCAGATTGCAAGAAGTTGGGGCCTTGCCGCCTCCTTCGAGCGCCGCGACCGACCGCGTGCCTCGCCGCCGGCAGAAAGAGCGGCAGCGCAGCAGCCCCTGTCCGGCGGCTCCGGCAACGGCATCCAGTCGGTGATCGAGAACGCGCTGCGTTCCGCAGGTTTGATGAAGTGAGGCCGGCTTCGGCGCCAAGGGCGGTGCATGGATTTTTTTCCGCCGGCCGAACGTCGTCGCGGCTTCGGATTGTGCGAGCCCATCCACCTTGAAAATTTGAATGGATTCTCCGGTGCCTGCCGAAAAGACCTTGGTCAGTGGACGGATCCACGGGGTGGAGCCTTGTTCGAGGCCCCGCCTTCATTTTCCCATTCCTGCAGATCGCCTTCACCGGATCGCAGGGGCACGCGGATCGGACGAAACGCCGTCCTGCGAACGAGCGGCAGGCCCTGGATGGCGTATCGGGGCAGAAGGGGGGCGAAGAGCACCTTCGACTTCACCGGGCGGCCGAAAGACTGTTCCAGTTGCTCCGCCAGCGCGCGCGGCGAGGCTTCGCCGGAAAGGACCAACTGCATCAGCAGCCGGGTGGCTGTGTTGAATTGGTGCCCATCCTCGACCAGGCCATCCGGGCTGTAGCCCGCCGTGCGCAGCACGGAGCGGATCATTTCCATCTCATGCGGTGAAATCTCGGGAATTCCGGCATCGGAAGACATGTCGTCCTCCTTTGGTTGGGGCCAGGGTAACCAACCCTCAAACAGCAGTGCCCGTGATCATGGCTGCTGAAGAGGCAAGTGTGAGCCTGTCCCAGGCCATTGGCAAGGATTCAATTAAGGCCAATTCGAGGTGCCCCGCCGCATCGGCAAAAGGTCAGCCGCGAGCGCGGCCGAAGTCGGAAGCCGTCAGCGTGTTCGAATTGCGCCGGTGCTTGGCATACACCTTCCTTGCGGCATCGTAGATGGGCGCGCGCATGGCATCGAAAGCCGAAAGGCACTGCGCTTCCGACATGCCCGCCGCCCGCGCCCTCCCCTCGGCAAGCGCCTCCGCCTCGACGAAAAACCGGATCTCGAACATGCCGTCATGGCCGAAAAAGCGCACGGCATTGCGCACCTCGTCGAAACTGCGGGCCGGGTTGGGGAAAGCCAGCGTCATGGCTGGCACCCGTCGCGTTCGTTTCTGCGCCGAGCGTTGCGCCGGTTGAGCCGCAGCATGCCATTGGTCGCGTCCGATATGCTGAGGTCCGTCAACGTGCAGCCATCGATCCGCGCCGGGACGCCCGTGAACACATGGTATATGGTCCAGGTCCGATCCCTCTCTATCCTCCTTCCGTATTGATGGTCGGGCACGTCGGTAGCCACGGCCCCGCCTTCGTTCTCCCAAACCTCGATCCTGAGCGCCCGTCGCCTGCGTTCGACATGAATGTTCATGGTTTTGACCTTTCGTCCGGAGTTCCCGCGCGGATGTCACCCGCGTAGAGACTGTTTCCGTCTGGATCGCTCAGGTACAGCCCGTCGGGTTTCTGCGGCAAGGCAAGGGTTTTCGAAAGCTGATGGGCGATTTCGATCGCGCTGGCGAGGTCGATGGCATCCACGGTTTCACGGCCGATGACGGCATGGGCAGCGTCCGTTGCCCGGGTCCGGTAGAACGCGATCACGAACTTCATCGCCGTCCCGCCCTTCCCGGACAATCGCCGCCGTCAGGCCTTGTCCTTGGTACGCGGCGCATTGCTGTTTGCGGCGAGCTTCAATTGACCGGCGAACGATGCGTCGGGCTTGGGTGCGGCCTTTTCCTGCTTGGGTTTCCTGGTCTCGCGATTGCTGCGTTTCTGTCCCTTAGCCATTGCCGAAGGTCCTTTCGATAAGAGTGGTTCTCCCGCCCGATGCGGTGTTCACCGGCGCGAGCATGTCCTGTGTCGTCACCCGTTCGTGACGTTCGTCGTCATTGCGAATACGGTATTGCGGGAACGCGCCGGCCGGCGGGAGGGTGCCGGTGATGCGATAGATGTCGTCGGCCGCAAGCTGCGATCGGAACCCGCCCTTCAGCCGCACAGCCTGCCCCACGGCGTAGAGATGCCGCGCCGTATCCGGGCGGGCCTGGCGTGAGGCGCGTTGGGAAATGGTCTGGATGTTCGTCATGTCCGGGTGTCCCTTTCAAGGTCGGCGGAATGGATCGGAGCCATCTGATGGGCCGCGCCGTGAACACCGGCACCGGAAGATGGAGGGGAAGGACGTGATCCGGCGCCATGCAAGCCAGAAGCGTTCTGAAGAAATGCACGATGATCTACGCCGTGCGGTCGGTTACGGTGGGCCGTGCCGAGGTGCGGTCCCGCCGCTCGCCCGAGCCGCGTCCGCCCGTTCCAATGCATCGGCTGGAACGGCATACCGCGCCATCGGCGCATATCGTCGCTATCGAAGAATCAAGAAAAGACGCACGTCTCTGACATCGCGAGGCCAAACCGGCTAAAATCGAACAACTTATTCATGCGCCTCGATTGCGAGGAAAGCAAGGCGTGCATGCGAGCACAACTTTTTGTCGAGGCGAAGCATTGAAAAACTAATGGTTGACGCAGAGACTTGGAAGCGATACACATCCTCATCGAATTTGCTTGCTGAGCTTTGCTTGTCACGCGTTGGCACCGCGTTCTGAACGAACCTTTCCTTTCAAAGTCGCTATCATCATCCGCAACGCCTTGGCGCGGCGGTCTCTCATTGTTGCTATGAAAGGGTTCATCATGACCACCGGCACAGTTAAATGGTTCAATTCCACCAAGGGCTTCGGCTTCATCCAGCCTGACAATGGCGGCGCCGACGCGTTCGTCCACATCTCCGCCGTCGAGCGGGCAGGCATGCGCGAGCTTGTCGAAGGCCAGAAGATCGGTTTCGAGCTGGAGCGCGACAACAAGTCGGGCAAGATGTCGGCCTGCAATCTCCAGGCCGCCTGAACGGGTCTCGTGCTTTCCTTTGACCACGGATGTACTGGCACTGCCGGAAGCACGCCAACCACGCAAGGCCAGGCAAATCGCCTGGCCTTTTGTTTTCCGCTCGCTTGCCGGGCCTTACCACCGGAATTTCCATGACAGAAAAATACAGCATGTCGCGCCAGAAGGCGGAGATTGCGTTCAGCGCCATCCAGGCGCCGTTCTTCGCAAAGGACGAGGCGGTGCAGGAGCTTGAATCCATCACCCAATCCCGTGAGGCCAAGACCCAGCGGCTTCGGGAAGCACGCCTTGCCAAGGAACTGAAGGACCGCGCGTCCGCCACGTCCGCCCTCCTCGCCAAGCGCACCGGCGCGCGTTGACCACCTTCCCACCACAATAGACAGGACGACGATTTGAAAAACGCCAGAGACAACCAGCTTTCCGACCGCCGCGCGGCATCAGCCGATGCGAAGTCGGCGCTGTTGAATGCTTACCGTGCGGCCCAGGCTACCGCGGCCCCCGCCAGAGCGGCGCGCCAGGCGGAGCGAGCCCTCATCGCCGCGGCGCGGGAAGAGCGGCGCCTCGAGCGCGAGCGGGCGAAAACGGAAGAGCAGGCACGGATCGAAGCCGAGGCAGCCGAACTGCAGGCCGCAGCGCATGCGGCGGCGCTTGCCGAAACGGAGGCTCGCGAGGGCGCCGAAAAGGCTCGTGTCGCGCGCGTGATCGAGGACGAGGCAGCGCGAAAGGCCGCACGCGATCTGCGTTACGCCAACAGAAAAGCCAGGCAGGCATAGACTTGCCCCCGGGGCCATCCGTTTACCCCGACCGGAACGTCGTGTGCGCGAAAGCGTTGCTGGTCGAGCGGCCTGATCACGGCTCGTCCAGGGAGCACCATGAAAATACGCGCCGGGTTTGACATCGGTTACGAATGCGAGAACGAGACGGCGATGCTGCTTGTTCTCAGCATCCATCCCGGCCGGCGCGCGGATCTGCTCACAGAACACACCCTGACCTTCGACCGGCCGATCGAGGCCTGGGGATACCTCGACGCCTTCGGCAACGCCTGCAGCCGGATATCGGCACCGGCCGGCCTGACGACGATCTCCACCCGGTTCGAGATCTACGACAGCGGCCTGCCGGATCCCGTTCCGGAAAACGCCGTCCAGCACGATATCAAGGATCTGCCCGACAACGTGCTGGTCTTCCTGCTCGGCAGCCGCTACTGCGATACGGATCGCCTGGCCGATTTCGCCTGGAAGAGATTTTCCGCCACGCCGTTCGGCGGGCCGCGCGTGCAGACGATTGTCGATTTCGTCCACGCCCACATGACCTTCGACTATGAGAAAGCCGATCCGCTCCGGACGGCCTATGGCGGGTTCACCGACCGTATCGGCGTTTGCCGCGATTTCGCGCATCTGGCGATTGCCCTTTGCCGCTGCATGAATATTCCTGCCCGCTATTGCACCGGCTATCTCGGCGATATCGGCGTTCCCAAGGATCCGCATCCGATGGATTTCAGCGCCTGGTTCGAAGTGTACCTCAGCGGACGCTGGTACACGGTCGATGCCCGCCACAACACGCCCCGCATCGGCCGCATATTGATGGCGACGGGACGCGATGCGACCGACGTCGCCCTGTCCACCGCCTTCGGCCCGGCCCTCCTGAAGCGGTTCGAAGTCGTGACGGAAGAGCTGGCATAATAGCGGCGGCTCCTGCATGGCGGTTTCGCAGAGGGAAAGACCGCCGCCATTTTTCCAGCCCCGTTACACCGTTTTCGACGCTTGCGGTCGAAAGGCCGCCCCACGTTCGCGCCACGAATTTGGATGAGACCCGTTTCGCGTTAGAACTTGCCCGACAGCAGCGAACCAAAGCCGGGAACAGCCGTGGTCAGGCCGAGTTGCTTGAGCATCATGTATGTCGTTGCTACGGACGAGGAGATGACGGGAAGCCCGGTTCGGTCTTCGATCAACTGGATCGAGCCGAGAGACGGCATCTGCACGCAGGCCGAGGCGACGATTGCGTCGACGCCGTTGATGTCCAGCCGCTTCGTGATCTCTGCCGGCGCCAGCGGATCCTGGCGTCCCACCTCCAGGTTGTCCGCAATCTCGAGCGAGATGCTATCCACCACTTCGATCCCCTCGTTCTCGATATATTCGATGACGAGCTTGGTCAGCGGCTTCATGTAGGGCGCGAGCAGGGAGATCTTCCTGGCTCCGATTGCATGAAGGCCGTCGACCAGCGCCCCGGCGCTGCTCACCACGGGCGCTGGAGCACCGTTGTCGGCGGTGACCTTGTGCAGGCGCTCTTGAGATACGCGGTGGTAGCCCAGCCCCATGCTCATGATGGCGACGAGGCAGGCATAGCCGAGCACATCGACGCGGGCATCCGACAGCTCCAGTGCGCAGCGGTCGCTGTCACAGTCCATCGCCGCCAGTTCTTCCTTCGTCACCCTTTTCATCCGCATGCGGCTGGAATGGAAGGTGAAGCGTTCGGGCTGGCTCGCTTCGCGGGCTCTCAGGATCGCCGGGATCTCGGTCTCCATGGTGGTGTTCGAGGACGGGACGATCTGCCCCACACGGATCAGGCGCGCGGCGCTCATTGGTCGGTCTCCAGATTGGCTTCGGAAAGGGATTCGAAATTCGCATCGAGGTCGCCGTCGTCGAAGCGGGCCGGCTGGAGCGGCCTGCGGTTCACGCGGAGGTCGAAAACGTCGAAGCGATTGTAGTGGCCGGTAATGTCATGCATCTGCCGTGGCTGAATGCAGCGTGCGAGATCGATCTCGGCATAGACGATGCCTTCATCGTCAATCAGCGGTTCGCCGATCACCCGCCCGTCCGGACCGAGGATGCCGGAAAAGGCGCTGTTGCGCCGTGCCAGCAAATCGCGCGCCTGGGGATGCGAGGCCGACATCGCTTCGACGATCTCTTGCGAGACGGTCGAGCAGGAGACGATCGTGAAGACCTTGCCCTCGAAGCAGTGCGCCGCGGCGCGGACCTTGATCGCCTCAGCCATATCGTAGTCGGCGGGCGCGACCGGCAGGGCGATGTAGCTGGCCACATGCACGAGCTCGCCCTGCGCCAGCAACGAGAAGCGCGCCAGCGTGTTGGTGTTCTCGCCGCAGGCCAGGGCGCCCAGCGGGCCGATGCTGGTGTCATGGACCTTGAGCGCCGAGGCATCGCCCGGTGCCCAGGTCAGCTTCTCGGCCCAGGTCGGGACCAGCTTGCGGTGCCGGCCGAGGATGCGACCGTCATCGGCGATGGTGACCAGAGTGTTGTAAATCGTGCCGATCCCGTTTCGGCTGCGCTCGTTCACGCCGATCACGACGTTGATCCGGTGGCGCGCGGCGGCCTCGGCGATCTTGGCGATCTCGGGGCCTGGAACGTGAACGGCCGAGCGCACCAGCTTTTCGAACCAGGGGCTACCCTCAACCGGGTTCATGACCCAGCTCCAATAGGGATACGCCGAGACAAAGACCTCGGGAAAGGCGACCAGTCGAGCGCCGTTGCCGGCCGCCTCTCCGATCAAGGCGCACACCTTGTCGACGGTCGCCTCGGTGTTCAGAAAAACCGGTGCAGCCTGAACGGCCGCAGCTTTGAAACGGGGAAGATCGAGCATGAACATGCCTCCAATCGGGCTCGGGTGTTGGGGTGGAGACCTGTTCTCGCGGACGAGGGCAAGTTCGCTCCCGTTCGAGAAAAGCCGCCTGATTTTCGTGGGCCTCACACTATTCCCGATCCCGGGACCATTGCCGCGACAAGGTCATGACCCGACGACGGAGACCTCATGTCGGTGAACTGGTTCTGCCCTGCCGAAATGTCCGGCCTCGGGGCATTCCGGCATCCTTCGCATCGTTGACCGCTTGCGGCCGCGGCACAGATCGGAACAGGCCGGTCCTCGACGGAATGCTTCACCTGGGGCTCGGGAACGGCTTCATGGCAAGTGCTCTCGTCCAGAAGCCGCATGTCCCGAGAGACGGAACCAAACCAGCACATCGACCTCTTCCTTTCTGGGTTGCCGAGAAGACGGCGCAGGCCGCGCCTGCGGCCTGCGCCCCGGTTGCGATCCCTAGACAGCGACCACCGAGTGACGGAGCCTGCCGATACCGTCGACACCAGCTTCGATCACGTCTCCGGGCCAGACCCATTCCTGCGGATCGCGCCCTGCCCCCACACCGTCCGGCGTCCCGGTGGCGATGATGTCGCCGGGCTCCAGCGTGATGCCGGCACTGATGTCGGCGATCAGCGCAGGAACCTTGAACAGCATGTGACGGGTGTTCGACTTCTGCTTCACCTCACCGTTGACTGTCAGCCACAGGTCGAGGCTGTGGGGATCGGCGATCTCGTCGGCGGTGACGATGCAGGGGCCGAAGGGCGCATACGTGTCCTGGCCCTTGGAATAGATCCACTGGCCCGCCCGGCGGCAGTCGCGCGCGCTCATGTCGATCATCACGCTGTAGCCAAAGACGCAGGACAGCGCGTCCGCCTCGGTGACGCGGCGCGCGGTGCGGCCGATGATCACCGCCAGCTCGACCTCCCAGTCCAGTTGCCGGGTGATCCTGGCGTTGTGCTCGATGGCGTCGCCCGGGCCGACGACCGTCGTCGGCGGCTTCGAGAAGATCACCGGCTGCTTCGGCAACTCCTTCGAGGTATCGAGCGTGCGCGCGGATTCGGCGACATGCTCGACATAGTTCAGGCCTATGCCGAAGATGTTCTTCCGCGGCCGCGGGATCGGGGAGAGCAGCTTCACGTTTCCGGCCGGCACCGCGACGCCGGCCTGCCAGCGGCCGCGCGTGTCGGCCAGCGCCGTCCCCAGCACGGCCAGTGCGGCCGGCCCCAGGTCGATCAGGTCGAGCATCCGGGACGGCAGGGGAAAACCCGCCTGCGCGCCCAGGCGTTGGGCATCGACGACCAGATCGCCGTCGAGGACACCGAGACGGGCTTCCGCCTCGGCATTGCTGCGATAAGTGACAAGACGCATGACGATCTACCTCAGGTCAGGATCGGCTGATGGCCGTCGTTCTCGCCGAACGCCTGCTCGCGATAGAGGCCGAGGGCATTGATCGTCGGCGAGTCGTTGAAGTTGAACAGGCACGCGTCCTCACTGTTCGAGGCGTTGCCGTGCTCGTGCCACGCCCAGGCCGGGACGCAGAAGATGTCACGCTCCTGCCAGTCGAAGCGCTTGCCGTTGATGATCGAATAGCCCTTGCCCTTCGACACCTGATAGACCGCGCATCCGGTGTGGCGGTGGGCCCTGGTGTGCTCGCCCGGCCGCAGAAGCTGCATCGCCGCGCCGGTGGTCTGCATCACCGGGCCGCCGGTCAGCGGGTTGACGTAGTTCATCAGGATTCCGTCGTAGGGCGAGCCGTCGGTGACCTTGCTGTACTTCACCAGCGCCTCATAGGTCGGGGCCCACTCGAACTTCAGCAGCGGCGAATAGGGATTGTTCCACTCCTCGCCATAGGGCCGCAGGCCAGCATTGCCCCAGGCTGCGACCGAGTGGTTGACCGGATGAGTCACGACCTGGGTAAGGTCCTTGTGCACCGCATAGAAATTGGTCTCCAGCGCATTGGTCAGCGGGATATCCAGCCCGTCCTGCCAGATGCAGGGCTTGCCGTCCTCGACCACGCCATGCTCGTGCCAGCAGCCGTTGGGGGTGATCACGAAGTCGTTCGCGCCCAGCGTCAGCTTGCGGCCGTCGACGATGGTATAGGCTCCTGCCCCTTCCATGATGAAGCGCAGCGCCGAGGCCGAATGGGCATGGGCCGAGGCCCGCTCGCCCGGATGCATGATCTGAAGACCCGAGAAGAGCCAGCCCACGGCGGCGGAGTATTCGCGCCGGCCCGGGTTGTTCAGGTAAACCACCCTTCGACCCGCCTTCTCGGGCGTCACCATGCTGACGGAGCGCAGCACGAGCTCGCGCATGTCCCTGTAGCGCCACAGGACCGGAACCGAGTCGGACTTGGGCTCCCATGGCTCGATCTTGTTGGCGACGGTCCAGAGCGCGCCGGCTTCGAGCTTTTCCAGCTCTTCGTAATAGGCGAGGAGCTCGGGGGTATCCTCGACGTTGGCGCGGCCGGCCACGTCTTCGCGGTAGTTCTCTCTCAGTCTGGACATCGGTATCTCCATCTTCTGTTGGGCGTCCTACGGGTTCCTGGTCGGTGGTGAACCTCGGGACGATCTGGTTGCGTCGAAGCTGGCTTCGCCTGGCGGGGCGCCGCTCACTGGCGGCCGGAGGAACCCGTCCCTTCCACGGCGGGCAGGGTCGTGAAGCGGCCGGCGTGGAAGACGAGCGGCTCGCCCGGTCGGCTTGCCGTACGCACCACCCGCCCGATCATCAGGAGGTGATCTCCGACGATGCGGCTGTCGTCATGCGCGCAAACAAGTATCGTCAGGGCGCTCGCGATGGCCGGAACACCCTCGGGCGTTTCGTCGATATCGACGCCGGCGAACTTGTCCTGGATCCGCGAGTTCGAGAACTGACGCGCCAATTCCTCATCACGCCGGTCCAGGACGTTGATCGTGAAGTGCTCGCAATCACGGAACACATCGAGGTTCGAGGATTGGACGCCGAGACTCCACAGTACAAGCGGCGGCTCGAGAGACAGCGACGCAAAGGAACTGATGGTCAGCCCCACCGGCCTCCCGTCGGGGGCGCGCGTGGTGACGATCGCCACACCCGTCGGATAGCTGCCGAAAAGGTTGCGCAGGGTACGCGACTGCAGATCGATGTTGCCCCAGACCTGCTCGTTCGAGGACGGCGGCGCGGCTATGGTAGAGCAATAGGACATGTGCCTCTCCCGTTGGCTGGTTTCGAAATCCGGACTGCCAAGTCCCGGCTTGCTCCTGCGACGATCATCGAGCGCATGTGTCGTCGTTCCCGTCTGTCGGGTGCGTGACATGCCTCGCTGCCGAGAAGACACGATGCGAACTGTCGTGCCGACCCCGGACGAAATCCGCGAGATCGCCGCGCAATTCGCGGCTGATCTCTTCGAAAGCTCCGCCTTGCCATCCCGCCAGCATCGGCGCGTCATCCCAGTCCGCCCGGTTGCCGAACTGGAACGGCAGGTCGATACAGTGGACCGCGCCGAAACCGGGCTGCCCGGCCTCCACATCGAACTCGCGCGAGATGACGGGCCGACCGCGCTTGCGGGCCTGCGCCGCTATCTCGTTGGCGAAGCGGCCGAACTCCAGCCAAGACGACAGTTCAACGGCCTCGGCATAACGAGAATCCCAGTGCCGGGGAGCCGGATGGTGCGGAACGGCCTCCCCTCGGCAACGCGCCCGCAACGCTTCCATGAGGGTGTCGCCCGCCGCCGATCCAGGCTCCAGCGGCGGCAGGAACACCGACATTTCATGCCGGGTGATGCGGACGTAGAGCGCGTCGGCATGCAGGTGCTCAGCCGCGCTGGTCGCACTTTCCAGAATGCCGGCCGCTTCCCCCGACAGCATGGGGAGGTACATCGGCGGCATGGCGCCGGCGATACGCGGCGTTTCGCTCAACACCTGCGCGGCCGCACGCAGCAGGCTCTTACTCCCCGGCGCGGCTCCGGATTCGCGCCGGATTGCCTCAACCCGGTTCGTGAAGGCCACGCGATAGCCAGACGTCCACGCCTTGATTTGCGGGATGCTGAGAATTGCCGCTTGGCGGAACAGACCTCTGGCCTCCGGCAGGCTGGCCAGGGCCCAGGCATACCAGGCACCCGCCGACTGCCCGCCGAGTGTCACCCGATCCGGATCGCCCCCAAGCTCCGCGATGTTCTGCCCGACCCATCGCAGGGCCTGCAAAAGATCTCCGAATGGCCGGTGGTCCTGGTCGGCATCATCGTCGGGAGCGAGGTGACCTGCCGGGCCAAGCCGGTAGTTCACGGTGACAACGACAATTCCTTCGCGGGCAAGCCGTTCGCCGCGATACCAGCGCATCGCACCCCCGCCGCTCGCCCAGGCCCCGCCATGGACGAAGACCAGTACCGGAAGGCCTTCGGCTCCCTCCGGCGCCCACACATTGAGGTAGAAGGCCTCATCGTCCTGGGGATTGATACGGCCGGCGGGACCCGTGACGATTTCCAGCCGGCTGGGAAGCTGCCGGAAGATCGGCACGTCCGTCAGGCCCGCCACATCGAGTTGCCCCGATGCGGCGGTCGCCTTCGAACGCGGACGCTTCGCATCCGACAGCCGCGCGTAGCGGATTCCGTAATAGCAGGCGACTGCGTCGCGCAATTCGCCCACCCACGGCCCGCGAACGAGCGGGTTCCCCTGGGCAACGGACGGCACAGCCTCTCCCGTTCGCGCAATGCGCGTTCCGACGGAATCCGACATGTTACGTCTCCTTAGACCAGCGGCGTCGGCGGCTCGACACCGAGCAACGCAGCCCCGCCGATCTCGTAGCCGAGCGGCGCGGCGGCCATGGCGTGGCGCACCCCGGTCTGGACGTCCCGGTACAGCCGGCCGATCGGGTTGGCGTCCGCGAAGGTCGCGGTGCCATGCAGCCAGGCAATGTCGTCCATCGCCTCGGACAGGTTCTTGGTGGCATGGGCGATGTCATTGCGGATGCCCGCGCGCGCATCGCGCGACATCGGCACGATCCCGCGCGCGGCGACGTCAATGGTGTCGCAGGCGCGGCGCAGGAACATCGCTGCGGTGTCGATCTTGGCGCTGGCCGCGCCGATCCCCTGGGCGAAAGCGCCCGACGTGTTCTGGGGGGCGTATTTCGAATAGGTCACCGGCCGTCTGGACGCAGCCTCGATGGTCAGGTCGAGCGCCGCACGCGCCGCTCCCAGAGGACCGGAGACGATCACCGTCGGGAACATCGAAACCGGCGCAAGCCTCTGCAGAAACGAGGCATCGGCCGAAGCTTCCAAGTCCGGACCCAGCATCGCGCCCGCCCGCACCACCTGATCGGCCGGAACGAACTGGTCCTTGGCAGCGAATGTGTTGCTGCCGGTGCCGCGCATCCCGATCGTGTACCAGGTATCCTTGATCGTGTACTGGTCCTTGTGCAGGATGGCGTAACCGAGCTCAGGCTCTGCGTCGGGCGTCTCTTTGATCGAGACCACGCCGAGCGCCCAATTCGCATGGAAAATGTTCGACGCAAAGGGCCATTCACCGCTGACGCGATAGCCATCCCCTTCGCGCACGGCGGTGCTGCCGGGGGTGACGATTACCGAGGCCATCCGAAGCGGCCCGCCACCGGCCCACAGCCGCTCGATCACCGCTTCGGGAAAGCGCAGCGGCAACATCACCGAGACGTTCGAGATGACGCTGATCCACGCGGCATTCGTGCAGTAGTAACCGATGGTGCTGGCCGCCTCCAGCAGCATCCGCGCTCCGCCCTCATGGCCCCCGAAGCGCTTGGGCGTGTTGATCTTCAGCGCTCCGATCGAGGTCAGCGCCTCGACGCATTCATCGGGGACGCGCCGTTCGCGGTCCGCCTTGGCGGCGTTCTCGCGCAGCAGCGGCCCGATGCCGTGGATGCGTGCGACCAGCTCATCGGTCGCCAGAGTCTTGTCCAGGATGTTCATTCTTGTTCCCCGTTGCCGAAGCCGAAGGCATTGTTAACCTCGGCCAGATCCATGATTTCACGCACTTCGACGATCTTGCCGTCGCGCACCTGGAAGATGTCGACGATCTCGTGCTCGACATCGACGCCGCCCTGCGTCGTCGCGGTCTCGAAAAGGTGCAGGATGCCGACCCCTTGCGCTTCGTCCGCATAGCTGCCCAGCAGTTTCATGTTCAGGCTGCCCGGCCTGAACGCGGTCGCGAGACCACCCAGAAGCTCCCCCAGGAATCCATCCCAGCCGTGATAGGTCTTGGCGATGGGACACGTCCGGCCGACCACCGTCCAGGTGAAATCCTGGTCCAGGACCTTTTTGAGCGCTTCATGGTCGCCCGCTTTATGGGCGGCCCAGAAGCCTTCGATTGCGTCCTTGACGCTCATTGGTTCCTCCCGTTGATTTCGGTCGATTGCGACGCGGCAGTCCTTCAGACGAAGGGAACCTCATGCAGCGCAGCAAGGCGGGCCATCTCGTCCCGGTCGGTCATCCCGTCGATCCTCTGCATGTATTCGTAGAAGCGACGGGTCGGGGAGACGACGACCAGCGCGACCACATCTCTGTCGGAACGATTGTAGATGGCGTGAGGAACGCCCATGGGCATCGTCAGATGAGTGCCCGGGCCGGCCGTGATCTCCTTGCCGTCGAGTTCGAAAACCATCGTTCCTTCCAGCATGTGGAAGAACTCGTCCTGCGTGTCATGGATATGGCGCGGAACGAAGGTTCCGGCAGGAAAGACCGCATGGATGGCGAAGGAGGTCTGCGTGACGTGCAGCGGGGTGTAGATCTGCCCCAGGATATCCCACTTCTGAGCCTTGAAGCCCTCTTCGACCGTTACCGCACCCAAACTGACGTCCATGAGTATCCTCCCTGTTTGATGTCGTGTTTCATTTTGCTGACGTGCGCTGCTCAGATCATGAAGCGCATGAGCGAACCCCGCTCGACATGCCGAGCGATGCTTTTCACCGGCAAGCACGGCGCAACTTGAGCCTTGCAAGAATCCGTTTGCCTAAGTCCTGGCCCCACTCGTCATGTCTTCTTCCCCCGACGTTTTTCGGTGCCTTCTGCACTCGGTTAACGGCCCGATATAAGCAAATCGCGCATGGCGAGTCCTGCATGTTGGTGCACAAAACGCTCTGAACTTTGTGCACTCTGCTGGCCATGGAAGCGGTGGCCTTGCAAGGCGGCAGGGCCTCGTTTACGCTTTCGAGCGGGAGGTGAAGCGCTGTGCCATGATCACTATTCTATCCACGGAGCACGTTGCTCCGTCCGCTCAGTTCGGCATCTTCAGCAAGGCAATCCGCAGGATTGCCGATCTCACGGCGCATCGCCTGGACAGCAGGCCTTTCAACGCCAAGATCCAGATCGCACGGATCGGCCTGGTCGAGTGCTCATTCATAGACAGCGATCCAGTCATCATCGAACGCGGCTTGTCCAACATCGAGCGCGACAAGGGGAATGACTACTTTCTCGCCCTGCAAGTTGCGGGCATAGGCACCGTTCGTCACCTGGGACGGGACATGCGCCTGAAGCCCGGAGACTACTCTATCTTCGATAGCGCGCTTCCCTATTCTATCGAGGTGGATAGCCCGGTTCAGCGAATTGTACTGCGCTTTCCGAAAGAAGAGTTCTTGCGTCGGGGCATGCTGACCGACACCGTTTGCGGGCGTATCTTCAACGGTGAAAGCGGCACGAGCGGTCTCGTTTCACGGATCGTGCGCGCCCTTCAAAGTGAAAAGGCCGACAGCTTCCCCGAAATCGGGCATTCCCTTGCTTCCGCGATGCTGGATCTGATTTCGGAGGCGGAAAGCGAAGACGGCGCCAAGGCCCAGACGACCAGGTCGAATGACCAGATACTCAGACGCATCCGCATGATCGTCCTGGAGAATCTCGCGGATCCCGACATGTCGGTTTCGCAGATTGCCGAGAAAGCCGGTATTTCGGTCAGGTACATTCACAGGATATTTGGCTCGACAGGAACCACGCTGCACAAGTGGATTGAAAACGAGCGCCTGGACCGGGCTTATCAGGCATTGAAAAACCCCAACCATCGACATCGTACCGTGCAGGACATTGCCTTCAGCAATGGATTTAACGACTCGGGCTATTTCAGCCAGCGGTTCGGCAAGAAATACGGCAGGAGCCCAAGTCAGGTCAGAACCGAGAACTGTCCCTAGAACTGCGCCTCGCTATTGGCGGGCGAGCAGGCTTCCATCCGGGAATTCCGAATGGCTGTGCCGCTGCCCCCGCTTGCGGGTTTCGCCCTCCGCGACGCCTCAGCCTCCTGCTGTTGGCTGTCCGGGCGGAAACGCATGGAAGACAGATGTTGAATGGTGAAGGAACGGGTGCAGGATTCATCCACTGACACCTTGAATGGGCACAAAACTGGCATCTGTCGTGCACATAGTTGCAGGACAACTTTGAACCCTCCCGCTCTACTGCCGTGATCGTTGCCCGCCCTCCCGACCCGACGGGTCGAACAGGGCGGGTGCAGTTCTCGTCCAGGGGAGGAAAAATGAGAACGCTGTCCAAAACCCTTCGCGCGTCACTTCTGAGCGGTATGGTCGCCCTATCCACACCCGTCGCGGCGCGCGAGCCCGGCGTCCCGACCTCGATGCCCCCGGGCGCGAGCATGGGGGTGCCCGTCGGCGCATCGCCGCCGCCTGGGCTGTATTTCAGCAGTCGCAGCGGGTATGCCGACCTCAGCCTCTACGACGGGGACGGCAACCGGCTGGGCGCCGACGTCACGGTGAAGGACACCGCCCTGCAGTTTCTCTGGGTGCCCGAACTCAATCTCTGGGGCGGGCAATACAAGGCGTTCGTGACCGTCCCGGTACTCGACCTGGATCAGACGCTCTCGCCGCCCTTCGGAACGGGAACGGCAGATCGGCTCTCCCTCGGCCAGATCGAGGTCCATCCGTTCGATCTCTCCTGGCAGGTCGCGCCGGGAACCTTCGTCAGCACGGGTTTCAGCGTCTTCGCCCCGACCGGGAGCTGGGATGCGACGAAGCCGGTCAACACGCAGGGCAATTTCTGGACCTTCGCACCGAGCCTGGGCTTCAGCCACCTTCGCGACGGATGGAACCTTTCGCTCAATGCGATCTACTTCACGAACACGCGCAACGAGGACAACGACTATCGATCGGGCGATGAAATCCAGTTGCACATGACGGCAATGAAGGACTTCGACGGGTGGAGCATCGGCCCTGTTGGCTACTACCGCAAGCAGGTCACGAACGACGACAACAAAGGTCTCGCCTTCGGCGGAACCATCGCCGGCAAGGCGGAGCAGCTCGGGCTCGGCCTAGGCGTGACGCGGCAGTTCGGGCCGATGCAGGCGAACCTCATCTATACCAGGGACGTGATCCACCGGAACACTCTCGGCGGCAATCGGCTCTGGTTGAACTTCACCGTTCCGTTCGGAAATTGACCCTTCAAGCGGCCCCTGGCCGGGGCCGCTTTTCCGTCCCGGTCAATGGCAGACATCTTCCCGTGTCGCGGCTGAAGCATGTCGCATCTGACCAGATCGGGATTCCGGCCTGCCGTGACCTGCGATTCACTTGACGTGCCCTCCCGGAATGGCCTCGGTTTGAGAGGATGCCGTGAACCGGGCCGTGAAGAAGGCGATGCATTCACGATCCGTACAAAGGCTAAAAAACTGGCCAGCCAAAGGCGGCGCTGCGGCTATCGTCGCCTGCCCCCCGCGACATTCCTGTCAGCGGGACCGGACGGCTTTCAGTTCCTGAACCGGCTCTGATCAACCTTGAAAGGGTCCTTCCAGGGACTGCGCACGCAGCAGCGTGGCGAGGATATTGCTTTGGAGCAACAGATCGCCACCCGCTGTCCGTGCACCTTCATTCGCCAATCTGTCGAGCGCTGCGAGAAGGCCTTGCGCGGCGGTGCGCAGCGCTTCCATTCGGGCCTCGTCGCAACGCAGTTCCTCCAGATCGCCCGCGGTCATGCCGCCAAGTCCAGCTGGTGTGCGGGCTCCGGCGTCGGTGTAGCCTTCGGGCAGGTCACCCTTGAGATTGCGGACGACGCGCCGCTCGATGGCGTCGAGGATCTGATCGACCGCCTGTATCGCTCCCACCACGCGGGTCGGGTGATCCGTATCCGCGGCGGCGTGGGGCAGCAGCGACAGCCTGGCGCCATGCGCCGGGACGATGGACAGATACGGAGCCATAGGGCCGGACAGCGCGCCGCTCGACGGGTCCCGAAAGAGATCGGCATCTATGGCTGCGTGGGAGACCCGCCCTGAGGAAAGGGCGGCGGCGAGAGCCGGGACATCGACCAGCTCGCCGCGATCATAGTTGATGAGCACGGCCCCCTCGGCGAGCGCCGACAGCACCTCCGCGCCGATCAGCCCGGCATTGGCGTGGCCTTCCGGCCCGAGCGGCCCGAGGCCGACATGGACGGAAAGCACGTCCGCCTCGGCCGCGGCTTCAAGGAGGCTGGCCGCATGGATGAAGCCCTCGCTCTCGATCCACGCCCTATGGCGCGGGCGGGCGAAGATGCGCACCGTCATCCCGAAAGCCCGGGCGAGCTTCGCCACTTCCCGGCCGATATTGCCGTAGCCGAGCACCGCGAAGGTCCGACCCTCCAGCTTGGCGGTCGGAAAGCGGACCAGATCGGTCCCCGTGTCGAAACGGCCCGCAGCCACCAGTGCATTCATCTCGTCAACCGGCAGGTCGGGGCGCACCCTGAGCAGCGCGTTCATCACCATCTGCGCGGTGGCGCGTGCATTGATGCCGGGCGTGTTCATCAGCGGGGCGATGCCGCCCCGGCCATCGCCGCCGCCCCAGCTCGCGGACCCCATATTGCCGGTTCCGGTGCCGATCCGAACGCCGCCGAGATCGAAGCGCGTGCCCTTCGGCAGGAACGTCGCCGCCGCAATGACGGCATCGTAGAGACCGTCTCCCGCCTCGGCCAGAAGTTCGGCCTCGGTGGAAAGCATAGGCTGATAATAGAAGTGCGCCCTTCCGGGCTCGGGAGCCGGTATGGCCCGCGCCGAGCCTTCATGGAAAACGTCGCCCCGGGCCTCGACATGCGCCTTGACGACGGAATGGTCCGGAAGCCCGTCCGGGCCCATGGCAAGGCCCACCAGATCGACGATCAATATCCTGGGCGTGGTCCTGTCGGTCATCTTTCCTCCTGCCGCGAAGCGGTGGGGCGCCCCACCGTTTCGTCGGGATATTTCAGAACAGTTCGGAGACGAACTTGGTGCGCTGGAAGGCCTCCAGCCCCTCGATACCGCTCTCGGAACCGAAGCCGGATTCGTTGACGCCGCCGAACGGCGTCTCGGGCGTCGAGATCATCGTGTGGTTCACGCCGACGAGACCGGCTTCCAGCGCCATTTCCGCATCGCGCGCGGTCGCCCCGTCCTTCGTGAAGACGAAGGAGGCAAGGCCGTAGGGCAGAGCGTTCGCCCGGGCGATAACCTCATCGAAGGTCGAGAACGGCACGATAGAGGCGACGGGGCCGAAGGGTTCCTCGGACATGATCCGGGCGCTTTCCGGCACGTTGGAAAGCACGGTCGGCGGATAGAAATTGCCCGGCCGGTCCAGACGCTGGCCTCCGGCAAGCAGTTCGGCCCCCTTGCCGACGGCATCGTCGACCAGCGACTGGATGGCGTCGCAGCGGCGCGGGGCGATCATCGGTCCCATCTGTGTTTCGGGATCGAGCCCGTTGCCGAGCTTCAGCGCGGCAGCCTTCGCGGCCATGCCGGCGGCAAAGGTACCGGCGATGCTCTCATGCACGAAGAAGCGGGTGGGCGAGGTGCAGACCTGCCCGGCATTGCGGAACTTGGCGGCGGCGAGCGTCGCCACCGCGTGGTCCACGTCGGCATCCGAAAAGACCAGCACCGGGGCATGGCCGCCAAGTTCCATCGTCGTGCGCTTCAGCGTGTCGGCGGCCCGCTTCTGCAGGAGCTTGCCCACGGCAGTGGAACCGGTAAGGGACACCTTCCTGGGGATTGGCGAGGCGAGAAGATGGAGCGAGACCTCGTCCGGCACGCCGAAGACGAGATTCAGCACGCCTTTCGGCAGGCCGGCGTCCTGGAAGCAGCGGGCGAAGGCCACGGCCGTGCCGGGGGTTTCCTCGGCGGTCTTGAGGATGATCGAGCAGCCGGCGGCGAGCGCGCCGGATATCTTGCGGATCACGTTGGAGGCCGGGAAGTTCCAGGCCGCGAAAGCCGCGACCACGCCCACCGGCTCCTTGTAGACCATCTGGCGCTGGCCCGGAACGCGGCCCGGCACGATGCGCCCATAGGCGCGCTTGCCTTCCTCGGCATACCAGCGCGTCGCTTCCGCCGAGAAGGCAACCTCGCCCCTCGCCTCGGCGAGCGGCTTGCCATTCTCCATGGTCAGGACGCGGGCGATGGTCTCCAGCCGCTCGTCGATCAGGTCGGCGGCCTTCATCATGATCTTGTAGCGATTGACCGCCGGCAGCGCCTTCCAGGGGCCGAATGCGCGATCGGCGGCGGCGAGTGCTGCGTCGAGGTCGGCGGCCGAGGCATGCGGCACCGTGGCGATCTCCTCGCCGGTCGCGGGATTTACGAGCGGCTGGCTCTTGGCCTCGCTGCCCTTGCGGAAAACGCCGTCGATCAGCAGGTCGATTGTTTCTTCATACATCGGTTTCTCCTTGTCCGGCGCATGGCCGTGTTGCCGCGCGGGCCCGATCAGAACCGGGACGAGCGGAAATGCGATATGTCGATGGAGGTCGGCCGACCGGCGGCAAGCTCCGCCACCAGGCGGCCCGTCACCGATCCGCCCATCAGGCCCTGATGGCCGTGGCCGAAAGCGAGGATGACGTTGTCGTGACGCGGGGCAACCTCGATGACCGGGATGCTGTCCGGCGTGCCGGGACGGTTGCCCATCCAGCGTTCCATGCCGCCGAGGTCGGCGCCGGGGAACATGTGGCGTGCCTGGCTGAGCAGGATATCCGCACGCCGCCAGTTCGGCGCAGCCTCCGGCCGGGCGAATTCCACCGTGCCGGACAGGCGCAGTCCCCCCTCCATCGGCGCGGCGACGAACTTGCGCTCGGCGGCGTTGACGTTGACCTTCAGGCCCGTGTCCGCGTTGGGCAGCATGATGTGATAGCCGCGCTCGCTGATCAGCGGAACGCGCACGCCGACCTGCCGGGCGAAGGGCGCGGAAAATGCGCCGGCGGCGATCACCACCTTGTCGGCCGGGATCACGCCGGCCTCGGTCGCGACGCCCGCCACCCTGCCCCTCTCCAGCACGAGCGCCCTTGCGCTCTGGCGGTTGAAGATCGCGCCCTTGCCCGACGCAAGCCGCGCGATGGCGGAAACGAGCCGGCCCGGATTGGGGCACTGGCCCTGCTCCGGCAGGAAGACGCCGGCGCGATAGGCCGGCGAGATGGCCGGCTCCAGCTCCCGCATCTGGCGGGCATCGAGGATTTCGACCCTGACGCCGCGTTCGCGCCGCATGGCGATGGAGAGCGCGCTGCCTTCCGGGCCTTTCGGGTTCTCGTAGGCGAAAAGTTGGCCGCGATGCAGGATCAGGTCCTCGCAGCCCGCTTCCTTCACCAGCGGCTCGTAGCAGGCGAGCGTGAGCCGGTTCAGCGCGATCATCCCGTCCGATATGCGCTTCACGCGCGAGAGACGGGAATTGGCGAGGAAGCGGAGGAGCCACGGCAGGGCGTGGGGAAGATCGAGGAGACGCAGCCCGATCGGCCCCTCCGGATCGAGCAGCATGCCCGGCACCTGGGCTGCGATGCCGGGCATGGCATTGGGAATGCAGGAGCCCGGTGAAAGCCCTCCCGCATTGCCATAGGAGCATTGTCCCGGACTGCCGGGATCGAGCGGGTCGACAACCTCGACCGCGAAGCCTTCGTCAGCAAGCGCGTTGGCCGCACAGACACCGATGATGCCCGCGCCGATGACGATCACTTTTTCGCTGCGACGCGACTGGGTCATCTTCCCGCTCCCTTCCTGCCAGCCTCAGGGCGCGTCCGGCGCCGGCTTGCCAGCGCGGAAGGCCGGCAGCGCGCGTGCATAGGCGATCTGCAGCATGCGGAAATCCGAGAGATAGGCGATGAACTTGTAGCCGAGGTCGCGCATCTTCTGCCCGTACTCGACCGAGCCGACATGGATGCCCGGAACGACGCCGGCCTTGATGCAACGGTCGGCGATCAGCGCGATCGCTTCGTTGACGTCGTCCCACTTCGGATCGAAGCCGGGCGTGTGTCCCATGGACACGGCAAGGTCCGACGGGCCGACGAAGATCGCATCGAGGCCCGGCGTGGCGAGGATCTCGTCCAGATTGGCGACGCCGTCCTTATGCTCGATCATCGCCATGGTGATGACCGTCTTGTTGGCATTGGCGAAATAGTCCGCACCGCCGTAGAGGCCCGCGCGGATCGGGCCGACGGAACGGCCGCCCTCGGGATAGTAGCGGCAGGCCTCGACGAAGGCGCGGCATTCCGCGGCGGTATTGACCATCGGCACGATCACGCCATAGGCGCCGGCATCCAGCACCCGGCCGATGATCGCCGGATCGTTCCACGGCACGCGCACGAAGGGCGTCTTGTCGGTGGTGGAAATCGCCTGCAGCATCGACAGCATGTCGGAATAGTCCGCGCAACCATGCTGCATATCGACCGTGACCGCATCGAAATCCTGCTGTGCCATCATCTCGGCGGAAAGGCCGGAGGGGATCGCCAGCCAGCCGGTGACGGCGCATTCGCCTTTGGACCAAAGGGTCTTGACCTTGTTCTCTCGCATTTCGGGCTCCTCTTGGTATCTGGTTCAGGAATTCAGGATCAGATCGGCGGCCTTCTCGGCCATCGCGATCGTGGTGATATTGGTGTTGGCCGCGATGACGGAGGGCATGGCGGACGCGTCGACCACGCGCAGGCCTTCGACACCGCGCACCCGGCACTCGTTATCGAGCACGGCCATCGGATCGTCGTCGCCGCCCATCCGGCAACTGCAGGAGACATGCCAGCCCGACCAGACCGCCTTCTTCGCCCAATCGACGATCAGGTCGCGGTTCTGCATCATCTGGTGCATCCGTTCCGTGGTGCCGAACTTGTGGCGCAGGAGCGTCTCACGGAAGAAGGGCGCATAATCGAAAAGCAGCGCCGCCGTCCCGGTCTTGACGTAGTTCGACAGCTTGCGGACGGAGAGCGAGCGCGCTTCTTCGGTATAGCCGGCGAGGAACCACGTATTCACATGCGCCTGCACGCGCGGGTCCTCCATGATGCGGTATATCCTCTCGAAACCGTCGACGAGGCGCATCAGGTCGCGCTCATCGCCACCGAGGTTGAGATTGACCACCGGCTCGTCGCGCCAGTCAGCCGTCTTCAACGTCACGCTTCCACGGGAATAGGACTTGTTCACGCAGACGTTCAGCGCGCCCATCGCCTTGCCGAGCGGATGCCAGCCGGCGCGGTTGACCGGCATCAGCAGCATGTCGGACGGCGAACAGCCGTCGTAGCCGGAGGAATAGCGCACGCCGAGGAAGATGTGGCGGCGCTGGCCGGGCTTGAGCCGCGCGGAACGCTTGAAATGCGCGCCCACGGAAAGATGCGGGTGATCCATCAGATTGGCGCCGACACCGGGCAGGTCCGCGACGACCGGAATGCCGAGCGCGCGAAGGTCCGCGGCCGGGCCGATGCCGGCGCGCAGCAGGATCGGCGGCGTGTGCAGCGCGCCGGAAGACAGGATGACCTCGCGCGCCCGCCAGAGTTCCGGCGGCCGGTCTGCGGTACGGGCATTGACGCCGGTGACGCGCCTGCCCTCGATCTCCAGCCCCTCGACCTGAGTATTGGCGAAGATATGCAGGTTCTTGCGCGCCCGCACCTCGCGGGTGAGATAGCCGATCGCGGTCGAGACACGACGGTCGTTCTCGTTGGCCAAAGGGAGCGGGAAGGAACCGTCGTCGAAGGAGGCGTTGTAGTCCTCGCTGTAAGGGTCGTCCTTCTCGGTGACGGCGAGTACCGACTTGGTAAAGCCCGCCCAGTCCTCGGGGAAGACGCGGCGGATCGGCATCGGGCCTTCCCTGCCGTGCAGCGGGCCGTCGAAATCGAGATCGCGCTCCAGCTTGCGGAAATAGGGCAGCATTCCCTCCCAGTTCCAGCCGGCGGCGCCCATCGCCTCCCATTCATCGTAGTCGGCGGGAAGCCCGCGCACGGCGAACTGGCCGTTGATCGACGATCCGCCACCCATCACCCTCGCCTGCTCCAGGCGGGTCGGGGGCACGACCTCGGAATTGGAACGGGGGTTTCGGGCAAAGACCCTGAGCTTCGTCCAGTGGAAGGCCGGATCGAAATAGGAAAGGCCCGGATAACTGTCGGAAATCACATCCGGCACATTGTCAGGCGGGGTGTCGGGACCTGCTTCCAGCAGCGCCACCTGCTTGGCAGGGTTCTCGGACAGGCGGCCCGCAAGCGTCGCGCCGGCCGAACCGCCCCCGACGATGACGTAATCGTAGATCATTTGCGGAACCCTCAGAGATAGTTGATCCACACGGCCTTCTGCCGGGTGAATTCCTCGATGCCGGCGCGGCCCATGTCCTTGCCGAAGCCCGAGCCCTTCCAGCCGCCGGCGGCATAGGTGAATTCGGGATCGCGCCCGTGCTGGTTGACCCAGACCATGCCGGCCTCGACGGAGTCGGCGACCTTCATGGCCAGCTTCAGGTCCTGCGTGTGTACGGAGGCGGCAAGGCCGTAGATCGGGTGCTGCGCCTCGGCGATGGCCTCCTCGATCTCGTCATAGGTCGCCACCGACATGACCGGACCGAAATACTCCTCCGTGAAGCCGATATTGGCGCGCGAGACGTTGGCCAGCACCGTCGGGGCATAGAAGTTGCCCTGGTTGGGACCTTCGAGACGCGACGCGCCGGTCAGCACCTCGGCGCCCTGCTTCACCGTCTCCTGCACGAGCGTGTCGATCCGCTCGAACTGCCGGGCGGAAATCACCGGGGCGAAGGTGGTGGCCTCGTCCCAGGTGGGGCCGGCCTTGATCTCCTTCGTCCTCGCAAGGACACGGTCGACCAGTTCGTCCGCGACCGAGCGGTCGACGATCAGCCGCGAGGCGAGCGTGCAGACCTGGCCGGCATTGACCATGAAAGCGTTCGCGACACGCGTTGCCACGGCATCCATGTCGCCCGGATTGCGGGTGACGATCTGCGGGCTCTTGCCGCCGAGCTCCAGAACGACGGGCTTGATGCCGGACTGCGCAGCGAGCGTCATGACCGCCGCGCCGGTTTTCGTGGAGCCCGTGAAGGAGACGATGCCGATGTCCGGATGGGCGACGATGGCCGCGCCCGTCGTATGCCCCCAGCCGTTCAGCACGTTGAGGAGGCCGCCCGGCAGTCCCGCTTCCGCGGCACATTCGGCGAGCGCCAGCAGGCTGTGCGGCGTCAGCTCCGACGTCTTCATCACGACGGCGTTGCCGGCCGCGAGCGCCGGGGCGAATTTCCACGCGGCGGTGATCATCGGGAAGTTCCACGGCACGATCGCACCGCAGATGCCGTAGGGTTCCCGGCGCGTATAGCTCAGCGTGTCCGCCTTGGTCGCGGTGACGATGCCCTCCAGCTTGTCGCAATATTCGGCGAAATAGCGCACGACGCCGGCGGTGCGGATGGCGTCGCCGGTGATCGTGCCCGCCACCAGCCGGCTCGAGCCCATGGCTTCCAGCCGGCCGAGATACCCGGCCTTCTCCTCGATCTTCTCGGCGAAGCGGAACAGGACCTTCGCCCGGTCGCGTGGGTTCATCCGCGCCCAGCCGGAGGCGGCGAGCGCCGATCTGGCAGCGGCGACGGCCATATCGACCGCCTCCTTGCCGCCATCGGTGATGGGACGAATCGGCTGCTCGTCGGAAGGGCGCAGCACGGTGATCTCCTCCCCGGGCAACTCGACGAAACGTCCGCCGATATGGTGGCCCGAGGGGATGGTGACGGTATCGGGATTGAAGCTGAGGGACATGCTATTCTACCTTCATATCTGCCCGCGACGGGACGCAGGAAACCGGCCGGCCCCGGGGGCCGGCGCTCTGGATGCGGTTCGGCAATGCGCCGATCGTTCCGGATCAGCCGCCTTCGAGGAAGGGGCGCAAGAGGTCGGCGGTCTCGTGGAAACGGCCGACGAAGCTCTTCAGCCGGGGATGGGTCGGGCGCAGCAGCACGTCCTTCGGCGGCCCGTCCTCGGCGATGGTGCCGAGGTCGAGGAAGATCACCCGGTCGGCGATCTCGAAGGCGAAGCCGAGCTCGTGGGTCACGATGACCATGGTCATGCCGGTGCGGGCGAGATCGACCATGGCCTTCATCACCTCGCCGACAAGCTCCGGATCAAGCGCGGAGGTCGGCTCGTCGAAGAGCATGACCTGCGGGTGCATGGCGCAGGCACGCGCAATGGCGACACGCTGCTGCTGACCGCCCGAGAGCTGGCGCGGATGCTTGCCGACGTGCTCCTGCAGGCCCATCTGCGCCAGAAGGTCGAGTGCCTCCTTGCGGGTCGCCTCGACGTTCGCCCCCTTCACCGTGACCGGCCCCTCCATGACGTTTTCAAGGGCGGTCATATGCGGGAAGAGATTGAACTGCTGGAACACCATGCCGGTCTGCGAGCGGATCCGGTTGACGGTCTTGGCCGGCACGCCATTGCCGTCGCGGCCGGCCGGGTCGGCATCGTAGATCGCCTCGCCGCCGATCGTGATGCGGCCGGCGGACGGCATGTTGAGCAGGTTGATGCAGCGCAGCAGCGAGGTCTTGCCCGAGCCGGAAGCGCCGATCAGCACCACGACCTCGCCCTTCTCCACCGAAAGGTCGACGCCCCTCAGTACCTCGCGCTGGCCGAATTTCAGCCGCAGCCCCTCGATTTTCAGAAGCGGATCGGACTTGCTCATTTGACGCGCTCCGAGATGGTCTCCAGCTTGCGCGACAGGAATGTCAGCGGCACGAGCAGGACGAGGAACATGACGCCGACCATGGTGTAGACTTCCATCGGCCGGTAGGTGAAGGAGCTGACATAGCTAGCCTGGTAGAGCAGGTCGGGCACGGTGATCATGGACATGAGGGTGGTATTCTTGATCTGGATGATGGACTGCCCGGCAAGCGGCGGGATCATGCGTCGGAAGGCCTGCGGCAGGATCACGCGGCGCATGCGCTGGCCGTAGGTCATGCCGAGCGCGGTGGAGGCATCGGTCTGGCCCTTGTCGATCGACTGGACGCCGGCCCGAAGGATTTCGGCATAGAAGGCGCCGGCATAGAGGCTGAGGCCCGCAAAGCCGGCCCAGAACTTGGTCACGGCCAGGCCCGCGAAAATGGGGAAGGCGTAGTAGATCCACAGCAGGATCACCAGAAGCGGGATATTGCGGAAAATCTCGACATAGACCCGCCCGAGGACGGACAGGGCCCGTGAACCGGTGAGCTGGATCAATCCGACGACCAATCCGATCACGAGACCTGCGGCGATGGAGATCGCCGAATAGAACAGCGTGACCAGCAGCCCGTTCCAGAACAGCGGCCAGTTCTGCTGAATGACGGAAATATCGAACAAATGCGTGACTCCAGGCTGGTTCGACCGGCACCGCACGGGCGCGAGGTATGAGGACCTGCCGAATACGGCCCCGGCAGGTCCCTTGGCGGATCAGAAGCTGAAGTTGCTGGGGAGGATCGACAGATCGATGCCCCGGTCTTCCCAGGACTTGGCAAGACGTCCCTGCGCAAGACCCAGCGAACGCTGCTGCTGAATCCAGTTGGTCAGGAAGTTGATGAAGCCCGCATTGCCCGGCTTGCGGGCGACGGCGAGCGTGGCCGGATTGCGCAGCATGGGCTCGGGCACGGAAACCTCGCCATTGACCTGCTTGGAGATCTGGAGAACGTCGAAGATCGACTGGATCATGGCATCGGCACGACCGGCCTGCAGTTCCATGATCGCGAGGTTGCGGTCCTCGACCACGGTGATCTTCGCCTTGGGCAGAAGCGCCTCGGCGACGATCTGCATCGTCGAGCCCTTCTGGACGACGACGGTCTTTTCAGGCGTGTTCATCTCCGCCCAGGTGGCGACCGGCTTGCCCTTGGGCGAGAAGACGCCCCAGGCATCGGTGAAGATCGGCTCCCAGAGATAGTCGATCACGAGGCCGCGCTTGGGGTTCGGGTTCACGCCGATGGCGACGTCGATCTTGTTGGCCTGGAAGTCGGCCGCAAGGTTGCCCCAGGTGGTTTCGACCGGCGTAACCTTGACGCCGAGTTCGTTCGCGACGTCCGTCAGGAAGTCGACGTAGAAGCCGCTCCAGGTCCCGGTGGCCGGGTCCTTAATGTAGCCGGGCTCTTCGCCCACCATGACCGGGATCTTCAGTTCGCCGCTGGCGCGGATCTCATCGATCACCGCCGAGGGATTTTCCTGGGCGGTCGCCGGGTTCCATGCGGCAATAGCTACCGCCGCCCCCAGGGCGCAGGCCCGGAGGATGTTTCCGAAAAATGACATTTCAACTCTCCCTGATTTTCTTTCAACGATCGAGCGCGGCGCGTTTCACCGGCTCAGGAACCCCCCGGAAAGCGGATCACCCTTTTCGAGGTATAGCGTGCCCTGGGAGGCGACATGAGCCTCTCCCCGGACGATGACGGCATAACCCGTCGTGCCGCAGGTCTCGCTCTTCTCGGCGAGTTCCGCGGTAAAGGACACGCCGAAAATATTCTCGGCGCGATAGGCATCGGTCTCCGACAGTTCACCGCGGATCAGCAGCTGCGCCATTCGGGCGCAGGTGCCGGTGCCGCAGGGCGAACGGTCGTATTTGTTGGGTGCGAGCACCAGGAACTGGCGCGAGTGACCCCTGCCGAGATCGCTGTGGAACAGGACCGAGGGGGCAGGAAGGCCGCGCATCTCGGGCCGCCCGTCCGTGGCCTTCGCAATGGCTTCCTTGATCCTCCAGCCGAGCGCGAGGCCGGCCGAGGCGTTTTCGGGCGTGAGCGCCAACCCCAGCGGGTCGGCATCCACCATCGCATACCACATGCCGGAATAGAGGATGTCGGTGCGGATCGTACCGAGCCCCGGAACCTCCACCTCCAGACCTTCGATGCCCATATAGGCGGGCACGTTCTTCAAGGAGACCTCACCGAGACGGCCCTCCCCGTCCCATCCCAGCCGGACATCGACCACGCCGGCCGGTGTTTCCAGCGTGAACCGGTCGCCGGTTGCCGGCGAAATCGCGCCCGTGAAGGCCAGCGTCTTGGCAAAGCCGATGGTGCCGTGGCCGCACATGCCGAGATAGACGTAAGACGAGATGAAAATCGCACCGAAATCCGCCACTTCGGAGGAAACCGGAATGAGCCCCACCATGGCTGCATGGCCGCGGGGCTCGTGCAGGAGGGCGGGACGGAGATGATCGAAGCGGCGCTCGAAGTCCTCGCGCTTTTCGAGAACGCTGCGCCCTCGAAGCGGCGGAATCCCCCCCAGGACGGCGCGAGTCGGATGCCCGGCCGTATGGGTGTCGATATAGGGAAAAGCCGCCTCGACGCCGATCATTTGCGACCCTCTCCGAACTCGGCACGGATGGCATCGCGTGTCTCGCGCCAGATCTTCTCGATCAGGTCGTGCTCCAGTGCATAGGAACGCTCGGCATCGCCATCCACGATCGCCTGGAAAACCCGCGCCGTATCGTCGAAGGAGAGATCCACGACACTCCGGTCGCGCTGGTAGAGGTGATAGCGATAGCGCAATGCCTGCTTTTCCAGGCCTTTGAGCAGCCGGCGCAGCGTGGTGTTGTCGGCGATCTCGTAGATCAGTTCGGAGCCGCGCACGTCATGCGTGAAGAAGAGCCGGGCATCGCCGGCCTCCCGCGCCTTCTTCATCCCATCGAGTACCTGCCAGAGCTGCTCCTTGAGGGCGGCATTGGCCGAGCGCGCCGCCTGCTCGGCCGCAATGGCCTCCAGAGCGATGCGGCAGCGGTAGATCTCGTCGAAATCCCGCAGCGACATGGGTGTGACCCATATGCCCTTGCGCGCCTCGCGCAACACGAGGCCGTCGCGCTCCAGCGCACGCAACGCATCACGCACCGGAGAACGGCTGACGCCGTAGCGCTCCGCCACGTCTTCCTCGGTCAGACGTTCGCTTGGCGCGAGCTCCAGAAAGACAATCGCATTCTCAAGCACGGCAACGAGGTTGTCCGCGATTCCCGCCGAAAGCTTATATGAGTAGCTCATGTCCATGTACTCACCATACTGTACTCTGTATACAATGCAAGCTCCTTTTCGGTTTGCCCACAGGGCTATCGATTCCCGCCACTCAATAGCCGCAAGGGATTGCGGCATAATCGAACAGTGAACGCTAATAGGATGAAAACTTCTTATGCAGCGGGCCACCGATTTGGTCCGGACACCGACTTAGCGCGACGATCGCGCACTACTGCAGCGCGTGAGCCATCTGGCGAAAGCACGCGAGAATCCGACCTAGTCCTCGCTCCGGGCTCCATTGCAGAGGCAGCGCTCATTCGACGAGCGTTCCGGCCGCGCCGAGGCTTGCCGCCGTCGCCAAGCCGGCGAGTGCTAGCTTCTCCGGCGATCGGCGCAGGCCGGAAAGCAGGGGCAGACGAGGCGCGAACCGTCCGCAAACGCCTTGTCTGCTGCGCTCGTTACCTTATTCCGTCGCTTGGCTTCTGCTGGACGTGCCGCAGTCCCCTTATGCATGGAAGTGCGGCCGGACATATCGATACTTGCTCGTAGTGACGATCATGCTGCCGCGCATCACAGAGCCGGGAAATTCCGCGAAAGGAATCCCCGATTCCGACCTTGCTTGCCTAAGGGCTTAGGTGGTCTGCCTTTACCGGTCCCACAAGCCCGGCCGGCAAACGCTTCCGATGATCCTCGGTAGAGGTGACGGCACGGTCGCGAGACCCTGATCCCGCCCTCTTGATCTCTCAAATAATTTGGTATACCAAATCCTGAATTCAATAAAAGCATGAGCAGGCCGTGACCAGGATCGTACGCGTAAGAACAAGAGTTTGGAGCTGGAAGGGGCCGGTCGTGCCGCCGCAGCCGCATTTCTGCACCAATGCCAGCGACGTCCTCTACGAGCGCGGCGATGCCATGGGGAGCTTTCGCTTTCATCAATGGCTGACCTGCGAGGTGGAGGCCGATACGGGCGAGATCGGCATCGGCAATGCGGCCCTGGTGCCGGACTTGGTCAAGAAGGCGATCGACGGCTACTATGCTCCGCTCGTCATCGGCGAGGATCCGTTCGACTACGCCTATCTCTGGGAGAAGATGTATCGCCGCTCGCTTGCCTGGGGCCGCAAGGGCGTCGGCATGACGGCGATCAGCGCCGTCGACATCGCGATCTGGGATCTCATGGGCAAGCTGACCGGAAAGCCGGTCTTCAAGCTGCTCGGCGGACGCACCAAGGAAAAGATCCCGGTCTATTATTCCAAGCTCTACGCCGATGGCATCGAGGCGATGCAGCGCGAGGCGCAGGCCGCCGTGGATGCGGGCTACAGCGCCGTCAAGTCCCGCTTCGGCTTCGGCCCGAAGGACGGCATGGCCGGCATGCGCGAGAACCTGAAGCGGGCCGAAGCGGTTCGCGAGGTGATCGGCTGGAACCGCGACCTGATGCTGGAATGCTACATGGGCTGGAACCTCGACTATACGCGCCGCATGCTGCCCAAGCTCGGACGGCTGGAGCCGCGCTGGCTGGAGGAGCCGGTCATCGCCGACGACCTTCACGGCTATGCCGAGCTCAACCGGGGACCTATCCCCATTTCGGGCGGCGAGCACGAGTTCACGCTCTTCGGCTTCCGCCAGCTTCTCGACATGAAGGCGGTTTCCGTCGTGCAGTACGATACGAACCGCGTCGGCGGCATAACGGCGGCGCAGAAGATCAATGCGCTCGCGGAAGCCCATCAGGTGCCCGTCGTGCCGCATGCCGGGCAGATGCACAACTATCACCTGACCATGGCCAACGCGAACTGCCCGATCGCCGAACATTTCCCGGTCCATGACGTCGAGGTCGGAAACGAGCTCTTCTACTATATCTTCAAGGGCGACCCCGCGGCGAAGGACGGCTTCCTCGATCTCGACGAGACCCGCCCGGGCCTCGGCATCGAGATCAGCGACGAGCACCTCGCGCATTTCGAGGTCGCCGAATGACGCGCGCACGGATATTCACCGGCGCCGGATTTTGCCGCACCGCCACGGTGCGGCATAACTCTCCTCGGACAAACCGCAGGAGGCCGGCCGATGAATAGCCAGATCGAACAGCAGAACGATTGGTCCGATGAGATCGCACCCTTGCCCAAGCGCGACAGCCTCGCCAAGGAGGCCGCCGACAGGCTGCGCGAGCTGATCCTCCTTGAAAAGATCGGCGCCGGCGCCGCGATCCCCGAGCGGGAGCTTTCCGACGCGCTCGGGATCAGCCGCACGCCCATGCGCGAGGCCCTGCGGCTGCTCGAGATCGAGGGGCTGGTGGAGTTCACCGCCACGCGCCGCGTGCGGGTCGCCGATCCCTCGCTCGACGAACTGGAGCAGCACCTGACCGTGCTCGGCGCACTGGAGGGCCTGTGCGGCGAACTTGCCTGCGTCCACGCGACGAATGCGGAGATCGCGCGCATCAACGACCTCAACGAGACCATGCTCGCCGGAAGCGACACGATGGAGCCGCTCGACTTCTTCCGCACCGACATGGCCTTTCACCGCACCATCGTCGAGGCGAGCCGCAATGCGCCGCTGATGGAGACGCACCGGCAATACAACGCCCGGCTCTGGCGGGCGCGGTTCATCTCCTCGCGCCGCCGGCCGGACCGGGCCGGCACCCTGTCGCAGCACAGCGATATCGCTGCCGCCATCACCCGGCGCGATCCCGCGGCGAGCGCGGCCGCGCTGCGCGGGCACCTGCGGTCCACCATCGTCAATATCGGCAAGTCCTGGAGCGAGCGGCACAGTCTCGCCGGGCCCGCCGAGCCGTGAGAAGTTCAATCATCGGGAGGAGAGCATGATGAAACGAACGATCCGCATGACCCTGGCGGCCAGCGCCACGGCCCTCGCCATCGGCCTTGCGCCGGCCACCATCGCGGCCGCCGCCGGCGTCAATGCCGAAGCCGCCGCGCAGGTGCCGGCAGAGATAAAGGAACGGGGCGTCCTGCGGGTCGGGACCAACCTGCCCTACCCGCCGATGGAATTCTTCGCCGACGACGGCAAGACACCGACCGGCGTGGACGTCGACCTTGCGAGCGAGATCGCGACCCGCATCGGCCTCAAGGTCGAATTCGTCAACATGAACTGGGACGGCCTCATTCCGGCGCTCAACAGCGGCCGCTTCGAGATGATCGCCGCATCGGTCGGCGACTTCCCCGAGCGCCAGAAGCAGGCGGACTTCGTCGACTACATGACGACCGGCGTTTCCGTCGTCGTCGCCAATACGGACACGGCCGACTACCGGACCAATCTCGACCTGTGCGGCAAGCGGCTGAGCGCGGCCAAGGGCACCGACGCCTCTCGCATCGCCAGCGAGCTGGCGAAGGAATGCACCGCCAAGGGCACGGCCGGCACGACAGTCAACCCGTTCCCCGACGACAATGCCGGGCTGCTCGCTCTGCGCAGCAAGCGCGTCGACGCACACGCGATGGACTCGATCTCGTCCGCCTACGAAGCCTCGACCGAGCAGGGCAGGACCCACTACCGGAACGTCCTGCCGGACTTCGCCCCGACCAAGGCGCTCTACGGCATGGTCGTCGCCAAGCGCAACAAGCCGCTGACCGACGCCGTCGCGCTGGTACTCTCCGACATGATCGCCGACGGCGCCTACAAGGCCATCCTGGACAAGTATGGCGTGGGCGGCGAGGCGCTGACCGCCATCACCGTCAATGCCGGCGGCAAGCAGGACGCGCAATGAGCCCCGGCGCGGCAGGGCACGGGCAGGACGAAGGAAGCGGCACGCCGCTTCCTTCCACCCCGCTTCTGCCGGTGGAGGCCGTTCCGGCCCGCTATCCGGGACGCTGGGCGAGCGCGATCGTCTGCCTCGTCCTCGTCGCCCTCCTGGCTCGCGCCTTCGTCGAATCCCCGCATATCCAATGGCCGGCGGTGGCGGAATATCTCACCGCCGAGGCGGTGCTGAACGGCCTCTGGCTGACCATCGTCCTCACCTTCGCCGCGCAGGCGATCGGCATCGTCGGCGGGATCATCCTCGCCACGATGACCATCTCGCCCAATCCCGTGCTGAAATCCGTCGCGGGCGCCTATATCTGGCTGTTCCGCGGCACGCCGGCTCTCATCCAGATCATCTTCTGGTTCAATATCGGCCTCATTTTCCCGGACATCTTCCTCGGCATTCCCTGGACCGACATCGGCATCAAGGTGGAGACCAACGTGGTCATCACGCCGCTGATCGCCGCCGTCATCGCGCTGGGGCTGAACGAGGCCGCCTATATGTCGGAAATCGTGCGGGCCGGCATCATCTCCATCGACCGCGGCCAGTCGGAAGCAGCGGCCGCCATCGGCCTCACCCATGGCCAGTCGATGCGCTACGTCATCCTGCCGCAGGCCGTGCGCACCATCATCCCGCCGACCGGCAACGAACTGATCGGCATGCTCAAGAACACCTCGCTGGTCTCCGTCATCTCGGCGCAGGAACTGCTCACCTCGGTCCAGCAGATCTACGCCATGAACTTCCTGACCATCGAGCTGCTCATCGTCGCGAGCATCTGGTATCTCGTCATGACCACCTTCGCCACCGTGGCCCAGGGCTATCTCGAACGGTTCTTCGACCGCGGCGCGCGCCGCCCCGCGCGCGCCGGCATCGCGCCCCTGCTTCGTGCCCTCTTCGGCCGGACCGGCCGCCGGATGGGCGGGGGAGCGCACCAATGAGCCTCCTGCGCGCCGAACATGTCCACAAGACTTATGGCAGCCTCGAAGTGCTGCACGACATCTCGCTCACGGTGGAAAAGGGCGAGGTCGTCTGCCTGCTCGGCCCGTCCGGCTCGGGCAAGTCGACCTTCCTGCGCTGCATCAACCATCTCGAACGCATCGACGCCGGGCGCATCCATGTCGACGGCAAGCTCGTCGGCTACGAGGAGCGCAACGGGCGGCTGCACGAGTTGAAGGAGGCCGCGATCAGCGCCGGCCGCCGGCAGACCGGCATGGTCTTCCAGAGCTTCAATCTCTTCCCGCACCTGACGGCGGCGGAAAACATCATGCTCGGCCCGCGCCGGGTTCTCGGCGTGAATGCCGCCACGGCCGCGGCGGAGGCGGAGGCCCTTCTGGAACGGGTCGGCCTCAAGGGGCGCGGTCCGAGCTATCCGCGCCAACTTTCCGGCGGCCAGCAGCAGCGCGTGGCGATTGCCCGCGCCCTTGCCATGAGGCCGAAGCTGATGCTCTTCGACGAACCGACCTCCGCGCTCGACCCGCAGCTTGTCGGCGAAGTCCTCGGCGTCATGCGCGAGCTTGCCGATACCGGCATGACGATGATCGTCGTCACCCACGAAATGGCCTTCGCCCGGGACGTCGCGGACCGCGTCGTCGTGCTGGCGGGCGGCCGCATCATCGAGCAAGGCGCACCGCGCACCGTGCTGGACACCCCGTCCGACCCGCGCACCGCCGCTTTCCTTGGAAAGAGCATCTGAATGGCAGACATTCTCGACGGTCAACGGATCGCCATTGTCGGCGGTGGCCTCATCGGCCTTTTCAGCGCCTATTATCTGGCCGAGCGCGGCGCTAGCGTCGTCATCGTGGAGCGCAAGCAGCCGGGATCCGGAGCGGCGCGCGGCAATGGCGGGCTCATCGTCTGGACGGAATGCACGCCGCTCGCCGGCCCCGGCGTGCTCGGCCATACGCTGCGCACGCTGTTCTCCCGCACCAGCCCCTTCTTCGTCAAACCGTCCTCATTGCTGGAGAATGCCGGCTTTCTCTACGGTTTTGCTCGGCAATGCTCCGAACAGGCCTTCCGCGAGAACCTCGCGCGGCTCGATTTCCTGAACCGCCGGACGGAGACGCTCTACCGGGACCTCAAGGAAAAAGGCGTCGGGACCCGCATCGCGCCGATCGGCATCCTCAGGGCCTTCGCCTCGAAGGAAGCGGCGCTCGCCGACCGGGCCCTTCTTGCGGACCTTGCCGGCCGCGGCCTCGGCCCGCCGCCGGGCCCATTGATGGAAGACGGTGAACTGAGGGCTTTCGAGCCGGCTCTGGCGGGTGCCGCCCGCGCGGGCTTCGTGCAGCAGGGCGAAGCCTTCACCAATCCTTCCGTCACGGTGGACGAGCTCATCGCCGCCGTGCGCGCCAAGGGCGTGGAAATCCTCGAGGACGCGGCCGTCACCGATATCGTAGAGGATGGACGCGTCGTGCGGGTGATTGCCGGAGCGCGCGAGGTGAAAGCGGACAAATGCCTGCTTGCCGCCGGTGCCTGGTCGCGCGACCTCGCGCGGCGGATCGGCCTTGATCTCCCCCTCGTGCCCGGCAAGGGTTACAGCTTCACCGTCCGGCCCGCCGTCGTGCCGCAAAGGGCGATCGCGCTGGGCGACGCCCATGCCGGCGCCACGCCGCTCGGCGAAGGCCGCCTGCGGTTCGCCGGGACGATGGAATTCGACGGCACTTACGACCGTTTCAACCCCCGCCGCATCGCGGCGATCAAGGCCGCCGCGGCCCCCTATTTCCAGGGCATCGACTGGGAGGCGAGCGAGGACGAATGGGTCGGCCCGCGCCCGATGACCCCGGACGGCGCCCCCTTCATCGGCAAGGTGCCCGGCCGGGAACGCACCTTCATCGCCGCCGGCCACAACATGCTCGGCCTCAGCCTCGGCCCGGCGACGGGCACCGTCGTCGCCGAGATGATGGCCGGAACCGCCGAGCCCGCCCTGCTTCAGGCCTTATCGCCCCGGCGCTGACCCTTCCCCACTCTCAAGGAGACACCAAGATGACCCAGACCACAGCCGCCTTCTTCATCCCCGACAGCGACGAGGAATCCATCTCCTCGGATGTATCCGGCATCGGAAACCTGCTCGTGACGACGCAGATCCCCCTGCGCCCGGACGGCTCGATCGAGCTCGGCGACATCACCGCGCAAAGCGAATGCACGCTCGCCAGCCTCAAGGCCTCCCTCGAAAAGGCCGGAAGCCGCCTCGAGGATGTGCTGCATCTCACGATCTACCTGACCGACATGGCCGACCGCCCCGGTTTCAACGACGTCTATTGCCGCTTCTTCAAGAAGCCCTACCCGGTCCGCTGCGCCGTCGGCATCAGCGCCCTCGCCATCGAAGGCATGCGCGTCGAGGTGACGGCGATGGCGGTGAAATCCGCCGTTTGAAGGATTTCGAGCGCAGCCGTCGCCCCGAATGGCCAGACAGCACCCTGACGCGTCCGATATTTTTCGGCTCCATACAACGTCAAAAGCCCCGAGACCTTTCGGCTCTCGGAGCTTTTGCTTGCTGATTTGGTTGCAGGGCACGCGGTCATCTTTAACTTGCGCTCAAAGCAAGCTTAAATCGTTCGTCGGCAGGGGGAAGCGAAAGGCAGGCGGGGACGGCGATAGCGTTCATGTCCGCACTGTTTGACGATGGCAAAAGGTGGCCGGCCGGGGCCGGCCGGAGGTGGCGTGGCTCGGTGGAGCCCCGCGCGATCACCGGCCGTCCGAAGGCGACCGGGGAGGATCGCGGCAAACCTCAGATCGAGCCGGCCCCCATCTCCCTGGCGATGTAGTCGGCCTGGCGGATGGCGAGCGTGACGATGGTCAGCGTCGGATTTTCCGCCGCCCCGGTCGTGAACTGGCTGCCGTCCGAGACGAAAAGGTTCTTGATGTCGTGCGTCTGCCCCCATTTGTTGACGACACCGTCGCGCGCCTTCTCGCTCATGCGGTTGGTGCCGAGATTGTGCGTCGAGGGATAGGGTGGCGTCGGGAAGCTGCGTGTCGCGCCGACCGCCGCATAAAGCGCCTCGCCCTGCTTGTAGGCGTGGTTGCGCATGGCGACGTCATTGGGATGGTCGGTGAACCAGACGTCCGGGATCGGCATACCGTATTTGTCCTTCAGTTCGCCATGCAGCTTCACGGCGTTCTGTTCCTGCGGCATATCCTCGCCGACGATCCAGAGGCCCGCCATGTTGGCGTAGCTGTCCATGGCCGAGGCGAAGGGTCTTCCCCAGCCGCCGGGATCGAGGAAGGCCGCCATGAAGGGCACGCCAAGCGCCAGCGTCTCAAGCTCGTAGCCACCGACGAAGCCACGCGACGGATCGTGTCTCGCCTCGTCGCGCACGATGCCGGCCATGGTGGTGCCACGGTAGAAATGCACCGGCTTTTCGAACACGGCATAGACCGAGCCCGTCGTGTGGCGCATGTAGTTCCTGCCGACCTGGCCAGAGGAATTGGCAAGCCCGTCCGGGTATTTGCTCGATGCGGAATTGAGCAGGAGGCGCGGGCTTTCGATGGAGTTGCCGGCGACGCAGATGATGCGCGCCTTCTGGCTCTGCAGCTTGCCATCCTTGTCGGCATAGACGACGGCGGTCACCTTGCCGCTGTCATCATGCTCGATCTTGACGACGTGGGAGTTCGGCCGCACTTCCAGCTTGCCGGTCGCTTCACCCTTGGGTATTTCCGTATAGAGCGTCGACCATTTGGCACCCCATTTGCAGCCTTGGAAACAGAAGCCGGTCTGCTGACAGCTCATGCGGTCGTCGCGGTCGGCCGAATTGATCGCCATGTTGCCGGTGTGACATTCCTTGTAGCCCAGCTTGTCGGCGCCGGCCTTCAGGATCTTGAAGTTGTTGTTTCCGGGCAGGCCCTCGATGCCGTTGGTGCGGGTCACGCCCATCTTGTCTTCGGCCTTGGCGTAGTAGGGCTCGAGCTCGGCAAGCGTCACCGGCCAGTCGAGCAGGTTGGCGCCCTCGACCTTGCCGTAGTTGGTGAGCGTCTTGAACTCGTGCTCCTGAAAACGCAGCGATGCGCCGGCCCAATGCGTCGTCGTGCCGCCCACGGCCTTGACAATCCAGGCCGGCAGGTTCGGAAAATCCTTCGAGACGCGCCAGCCGCCGCCGGTGGTGCGGTGGTCCAGCCAGGCGAGCTGGGCGAAGCTGTCCCACTCGTCGTTGATGAAATCCTCGTGTTCTATGCGCGCACCGGCTTCGAGCACCACGACGTCGATGCCCTTCTGCGCCAGTTCATTGCCCAGCGTGCCGCCACCGGCACCCGAGCCGATGATGACGACCACGCTGTCGTCGTTGAGATCATAAGGAGCTGCCATGGTTTCCTCCCGAAACATGTGCGGTCGGCGTCAAGGCCGCGGGCGCGCCTCCTCCGGCGCGTTCCGTCAGACCGCCGTCAAAGCCATTCGATGTCGTCGAAGCCCCGGGCGATGTAACCGCCCTTGGAATAGGATTCGCCCTCGTAGCCGAAATGCGGCCAGAGCTCCTTCTGGTTATAGAAGGAGACGACGAGGTCGCCGCGTACCGCCTGGAAGAACGGCGTCGTCTCGATGTCGCGCAGGATCTTCACGCGATCATCCTCCCAGCCGAGGCCGCGATAGCCGCCCTCGCCCGCTCGCCTGTCGAGATCGGCAATGCCCGCCTCGATCAGTTCCTTGTGTGCGGCGTCCGTGCCGGCCTTGGCGTCGTGGCCTTTCACGGCGATGGCGTAGAAGCGGTCGGCAACCGTATCGTGCGGGTAGATATCCCGGGCGAGCCTGATCAGCGTCGCCATCGTTTCCGGCTTCAGGGCCGTCGTCTGCATGCCCCAGGCTTTGTCGGGGCTGATCACCGCCTTGCCCGTGATGATGAGCGCCGCACCGATCGTGCCGCGCTTCAGAAGCTCGCGGCGGGAAAGCCCCGGGCGCTGCTCGTAGATCGTCGTCATATCAGGTTCCTCCCATTGCGTTCGAGACCGGCGGCCCTCCTCCGGCCGCCGGCCCTTTCATTTGAAGCGACCGTGCCGCTGCAGGACCTCGATCCTGTAGCCGTCGGGATCGGTCACGAAGAAGAAGCGGGCGAGAAGGCCGCCGTCGCGGTTGAACTCCACGATCTTGCCGGTGGTGAAGCCGAGCCCGGAGATGCGGGCGTGCTCGCCGTCGAGGTCGGAAACCGACACGGCGAGATGGCCGTAACCGTCGCCGAGATTGTAGGCTTCGGTGCGATCCTTGTTGATCGTCAGCTCGAGTTCAAATTCGCTTTCGGCATTGCTCATGTAGACGAGCGTGAAGGTCTCGAAGTCCAGCCGTTCAGCGACCGCGAGCCCGAAAGCCTTGTTGTAGAAATCCACGGACCGGTCTTCATCCAGAACGCGGATCATCGAATGAATGGACTTTGCCACGCTGCCCTTCCCCTGCTTGCAGTTCGACTTGTGGAAGGAAGATTGCGCCGGGAATCGCGGTCCTAGGTAGCAGCCTGTTACCGCACGCGGATTTTAATTTCTGGAGTTTTTCGCGAAGCATTTTTCTTGTTTCACGGCGACACAGGATGATTTGACCAAGTTCAAGGGCCGCCGCATAATCGCCCGTATAAAAACAAGACCGGAGGATAAACCATGTGTGAGGTGTTTGCGGGCCAGGACCCGCAGCGTTACCGGCCTGTCAACCGCTCGGTGCGGATAGGCGGCCACTCGACGAGCATCCAGATCGAGGCGGCCTTCTGGGATTTGATCGACGAGATGGCCGCGGGCCAAGGCCAATCGACATCCCGCTTTCTTTCGACGCTCTATGACGAGGCTTTGGAAATCAACGGCTCGGTGCCGAATTTCGCCTCTCTGCTGCGGACGAGCTGTCTCATCTTCATCATGGGTGGCGCAAAGAAATGTGACGGCGCGCGGGAGTTCCACATCGTCGCCGCGGAGTAGACCGGCATCGTCCGCGGGGACGGCAAGACCTGTGCCGACGACGTGCTCGCCATGAGCGCGGGGCGTGTCGCCCAGCGCGGCAAACCGCAGGAGATGAGGAGGGCCTTGCCGCCGTCGCACAAGGCGTACAACATCAGGGCAGCGTCAATGTTGCCGACATCGCCGTCGGAAACGAACGGCTGAAACTGAAGATCGCCAACCGCGTCGCCGCCGATCCGACGATCCGCATCACCCTGCCGAAGTTGAAAATTCGGGTCCATGTGGATGATGCGCTTCCTGACCTGTCGGGCAGATGACCAGCGCGCCGTCCGACCGGCTGCTGATGCCGGCGTCACAGGCCGAGTGCGACCCCGTCCTTGCGCGGCTCCGAGCCGCCGGTGAGCGTTCCGTTTTCCCAGTCGATGCGGATCGCCTGTGCGCCGCCGATCGGGTCCTCGGCGGGCACGAGGATGAAGCCGCGCCGCTGGAGTTCGGCGGCGGTCGCCGCCGGCAGCGTGTGCTCGGCCTCGACCCGCGTGCCGTCCGGCTTCGGGATCAGCCGGGGCAGGTCGATCGCCTCCTGAAGGTCCATGCCGTAGTCGAACACCTTCGAGATCAGGTGGGCGTGGCCCATCGCCTGATAGTAGCCGCCCATCACGCCGAACGGCATTTCCACCCTGCCCCCGCGCGTCACCATGCCCGGTATGATCGTGTGCAGCGGCCGTTTCGAGGGCGCCACGCAATTGGGATGGCCGGGCTCCAGGGAAAAGCTCTGGCCGCGATTGTGCAGCACCACGCCCGAGCGCGGCGCGACGAGGCCGCTGCCGAAACTGTCGAAGACCGAGTTGATGAAGCTGACGGCGTTGCGATCCCTGTCGACGACGGAAATGTAGACCGTGTCGCGATGAAGCGGCATCTCGAAGGGCGGCAGGTCGGTGAGGGCGCGGCCGAGGTCGATCATCCCCGCGAGCCGGTCCGCCAGGTCGCCCGAGAGCAGTTCCGCCACCGGCACGTCGGCCTTGTCGGGATCGGCGAGCCGGGCATCGCGCGCGGCATAGGCGAGCCGCGTCGCCTCGATCTCGATATGCAACCGGTCGGGTGACTGCGGATCGCCCTCGGCCTTGAAACGGCTGAGGATGTTGAGGATGAGCAGCGCGATGATGCCCTGGCCGTTCGGCGGGCATTCGTGCACCGTGTAGCCGCGGAAGTCCGTCGTGACCGGCGTCACATAGTCGCCGCGCGCCGAAGCGAAGTCCTCCAGCGTGTGCACGCCGCCGAGCGAGCGGAGATAGGAGACCATGTCCTCCGCGACCGGCCCCGTGTAGAAGCCGTCGCGGCCTCGGGCGACGATGCCCCGCAGGGTCTCCGCAAGCTCCGGCTGCCGGTGCACCTCGCCGACCTTCGGCGCGCGCCCGGCGGGCAGGAAGATCCGCGCCGCCGTCGGATCGGCCGCAAGCAGGGTCTCCTCCAGCCGCCAGTCGCGGTGCACGCGCGGGGTGATCGCATAGCCCTCCTCGGCAAGGCGGATGGCCGGCGCTATGACGTCCGCGAAAGGGAGCCGACCATGATCGGCATGCAGTTGCAGCCAGGCGTCGATGGCGCCGGGGATCGTCACGGCGCCCGGCGACGTGCGCGGGACTTCGGTGAGGCCCCGCTCGGCGAACCAGCCGGGCGTCAGCGCCGCAGGGGTGCGGCCCGAGCCGTTATAGGCCCCGACCCTGTCGGACCCTTCCGGCGCGAAGAGCGCGAAGCAGTCGCCGCCGATGCCCGTCGATCCCGGCTCGACTGCGCATTGCACGGCCGAAGCGGCAATCGCCGCATCCATGGCATTGCCGCCGGCCTCCATGACCTGCAGCGCGGTCAGCGTCGCGGCCGGATGCGAGGTGGCGGCCATTGCATGGCGTGACACGGCAATGGACCGTGTCGGCTTCTCGAAGTTGCGCATCGTGTTCCTCCCCCTGGATCAGGCGCGGGCTCGATAGGGTGTGAGCCAGTGTTCGAGCACGTTTAGCGCCCGGATGATCGTGAAATTGAGCGCGAGATAGATCGCGCCGGCCGCCACGAAGACCTCGACTGCCCGGTAGGTCTGGGAAATCAGCCCCTGGGCGATGCCTGTCACCTCCATCAGCGTGATGATCGAGGCGAGCGAGGTGCCCTTGACCATCAGGATGATCTCGTTGCCGTAGCTCGGGATCGCCTGCCGGAAGGCGAGCGGCAGCACGACGAGCCGCAGCGTCAGGAGGCGCGACATGCCGAAGGCCGACGCCGCCTCGACGAGGCCGCGCGGAACGCCGCGGATCGCCCCGCGCAGGATCTCGCTGCCATAGGCGGCGGTGTTGAGGGTAAGCGCGAAGATGGCGCACCAGTAGGGCTCGCGCAGCAGCCACCACAGGCCGACCGCCTGGAGCTCAGGGCGGAACTGGCCGAGTCCGTAATAGACCAGGAATATCTGGATGAGCAGCGGCGTGCCGCGGAAGACCGCCACGAAGGCGCGGATCGGCCAGACGACTGCGGGATGCTCGCCGAGCTGGGCGAGCGCCAGCGCGACGGCGAGCACGAAGCCGAGCGCCAGCGACGTGCCGGCAAGCTGCAATGTCAGCGGCAATCCCGCCAGCAATGCCGGGACGATCGAGACGAAGAAGCCGGGATCGATCATGCGGGCACCGTTCCCCGCCATGCCCGCGCCTCGCCGCACCGGAAGGCGAGGCCGGTCACGCCGGCGATCAGGAAATAGAGCGCGGCGGCCGCGATGTAGAAGACGAAGGGTTCGCGCGTCGATCCGGCGCCGATCTGCGCCTGGCGCATCAGTTCGACGAGGCCGATCACCGAGATCAGCGCGGAATCCTTCAATACGAGCTGCCAGATGTTGCCGAGACCCGGCAGCGCATGACGCATGAGCTGCGGCACGATGACGAGTCGCAACGCGCGGTACTGCGAAAGGCCGAGCGCCTTGCAGGCATCGAACTGGCCGCGGTCGACGGCGAGATAGGCCCCGCGATAGACCTCCGCCTGATAGGCCCCGGAAATGATCGCGAGGGCGAGGACGCCGGTGGCGAAGGACGGCAACCCCACGAAGCCCGCGCCGCCGAACAGCCTGCCGGTCGCCGTCAGCGCGACGCTGCCGCCGTAGTAAAACAGGTAGATTGTCAAGAGATCGGGAACGCCGCGGAACACCGTGCCGTAGACGCCGGCCAGCCAGTTCCGGACCCGCGAGGATGACAGGCGGGCGGCAGCGGCCAGCGCGCCGAAAACGGCGCCGAGCAGGAAGCCGAGAAGCGAAAGGGCGAGCGTGACGCCCGCCGCCGCCAGGAGGGCGGCGCCCCAGCCGCCTTCGCCGAAGCCGAGAATATGCGCTGCATTGACCATGGACGTCCACGCCTTCCTGCACGCCACCCGGCGGACACGCCGTCCGCCGGGTGGGGCCCGCCCGCACCTACTTGACCGGCGTCACGTCCGTCTTGACCCACTTTTCGGAAATACGCTTGATCGTGCCATCGGCGATCGCGCCGTCGATGGCCGCGTTCAGCATCTCCTTGAGCCTGGTATCCTCCTTGCGCAGGCCGGCCCCCGTGCCGAGGCCGAAAATGCCGCCCACGAAGCCCGGTCCAGCCAGCGTGAACTCGGCGAATTCGGGCTTTGCAAGCGTCGCCGAAAGCGCCGTCTGCTGGGCGAAGAGGGCATCGATGCGCCCGGCCGCCAGGTCGAGATCGTGCTGCTCGGTCGTCTTGTATTCGCGGATCTCCACGGTATCGCCGAAATATTTCTTCACGAATTCGAGGTTGGTGGTGGCCGCCTGGACGCCGATCACCTTGCCCTTGAGAAGCGGCTTCATCTTCTCGACCGCGGCGGCGGTGGCGGCCTCGTCCTCCAGCTTGAACCGCTCGGCGGCGAGGCCGAGCTTGCCGAGGTCGCTGTCCTTCGCGGCGGCGAAGCCGGACGGATCAACCGCATAGGGCTGGGTGAAGGCGATGGTCTCCAGCCGCTTCGGCGTGATGAACATGCTGGCCATGATCACGTCGAACTTGCCGACGGTCAGCGAGGGGATGAGCCCATCCCAATCCTGGGCGACGATGGTGCACTGGATCTTCATCCGGGCACACAGGTCGTTGGCGAGCTCGACCTCGAGGCCATCGAGCTTGCCGTCGGCGGTCGTGAAGTTCCAGGGGGCGTAGGCGCCCTCGGTGGCGATGGTAATGGCACTTGGCGCATCCTGGCCGAGGACGGCCGGGGCAAAACCGAGCATGCTGAAGGCGGCCGCCAACGCGACCATGCGACGCTGCGTCATGGACTTTCCTCTGTCTGTCGTGCCGCCGAGCGGCTGTTCCCCGCCCGCGCCCGGCATTCCTCCGGGCTTCGGGCCTGTCACCGGCCGGCGTCAGCGCCGGCTCGGACTCGCGAACTCGGCCAGCATGGGCGCCGTGCCGAGAATATGGTCCTGCATCACCTGTTCGGCATGGCGCGCATCGCCCGAGCGCAGCGCGGCGATCAGCGCCGCGTGCTCCTCGCGCGAGGAGAGCGGCTTGTCGACATAGTCGAACCAGATGCGCATGTAGGGCTCGATCACCACATGAAGCGCGGCGATCTGGCGGATGAGCTTCGGCCGCCCGCTGAGCGCGTAGATCCGGCCGTGGAACTCCTGGTGGCGCACGACCCAGTCGCTGCTGCCGCTCTGGCCGGCGCGCTCCATGCGCTCCAGCAGCCGCTCCAGTTCGTCGAGCACCTCCTCGTCGATACGGTGAATGGCGAGGCGCACGGCGAGGCCCTCCAGTACGGAGCGTATCTCGAAGACCTCGTAGAGCTCGTCGAGCGTCAGGCCCGCGACGATGCAGCCGCGATTGGGCCTCAGCACCACGAGACCATCGGCCGCCAGCCGCCGGAAGGCTTCCCGCACGGGCATGCGGCTCGTGCCGATCTCCGCGGCGATGTCTTCCGCGATCAGCCGCTCGCCGGGCTTGTAGCGCCCGAGCCGAAGCGCCTGCTGGATATGGCGATGAGCCTCCTCCTCCGCGGTGACGGGTGCATTCGGCTGACTGGAGAAGCTGGCGGGCATGAGGTGAACCGGATTGGATTTTTGTATCCAATTATCCAATCATCGCACATCCCCGCCGTCAAGACGGTTCAGGAGGAAATACCGAGGTATGTTTCTCGCCCACGGCTGCGGCCGCTTTCTTGCGCCCGCCAGCGTCATGCGTCATTCGCAAGCGACGTGCGGAAGCCTTGCGGCCGACCTGCCCGAAAGGAAAGGACGGCCGCCGATGCCGAAAATCAAAAGGCGGTCGGCGATACCGGCGGCAATCGCAGCAAGGGAAGTCTTCTGGTTCGCAGCGGATTTCGGGATGAGCCGCGATTGGGCGGCGAGGCGATTGTGACCCAGGCAGGCTGCCAGCGACGAGTAGGAGCGCCGGGTGGTTCCGCTGGTGACGGTCGGGCCCATCGCATGGCTGGTCGCCGGGCCGCCGAAGGGCTCGGGCGTGACCGCGGGCACCGGGCCGTCACCGATCCGTCCGTGCAGGTCGAACCGGATGGCAAGTTCGCCGCCCCGTATCGCAGGGCAGGACACCAGGCGACTGCGGATCGCCCTTGCTGGGGACAAGCCGGAGTTCCAGCGATCTTTCCTCCCGCGCGCAGCGTCCACCGGCACGACACGCATTCGCCCGGCGCCGCCCCGTCCGCCAACTCGTCAACGAGTTCGGCGGATGGCGCAAAACCGAGATGAACCACTCCGCCGCCGTGGCGACCATGGCCAGCGGCCGGGTGACGCGCAGACGCCGCCCGGCGAGGCTCGTCAGGGCGGCAAACGCCACCATGCTGGAGTGGGCGTCAGCCGACGCGCTGGAGAACCTTTGCCGGGCCCTTGACCTTCGTGTGACGGATGAAGTCGAGCGCCGCCTCCAGATCGGTGACGCCCGCCTGGCTGCCGAGCCCGCTGGCATTGAGCGCGGAGGAGGCCTGGGCGAGGCGCATCGTCTCTTCAGGATTCATGCCCTTGATCAGCCCGGTCGCAAAGCCGGCATTGAAGGCATCGCCGCACCCGCAGGTGCACACGACGTCGATGTCGAAGGCCGGCATGTGCAAGCGTGTTCCGTCGCGGTGGTGGTAATAGGCGCCCTCGGCGCCCATCGTCATGACGATGCAGCCGACCCCGAGGTCGATGAAGTGGCGGCCGATATCCTCCTTGTCGGCGAGGCCGGACAGCGCCTGCGCCTCCTCGATGGAGGGGATGAAGTAGTCGGTGTTCGGTAGCAGTCCGGCGACGTTCGCCATGTCCTTCCTGTCCGCGGCGAAGACGTCGAGGGTGGTGATGCGTCCGCGCCGGCGCGCCTCGGCCATCAGCGCGAAGCTCTTCGCGCCGTCCATCCGGTCCATGAGGCCCGTGCCGCCCATATGGACGACCTTGGCGTCCAGCACCTGGTCGACATGCTCGGGCCGCACCTCGAAGGCGCCGGTCGCCCCGCGCATGTGGAGCGCCGGGCGCTGCCCGTCGGGCCGCGTGGTGACGATCGACGAGGAGGTGCCCACGCCCTTGCAGAGTTCCATGCGGGAGGTGTCCACGCCGAACTGGTCGAGGCGGTCGATCACCCATGCGCCCATCAGGTCCTCGCCGATGCCGCCGACGGCGAGCACCTTGAGGCCGTACTTGGCGGCGACGATCGCCGCCGCGCCGGCGGCGCCCGAGACGGCCATGGTGATTTCCTCGACGAAATAGGTGTTGCCGCCCGGCGGAATGGCCGTCACCGGCCTGCCGAGGCAATCGAAGGTGTAGAAACCGATGGATGCGTAGTCGTATGTCGTCATGATCTTCCTCCCGCACCGCCTCCCGACGGTGACCTCAAACTGACGGTATTAGGAATTTCGCTTGCGGGCAAAAGCGACCGCAAGGATGATGATGGCGCCCGAGATCATCATCTGCTCGGAGACGTCGAGGCCCATGATGATGAGCCCGTTGTTGATGGTGCCGATCATCAGCGCCCCGGTGAAGGTGCCGATGATGGTCGCCCGGCCGCCGAAGAGGCTGGTGCCGCCGAGGATCACCGCCGCGATGACCATCAGCTCGGCGCCCTCGCCGAAATTGTAGCGCGCCGTCTGCATCATGCCGGAATAAAGCAGGCCCGCGAGCGCGGCCGCCGCCGCCGTCAGCAGGAAGGCGAGGAACTTGATGCGCCGCGTCTTCACGCCGGAATATTCCGCCGCCAGGCGATTGCCGCCGGTGGCGAGTATCTGGCGGCCGAAGGATGTATAGCGCAGGACCACATGGCCGAGCGCCGCCACGATCACCGACCAGAAGAGCAGCGAGGGAATGCCCCAGAGGCTTCCCGAACCGAACAGGCTGTTGAAGGTCGTATTGGAGATCGAGATCGGATTGGTGTAGGTGACGCGCATGTCGAAGCCGCGGATGAACTGCATCATGCCGAGCGTCACCAGGAAGGACGGAATGCCGACCACCGTGACGAAGAAGCCGTTGAGGCAGCCGACGACGAGACCCGCGCCGAGCGCCGCCGCCACCGCAAATCCCCAGCCGTAGCCCGCCTGCATGACGAGCGCGCAGACGAGGGCGGAGAGCGCCGCGGTCGAGCCGACAGACAGATCGAGCTCGCCCGCGCCGATGACGAAGGTCATGGCCGTCGCCATGACGACGATCATGGCGGTGGTGCGCGCGATGTTGAACATGTTGCGGACGGTCAGGAAGCCGCTGTCGCCGATCATGATCGCGAAGTAGACGAAGACCGCCGCGAAGACGATATAGACGATGTAGTCCTGCAGGGCGCGGATCTTGAACATGCCGTCAAGCCGCGGCGCCCGCAGGGGCCGCTCCGAGACGATGGCCTTGGATTGCATGGTGAAGCTCCTCCTCCGAGCCGATATCCTGACGCTGCACGTCCTGGAATATGCGTCCGTTGTGCAGGACGAGCAGCCGGTCGCTGACGGCCAGCAGCTCCTCCAGTTCCGATGAGATGATGACGACCGCGACGCCCTCGTCGGCCATTTCGCGGACGGCGCGGGCAATTTCCGACTTCGCGCCGATATCGACGCCGATGGTGGGCTCGTCGAGGACGAGCAGGCGCGGCCGGCGCGCCAGCCACTTGCCGAGAACGATCTTCTGCTGGTTGCCGCCCGACAGAAGCCGGGCCGGCTTGTCGGCGCTTTCCGTCTTGATGTTGAGCGCCTCGATCATCCGGCGGATCATGCGGGCCGCGCCGCGGTCGTTGACGAAGGCGCCGGCGGTAAAGAGGCCGAGGCTAGGCAGAAGCATGTTCTGTCCGACGGAGTGTTCCAGCACGAGGCCAAGGCGGCGGCGATCCTCCGGCACGAGCGCGATGCCCGCGGCGATCGCCTGCGCCTGGCTGGTGACCGGCTTGCCGTCGATCAGGATCTCTCCGGCGGCCAGCGGCCGGCGCCCGAAGATCGCCTCGGCGATCTCGGTGCGCCCGGACCCCATCAGCCCGGCGATGCCGACGATCTCGCCCGCGCCGACATCGAAGCTGACATCGCTGATGCGGGGCGGCAGGCTGACGCCGCGAAGCGTGAGAAGGGGCGCACCCGAGCGGCGGTAGCCGCGGTCGTGCCACCTGAAGCCTTCCACCTCGTCCGATCCCAACATGGTCTCGACCAGCTCGGCCATGCTGACCTCGCTGCAGGGCGCCGTCAGGCGCACCCCGCCATCGCGCATGACGGTGACGCGGTCGCACACGCTGAAGATCTCCGCCATGCGGTGCGAGATGTAGATGATGGAAATGCCGCTCGCCTTCAGCCGCCCGACCAGCGCGAAGAGGGCTTCCGTCTCGGCTTCGGACAGCGAGGCCGTCGGCTCGTCCATCACGAGGATCCGCGCCTGGCGCGACAGCGCCTTGGCGATCTCGACCATCTGGCACTGGCCGACGCTCAGCTCGCTGACGGACATCCGCGGCTCGATGTCGACGCCGAGCTCGTCGAGAATCCGGCGCGCGCGGCGCACGGCCTCCCCGTCACGGATGAAGATGCCCTTCTTCGGCTCGCCGTTGAGAAAGATGTTCTGCGCCACGGAAAGCGTTGGAACGAGGCTGAATTCCTGGAAGATCATGGCGATGCCGGCGCGCCGCGCGTCGGTCGCGTCGGCGAAGGCGACCGCCTCGCCCTCGATGCGGATGGTCCCGCCATCCTTCTCGTAGACGCCGGACAGGATCTTCATCAGCGTCGACTTGCCGGCGCCGTTGCCGCCCATCAGCGCATGGACTTCGCCGCGGTTCAGCGTGAAGTCGACCTTGTTCAGCACCCTGTTGTGCGCAAAGGACTTCTCGATGTCGCGCATTTCGAGAACGGCTCGATCTTGCGGCATTGGATCGGTCTCCGGTTCGGGCAAGGCGTCGAAGGAGCGCTGCCGAACAGCGCCCCTCCGTCCTGCCGGTTCTTTTACTGCGAGAGCGCCGAGCTCATTTCCTGCGGCAGATCGATCCGGTAGATCGTCTTGTAGGACTGCGGCAGGTTGGCGCGCTTCACGGCCAGCGGCGGCACGACCACATAGGGCGGAACCGTCTCGCCGATCAGCGTCAGCGCGCCGATCTTGGCTTCCGCGGTGCCCTGGTCGTAGGGACGCTGCGAGGAGATGCCGGCGATGAAGCCGTTCTGCGCCATGTTGAGCGCGACGATCTGGTCGAAGTTCTCGTTGACGATCTTGAAGTCGGACGGCGTGCGGCCGTTGACATTGGCGGCCGTCACCGCGCCCATGGCCGGGATCGACCAGCTCGCATACATGCCGTCGATATCCGGGTAGCGGGCCAGCACGCCCTGCGCCACTTCCTGGCCCTTGTTCGGATCGTCGTGACCGGCGGCGGCGACGAGCTTGACATCCGGGTACTTGGCGCGCAGGCGGGCGATGAAGCCCTCATAGCGCAGGTTCGTCACGTAGAAGTCGTTGGCGAAATAGAGCGCCGCGACCTTGCCCTTGTAGTTGATCGATTCGGCCAGAAGGTCGGCGAGATACATGCCGAGCGCAAGATTGTCGGACGAGATGATCGCCGCATAGTCCTTGCCCGGATCCATGCCTTCCACGGCCTGGTCGATGAAGACCACCTTGGTGCCGGCCTCCGAGAGGCGCTTGTAGGCGCTGGCCGTCGTCTTGCCGTTGAGCGGGATGGAGACCAGAAGGTCGGGCTTCAGGACGGAGATGGCCTCCAGGTCGGCGATCTGCTTGGCGTCGTCCCAGTTGGCATTGGTCTCGGCGACGACCTTGATGCCGAGCTTCTCGAAATTCTCCTTGAGGCCGATGAGCTGCTGGGAGGCCCAGTCGTCGCCCAGCCAGCCCATGGAGATGGCGACGGTGAAGTTGCCGGCCTTGATCTTGGCGAGCTGTTCGTCGGTGATGGCGATCCTGGAGGCGGGGAAGCCTTCCTCGCCGCGCTGGCCGTCGGAGACCACCACGTCGGTGAGGTCGTCGATCGCAGCGAGCTTCATCGTCTTTTCCGACGGCTCCTTGTACCAGAGCGGGTGCTTGACCCCTTCCGTGTTGTCGGCGAGCGCCGCCATCGGCAGGGACGCGACCACCATGGTCGCGAGGGCTTTCTTCAGGACATGCAGGGACATTGCTTGGTTCTCCTCCCAAGGTTACGGCCACCTCTCCCCGAGGCAGCGGAAAGAATGCTGGCAGGGGCCGGCGTGCCGGCCCTTCGTCACCCGTTTTCGCGGATGAAATCGAGCAGCGCGGACGCCAGGCGGTCCGGCGCCTCGAGGGCAAGGCTGTGGCCGCATTCCTCGAACACGTCGGATCTGACGACGCGCTCGGCGACGCGCTCCATCTGGTCCCTGACCAGCTCGCCGAAGAATTCCGGCGCGCCGAGGGTCATGACCGGCATCTTCAGCTTCGTCTTGATCAGCTCGTCGTTGATGCGGGCGTTCTTGAGGCCGGCCCGATAGGTCTCCAGGCAGCCGCGCAGGCCGCCGGGCGCCGAAAGGCGGGCGATCCATTCGGTGATCGCCTCGTCGGCGATGGCATTCGGGTTCCAGGTCTCCGCCTTGATCCAGAACTCCCAGAACTCGCGCTCGCGGCCGGAGATCAGCATTTCCGGCAGGTGGGGGATCCAGAAGAAGGGGATGTGCCAGAGCCAGACGCCCGCCATACGGAACTGCGAGGACACCTTCTCCGGCGTGAAATTCGACCATTCCTCCAGGCCCTGCCCCGACAGGAGCATCTCGGCGAAGGAGAGGGTGCGCACGCGATCCGGCTCGCTGGCGGCCAGAACATAGGCGAATTCCGCGCCGCGGTCCTCGCCGTGCAGGTGGAAGGTCTCGTGCCCGAGCTGCGTCATCAGCTCCGCCATGTCGCGGGCATTGGTGCGGCTGTCGTAGCCCTCCTCCGCCGGCGGCTTGTCGGTATCGCCGAAGCCGCGCAGGTCGGGCGCCACGACGCGGAAATGCGGGGTCAGGAGCGGGATCAGGCGATACCAGTAGAAATGGGTCTTGGGCGTCCCGTGCAGAAGAAGCAGCGGCTCGCCTTCCCCCGCCGTCACATAGTGCATGCGGATGCCGTTGACGCGGGCACGCCCGTGCTTCACCGCCTTGCCCTCATGATCATAGATCTCGACCAAGTCTTCCTCCCGACCTGCTTGAACATTAACGAGTTAGCATTTACAACTGTACAAACAGATTGTCAACGGTTCGTACGAAAAGTTCACTCCGGCAGCGAGGTGATGCCAAAACCGGAAATCACCGAATCCAAGGGAAAGAATGGCACATTCCATTAAATTCAATGGGGAATTTCAAAGTTCGGAGCCACCACGGCGTGCAACGCGGTGCCATACAAAAGCAATCGGGTACGTACTTTTGATTACAGTCATTAAATTTTGTTCGCACATGCGAGAACATATGGAAGGCAGAAACGGTTCGCCATGACACATCCGGAACTCTTCATCTTCGATTGTGACGGCGTACTCGTGGACAGCGAGATCCTGTCGGTGCGCGCCTATGTGCGGGCCTATGCCCGCCACGGGCTCGCCATCGAGGAGAGCGACGTCGCCAAGTGCTTCGGCATGAAGCAGGCCGACATCTTCCAGTCCATCGGTGCGGCGACCCGCCAGGTCTTTCCGCCCGAACATGCGGGCGACCTGTGGGAGGAAATCCGCACGCTGCTTCAAGCGGAGCTCGTCGCGATCGAGGGGATCGACAGGCTTCTCGATGCGCTGCCGGCAAGGCGCTGCGTCGCCTCCTCGTCGGCGCCGGAGCGCATTGCCCTCAGCCTTTCCCTGACGGGCCTCACGCAGCGCTTCGGCGAGGCGGTGTTCAGCTCGACGATGGTGAAGGCGGGAAAGCCGGCGCCGGACCTTTTCCTCCACGCGGCCGCCAGCATGGGCGCGGCGCCGGCGCAATGCGTGGTTTTCGAGGATTCCATCTACGGGATCATCGCGGCCCGGGCGGCCGGCATGCATGCCATCGGCTTCACGGGCGGCCGCCATCTGCCGCCCGGGCATGGCGCGCTGCTGTTGGAAGCCGGCGCCCATCGCGTCTTCGGCAGTTGGCGGGAGGCTGGCGAGGCGCTTGGCCTCGGCGCCGAAATGGCGCGCGTCACTCGTCGATGAGGCGCTGGGCGATCTCGATATCGGTCAGGACCACATGCGGCGACAGCAGCTTCAGCGCGCCGCGGAAGGCCGCATATTTATGCCAGCCGCCGGAGGCGAGCACGACCTTGCGCGCCGTGCGCAGCGAACGCGGGTCGACGGCCACGACGCGGCGGTTGACCTCGTGGTCGATGATCTCGCCATCGGCATCGATGAAGCGGCAGAGGATGTCGCCGACCGCGCCGGCCTTCTGCAGCGACATGAGCTCGTCGCGCTCCAGCAGGCCGTAGCGGCTGAAGGTGGAGCCGGGCGACAGGTCGCCGACGCTGACGATGGCGACGTCGAGGTTTTCCGAGCGGCGGAAGACCTCGCGGATGCCGGGATGGGTCAGCAGCGCGTCGCGGGTGCGCTCGTCCGGGGCGAAGACCGGCGCGGCGATGAGATAGGCTTCCGCGGCAAGGCGGTCGCCGAGGCGCCAGGCGAATTCGGACGGGTTGAAGGCGCTGACGCGGGTCAGCCCGCCCAGCAGCGACACGACGGAGATGTGCGCGTCCGTCTGCTGCGGGATCGCCGGCAGGCAGGAGCTCAGCGTCTTGCCCCAGCCGAGGCCGATGATCATGTTCTCCTTGAGCAGATCGGTGACATATTCGCCGAGCACGCCGCCGATGATCTCGGGAAGCTGCTCCGTCTGCTTGGGAACGGGCACGACGATCGCGCGCTCGAGATTGTATTTCTTCTCCAGCTCCCGTTCCAGCGCGACGCAATTGCTCTGCTTGGACAGGACGCGAATCTGCACCGTGCCGTCGAGGCGGGAGGCCGCCAGCATGCGCAGCACCTTGGCGCGGTTGAGGCCAAGCTCCTGCGCCACCTGGTCCTGCGTCATGCCTTCCTTGTAGTAGAGCCAGGCCGCCCTCGTGCGCAGATCATCGGACAGGTCGGACACGGTCGTCGCTTCTCCAAGACATCAGATGCCCCACCTATAGAGCAGGCCCGGACGTTTTTCCATGCGCCACAAGGGCCGGTTGCCAACAACCCTCAGTTTTTGCGCCGGAAGAGGTCGACGAGGACGGCGATCAGCACCACGCAACCGACGATCACCCGCTGCCAGAAGCCGGAGACGTTCAGCAGAACCGTGCCGTTGGCAAGGACCGTCAGCAGCATGGCGCCGAGCATCGTGCCGACGATGGAGCCCTGCCCGCCGCGCAGGCTCGTGCCACCCAGAATTGCGGCGGTGATGGCGCCCATCAGCCAGCCTTCGCCTACCGAGGGCTGGCCCGCATCCATGCGGCTTGCAAAGAGGATGCCGGCGAGCGCGGCGAACATGCCGGCAAGCCCGAAGACCAGGAACTCGACCAGCTTGACGCGGATGCCGACGAGGACGGCCGCCTCCCGGTTTCCACCGACGGCGAAGATGTTGCGGCCGAACCGCGTCTGGGTCAGCATCCAGATGAGGACCACGCCGGCGAAAAGGAAGATGAGAACCGGCACCGGGACGCCGAGGATCTCGCCCTTGCCGAAGAAGCCGAACTGTTCGCCGAGCGGCCGGATCGGATAGCCCTTGGTCAGCACCATCGTCATGCCGGCGAAGATTTCCCAGGTCGCGAGCGTGACGATGAAGGGATTGAGCCTGAGGCCCGCGACGAAGAAGCCGTTGATGAAGCCGAGCGACAGGCCGAAGAGCATCGTCAGGGGAATGACGAGATAGGGATGGATGCCCAGCATGTTGAGCATCATCGCGCCGACGATAGCCGAAAGCCCGGCCGCCGCGCCGACGGAAAGATCGATGCCGCCGACGAGAAGCACCAGCGTCTGCCCGAGCGCGACGAGGCCGACGAACGCCGCCTGCCGCGCCACCACGGACATGTTGTAGGACGAGAAGAAGTTGTCGGCCGCCAGCGACAGGACCACCATCAGCGCGATCAGCGCCACGGTGATGCCGCTCGCCTCCCAGCGCCAGAAGCGGGCGACAAGGCTCGGCCGGCGGTCGTTCTTGCGGATCGCGCCATCGGACATCGTGTTCTCACTCATGGTCGTCAACCTTTTCTGTGTGCTGTCGCGCCGGCTCAGCTCATCGCAAGCTGGAGCAGGGATTCCTGGGTGGCTTCGGCAGCCGTGGGCATCCCCTTCACGCGGCCCTCATGCATGACGAGGATGCGGTCCGAGACGTCGAGGACCTCCTCGAGCTCGGAGGAAATGAAGATGATGGACAGGTTCTCCCGGTCGGTGAACCGGCGCAGCTCCTGCTGGATCTCGAACTTGGCGGCGACGTCGATGCCGCGCGTCGGCTCGTCCATGATCAGCACGCGGGCATTCTTCATCAGCCAGCGGCCGATGATCACCTTCTGCTGGTTGCCGCCCGAAAGCGACGTGATCGGATCGCCGGTGGACCCGAGCTTGATGCGCAGGCGGCTGACGAAACCGTCGACCTCCTTCATCATGTCGCCGTTGCGCAGGCGCAGGAGCCCGCCATAGCGCCCGAGCGAGGGCATCGCCATGTTCTCCGAGATGGACAGCAAGGGGAAGATCCCCTCCTGCTTGCGTTCCTCCGGCAGGTAGACGAGGCCCTTGGCGATGGACGCCAGCGGGCTGCGGTTGTCGAGCCGCTCGCCAAACAGTTCCACGCTGCCCGCATCCGCCCGCGTGAGGCCGAAGATGCACTTGGCGACCTCGGTGCGCCCCGCGCCGACGAGGCCCGAGACCCCGAGGATCTCGCCGCGGTGCAGGTCGAAGGACACATCCTCGAATTCGCCCTGGCGCGTCAGCCCGCGCACGGAGAGCACGACCTCGCGGTTTTCCAGGTGGACATGCGGCGCCGGATTGCCCTTGCCGATCGCCCGGCCGGCCATGGCCTGCACCATCTCCTCCTTGGTCGTCGTCTTCGGGTCGAGCTCGCAGACGAAGGCGCCGTCGCGCAGGACGCTGATGCGGTCGGAAAGCTCCAGGATCTCGTCCAGCCTGTGGGAGATGTAGAAGATCGAGCCGCCGGCGGCGCGGAAGGCGCGGATATAGGCGAACAGCTTTTCGGTCTCGCGCGAGGTGAGCGTCGCGGTGGGCTCGTCCAGGATGAGAATATCGGCCGAGGTCGCCGCCGCGCGCGCGATCTGCACGAGCTGCTGCTGCGCCTTGCTGAGCGCGGACACCCGCGTGGCCGGGTCGATGGAATGATCGATCTTGAGCAGGTGCTCGCTCGCCAGCGCGCGCGTCGCCTTCCAGTCGATGCCGAGCGGGCCGCGCCGGTGCGCGCCGAGCATGATGTTCTCGGCCGCCGTGAGGTCGGGAACGAGGTTGATTTCCTGCGGGGCGATGGAAATGCCGGCCTGCTGCGCATCCAGCGGCCGATGGAACTGGACCGGCTTGCCGTTGCGCCGCAGCTCGCCCGTGCTCGGCGGGGCCTTGCCGCAGAAGATGCTCATCAGCGTGGACTTGCCCGCGCCGTTCTCGCCGATGATGGCGTGCACCTCCCCGGCCCTGATGCCGACGGAGACGCCCTTCAGCGCCCTGATGACGCCGAATGACTTGGCAACGTCTACGGCCTCGAAAATAGCCATGCTCACAGCCGTTCCTCCCAAAGCGGAAAATGCGGGGCCGAGGGCGGCCCCGCATCTTCGCCTGCATGCTTACTTGCAGTCGTCCTTCGTGATGAAGCGCGAGCCGGTGTCGTGGAACATCGGATAGGTGTGGTTCTCGTTCATCGCCACGAGATACTTCACCGTCCAGTAGCCCATGTCCCACTGGCGCTGGGCCTTGAGGGCGGTGATCGTCCCGTCGCATACCGCATCGACGGCTTCCGGCAGGTCGTCCATGCCGACGATGGCAACCTTGCCGGCCAGCCCGGCATTCTTCACGGCACGGGCCGCGCCGATCGGGTTGGAGGCGTTCGAGCCGAAGATGCCGGCAATGTCGGGATTGGCCTGCAATGCGTTCTCCGTCAGCGTGACGGCATCCTCCAGCACGTCGTTGTCGGGCTGCTCGAAGACGATCTGCATGTCCGGATGGCTTTCCAGCGCCTTCTTGAAGCCCTCGATGCGCTGGACGTGGTCGGAGGCCGTCAGGCTGCCGGCGAGGATGCCGATCTTGCCCTTGCCGTCGAGCGTCTTGGCGAGGAACTCGCCGAGATCGAAGCCGTCCTGGTAGCTGCTCTTCGGGCCCACGAAGGGGAAGGCGTCGTCGCAGAACGAGTTGAAGGTGATGACGTTGACGCCGGCCTTGCGCGCTTCGCCGAGGAGCTGCACGTTCGTCGCCTGGTCGAGGCAGGCGACGGCCAGGCCGTCGGGCTTGCGGCCGATATTGGTCTCGATGCGCTGGTTCTGGTCCGCCACGTCCGCCTGCGGCGGCTGGTCCCAGATGACGTTGACCTTGATGCCGGACTTGGCAAGCTCTTCGGCGGCGAACTTCGCGCCTTCGGCCACGACGTCGTACCAGGGATGGATGACCTTCGGAATGTAGACGAAGGTCAGTTCCTTGTCGATCGGCTTGATCAGGTCCTGCTGGCTCTGTGCCTGCGCAGCACCGCCGGCCGCAAGCGACAAGAGGGCAGCGCCCATCAGCATTCGGTTCAGTTTCATCGATAATCCTCCCAATCTCGATTGGCCGGCCGACAGGGCGTCCGGCACCCGTAAACCACGTTTGCGCGGAATGCCGCCGGGGAACCCCGAACGGGTTCCCCGGCATGCTCGTGGAGCCCGAAGGCTGAATTCGAACATTTATTCCGCTCTTTTTATCTTTGTGCATTTCCCGTTGTCTGTCAACGGTGAAGCGTGCGGCGAAATGGTATCGGATTTAACCAACTGTTTTTTCTCCATTTTATTTGGAGCCCTCATCAAAACTGCCGCGAGGCGTGACCTCCACCCGCAACATTTCCCGCAGCAGGACTGGACAAACCGCTCTGTATTTTTGTAATTGTAATTTTATTATTGTGCATTCACGGAGCGGAAACGATGAAGGCTGGACTATTGAAGGCGCCGAACCGGCTGGATTTCGAAACGGTCGGCGATCCGGCCTTGAAGCCGGGCGATCTCCTGATCCGCGTGAAGGCCGCGACCGTCTGCGGCACCGACATACGCATCTTCCGGGGCCGGAAGACGGCCGGCATCCGCTACCCCTCGATCCTCGGCCATGAATTCTCCGGCGAAGTGGTGGAGACCGGCGGGCACGGCGGGTTTTCCTGCGGCGATGCCGTCGCCGTCTGTCCGGCCATACCCTGCGGGCATTGCGCCCATTGCATCCGGGGCTACGAGAACATCTGCAAGAACCAGATCGCCATCGGCTACGAGATCGATGGCGCCTTCGCCGAATATATCCGCATTCCCGAACAGGCGGTCCTTTCGGGCAACGTGTTCAAGCTGCCGGCGGGGCTGTCATGGGAAAAGGCCGCGCTCATCGAACCGCTTTCCTGCGTGCTGAACGGGCAGGAGCGCATCGGCGTCGGCATTGCCGACCGCGTGGTCATCCTCGGCTGCGGGCCGATCGGCCTGTTGCATGTCAAGCTCGCCCGCCTTTCCGGCGCCGCGCGCATCATCGTCTCCGAGCCGAGCGCGGGGCGGCGGGCGGCGGCGCTTGCGGCCGGCGCGGATGTCGTCGTCGATCCGGCATCGGAAGACCTGAAAGCCATCGTGCTGCGCGAGACGGACGGGCTCGGCGCCGACAAGGTCATCGTTGCGATCGGCGTGCCGCGGCTTGCCAACGACGCGATCGGCCTCGTGCGCCACCGCGGCGCGGTCAGCCTGTTCGCCGGCTTCTCCGCGGGGGAGACGGCGACGCTCGACGTCAACGCCATCCACTACAACGAGATCATCGTCACCGGCTCCTTCGGGCTCGACCGGCTGCAGTTCGAAAAGGCGCTGGCCATGATCGCCTCCGGGCGGCTGGAAGTGGAAAGCATGCTGACCCACCGCTTCCCGCTCGACGAGATAACGACCGCGCTCGAGACGGCGGAACGGGGCGATGCCATCAAGGTCGCGATCCTCAATGCCTGACACCGCCGCGCGCCTCCTCGGCCTGCCGGAGCATGCCACGGTCCTCATTCTCGGCGGCGGCATCAACGGCTGCGGCCTTTTCCGCGATCTGTGCGAACAGGGCGTCGACGTCCTGCTGGTGGAGAAGGGCGATTTCTGCTCTGGAGCGAGCGCGGCCTCCTCGCGGCTGATGCATGGCGGCATCAAATATCTGGAGACCGGTGAGTTCCGGCTCGTCGCGCAGTCGGCGCGCGAGCGCAACCTGCTGCTCTCCAACGCAGCCCATTACGTCAAGCCTCTCGAAACCGTGCTGCCGGTCGGCTCGCTGTTCGGCGGCATCATTCCCTCCGTCCGGCGCTTCCTCGGCCTCAAGGCGAAGCTTGCCGACCGCGGGGCGCTGATCACCCGGGCGGGTCTCCTGCTCTACGACCTCTTCGGGCGGCACTTCCGCACCATGCCCAACCATCGCATGCTGGGGCGGCGCAAGGCGCTCGCCCTGATGCCCGAGCTCAATCCGTCCATCCGCGCCATCGGGCTCTATTACGAGGCGCACATCACCCATGCCGAGCGGCTGGGCCTGGAACTGATCCTCGACGGCGAGGCGGCCAATCCGGCGGCGCGGGCGCTGAACTATGCCGAGGTGGCGCTCGTCGACGGCCGGCTGCGGGTCAGGGACCGCATCAGCGGGCTTTCCCGCGGCGTCAGCGCCGACATCGTCGTCAATGCCGGCGGCGCGTGGATCGACAAGGTCAACGCCGCGCTCGGCATCCCGTCCCGGCACATGGGCGGCAACAAGGGTTCGCATCTGGTGGTGCGCAACCGCCGCCTGCACGATGCCCTGCGCGGCCGCATGGTCTATTTCGGCTCGGCCGACGGGCGTGTGAACCTGCTCTATCCCTTCATGGGCAATGTGCTGATCGGCTCGACGGACATTCCCGAACCGGACCCGGATGCGGCGCGCTGCAGCGAGGCGGAGATGGGCTACATGGCCGCCGTCATCTCCGAGGTCTTCCCGGACATTGCCGTCACGCCCGACCAGATCGCGCTCACCTGGTGCGGCGTGCGCCCGCTGCCGCGCTCGGAAGGGCTCGCGCCCGGCGAGGTCAGCCGCGACCATTCCATCGCCGAAGACCGCATTCCCGGCCTCGGCCTGCCCGTCCTGTCGCTAATCGGCGGGAAGTGGACCACCTTCCGCGGTTTCGCCGAGGAAGTCGCAGACCGGATCCTCGCCATGACCGGGCGGGAACGGCGGATCGGTACCGAACGGCTCGCCATCGGCGGAGGAAACGGCTTCCCGGCGAAACCGGACGCCTTCGAGGCGGCGGCGGCAGAGCTGTCAGTCCGGTTTTCCGCGCCGCCGGAGACCTGCCGGCGACTGCTCGCCCGCTACGGCACCGGCGTACGCACCATGCTTACGCAGGCCGGCGGGCGCCTGACGCCGCTCGCTTCGCTTCCCGCCTATGCCGGCGAGGAAATCGCCTTCCTCTGCCGGCGCGAGAAGGTCGAGACGCTGGAGGACGTGCTCTTCCGCCGGACCGACATCGCCCTTTCGGGCGCCCTGACTGGCGATGTCCTCGACGAGGTGGCGCATGTTGCCGGGCAGGCCCTCGGCTGGGGCGATGACCGCATCCTCAGGGAGCGTAAGGCGAGCCGCGCCGTCGCCGCCCGCAATCACATCGCCCTCTGATCCCTCGCCCCGCCGGCCGTCACCGCAGCCGGCGGGAAACGCGCCGTCAAGCGTTCAATGCACGCCCATAGGCATCCAGCACGCTTTCCTTCAGCGTCTCGGAGATCGTCGGGTGCGGGAAGATCGTGTGCATCAGCTCCTCCTCCGTCGTCTCCAGGTTCATGGCGATGACAAAGCCCTGGATGAGTTCGGTCACTTCCGCGCCGACGAGGTGGGCGCCGAGCAGTTCGCCGGTCTTCCTGTCGAAGATCGTCTTGACGAGGCCCTGGTCCTCGCCCAGCGCGATGGCCTTGCCGTTGGCGACGAAGGGGAAGCGGCCGACGCGGATGTCGCGGCCCTGCTCCTTGGCCTTGGCTTCCGTCAGGCCCACCGAGGCGACCTGCGGGTGGCAGTAGGTGCAGCCGGGGATCTTCGACTTGTCCATCGGGTGGACGTTCGGCAGGCCGGCGATCTTCTCGATGCAGATGACGGCCTCGTGCTCGGCCTTGTGGGCGAGCATGGGGGGACCGGCGACATCGCCGATGGCGTAGAGGCCGGGAACATTCGTCCTGCCGTAGCCGTCGATGGCGATGAAGCCGCGGTCGGTCTTCACGCCGAGCGCCTCAAGGCCGATCGTCTCGATGTTCGCCTGCACGCCGACGGCGGAGATCATCCGGTCGGCGGTGATCTTCTCGACCTTGCCGTCCTTCATCTCGACATGGGCGGTGATGGAATTGGCGCCCTTCTCCACCCTGGCGACCTTGGCCTCCAGATGAATCTTCATGCCCTGCTTCTCGAACTGCTTCTTGGCGAGCGCCGAGATCTCCGCGTCCTCGACCGGCATCACCGTCTTCATCACCTCGACGACCGTCACCTCGACGCCGAGCGTGCGGTAGAAGGAGGCGAACTCGATGCCGATGGCGCCCGAGCCCATGACGAGCAGCGACTTCGGCATCGCCTCAGGCTTCATCGCCTCGAAATAGGTCCAGATCAGCTTGCCGTCCGGCTCGATGCCCGGCAGGGCGCGCGGGCGCGCGCCGGTGGCGATGACGATGTGCTTGGCGGTGTAGGTGCCTTCGGGCAGGACGGTCTTCGGCAGCGGCGCCTGCGGCTGCTGGATCGCCTTGGTCGTCCTGGACACCACGATCTCGCCGGGCTTCGTCAGCTTGGCCTCGCCCCAGATGATGTCGACCTTGTTCTTCTTCATCAGGAAGCCGACGCCGGCATTCATGCGCTGGGCGATGCCGCGCGAGCGGGCGACGATGGCGGCAAGGTCCGCCGTCACCGTGCCGTCGATCTTCACGCCGTAATCGCCCGGATGCTGCGCGTAGTGGAAGATCTCCGCCGAGCGCAGCAGCGCCTTGGTCGGGATGCAGCCCCAGTTGGAGCAGATGCCGGCGAGGTGCTCGCGCTCGACGATGGCCGTCTTCAGGCCGAGCTGGGCGGCGCGGATCGCCGCGATATAGCCGCCGGGGCCGGAGCCGATGATGATGACGTCGTAGGAAGAAGCCATGGATGATGTTCCTTCAAAAAAGAAGGGGAAGCGTCATCGCCTTCAGGCGCATGGCCACTTCCCCAAGTCGCGGGAGGAAACGTTTTCAAACGGTCGGGACGGCTAGAGCATTTCCGCTTTTCTTCGAATCGCAAAAACGCTCTATCCTTTTGTTTCTACGCAATTCCGGACGCAAAACCGCTGCGCACTTTTGCTGGAATTGCTCTAGACCAGCATCGACATCGGGTTTTCGATGAAGGCGCGGAAGCGGCCGATCAGCTCGGCCCCCAGCGCGCCGTCGACCGCCCGGTGGTCGGTGGAAAGCGTCACGCTCATCACGGTGGCGGCGGCGATGCTGCCGTCCTGCAAAACGACCGGCCGGCGCTCGCCCGCGCCGACGGCGAGGATCGTGGCGTGCGGCGGGTTGATGATCGCCGCAAATTCCCTGACGCCGAACATGCCGAGATTGGAGACGGCGCCCGTGCCGCCCTGATATTCCTCGGGCTTGAGCTTGCCGGCGCGCGCACGGGCGGCGAGATCCTTCATCTCGTTCGAGATGGCCGAGAGGGACTTGGCCTGAGAATGACGGATGATCGGCGTGATCAGCCCGCCCGGCACGGAGACCGCAACGCCGACATCGACGAAGCGATGGCGGACCAGCTGCTCCTCCGTCCAGGACACGTTGGCGTCGGGCGTTGCGGTAAGCGCCAGCGCATAGGCCTTGATGACCATGTCGTTGACGGAGAGCTTGTAGGCCGGCGCTCCGTCTACCGAGGGTGCGGCCGCGTTCAGCTCCGTGCGCAGCGTCAGGAGCGCATCGAGCCGGCAGTCCGCCGTGAGATAGAAATGCGGGACCGTGCTCTTGGCCTCCACCAGCCGGCGCGCGATGGTGCGGCGCATGCCCGTATGGGCCTGAAGCGTGTAGGAATCATCCGGGAAATGCTTGAGCGCGGCGTCCGGGCCGGGCGCGGGCACGGCAGGCGCCGGAGCGCTGCGAGCGGCACATGCGGCGGCAGGCGCTGCGCCCGCGGCAAGCACGTCGGCGCCGACGATGCGGCCATGCGGACCGGAGCCGGAAAGGCCGGCAAGGTCGAGGCCCTTGTCCCGGGCAAGCCGGCGGGCGAGCGGCGTCGCCCTCACGGCACCGCCGGCGCTATCGGCCTTGGAAACGACGGGTGCAACGGGTGCGGCATCGACCGGCGCGGCGGCAGGTTCGGCCTTGGCCTCCGCCGGGGGCGGCGCGGCTGCATCCGGCACGTCCTCGCCGGCGGCGACGATCCAGGCGACGGGGGAGCCGACGGGTATGTCGATCCCTTCCCTGCCCGTCACGTTGCGCAGTGTGCCGTCGGCCTGCGCGTCGATCTCCATCGCCGCCTTGTCGGTCTCGATCTCGAAGAGCACGTCGCCCTTCTTCACCTGGTCCCCTTCGGAGAAGAACCATTTCGAGATCTTTCCGGTCGCCATGTCCATGTCGACCTTGGGCATGATCACTTCGCTCGCCATGTCAGCGCACTCCCCTGACGAGGTCGCGCGCGGCTGCGAGGATGTCCGGCATCTGCGGCACGGCGGCCTTTTCCAGCTCCGGATTGTAGGGGATGGGCGTTTCCGAGCCGCCGAGGCGCACGATCGGCGCATCGAGATAGTCGAAGGCCTCGCTCTCGGCGATCATGGCGGAGATCTCCGCGCCGATGCCAAGCGTCTTCACGCCCTCGTAGACGCAGATCAGGCGGGACGTCTTCTTCACCGAGGCGATGACCGTCTCGCGGTCGATGGGGCGGATCGAGCGGAGGTCGACGACCTCCACGCTTATGCCCTCTTCGGCAAGCTTTTCCGCCGCCTCGAGCGCCTTGTGCACCATGATGGAGGTTGCCACGATGGTCACGTCGCCGCCCTCGCGGCGCACCTCCGCCTTGTTGAGCGGAACGGTGTAATAGCCCTCGGGGACCGGTCCCTTCATCTTGTAGAGCAGCTTGTGCTCGAAGATCATCACCGGGTCGGGATCGGCGACCGCGGCCAGCAGCATGCCCTTCACGTCATACGGCGTGGCGGGCTGGATGACCTTGAGGCCGGGCACATGCCCGAGCCAGGCCTCGATGCTCTGGCTGTGCTGGGCCGCCGCGCCCGTGCCGGACCCGGCCGGAAAGCGCATGACGACAGGCACGGAGACCGCGCCGCCCAGCATGTAGCGCATCTTGGCCGCCTGGTTGACGATCTGCTCCATGGCGAGCGCCGCGAAATCCGAGAACTGGAATTCGAAGATCGGCCGCAGGCCCGTCACCGCCGCGCCCACCGCGACGCCGGCGCCGCCGAGCTCGGAGATCGGCGTGTCCATGACCCGGTCCGGGCCGAAACGCTCGATCAGGTCGCCCGTCACCTGGAAGGCGCCGCCATAGACGCCGATATCCTCGCCCATCAGGATGACGCGCTCGTCCGCCTCCATGGCGAGCGCCATGGCTTCCTGGATCGCCTGCGAGTAGCTCAGTTCCCTCGGCACCGCGTTCATCTCACGCCCCTTCGGTATAAACATTGTCGGCGAGGCCGGAAATCTCCGGCATCGGGCTGTCCTTGGCGAATTCGATGCCGGCGGCGATTTCCTGCCGGACCGCCTCGCGCACCGCCTCGATCTGCTCGGGCGAGGCGATGCCGAACTCCTGGAGCTGCGCCTCGTAGCGGGCGATCGGATCGCGGTTGGTCATCCAGTCCTCGATCTCGTCCTTGGTGCGGTAGCGGTTGCGGTCGCTCTTGGAATGGCCGCGATAGCGATAGGTCTTGGTCTCGATCAGCGTCGGCCCCTCGCCCCGGCGGGCGCGCTGGACGGCGTTGTGCGTCGCTTCCGCGACGTCGGACAGCACGTTGCCGTCGACGATGACGCCCGGCATTCCATAGGCCGGCGCGCGGTCGGCGATGTTGGCGACCGCCGTGGAACGGGCGGTCGAGGTGGACATGCCGTAGCCGTTGTTCTCGCACACGAAGATGACCGGCAGCGACCAGACCGACGCCATGTTCAGCGATTCATGGAAGGCGCCCTCGTTGTTGGCGCCGTCGCCGAAGAAGCAGACGACGACCTTGCCGGTCTTCAGCCGCTTGGCGGTCAGCGCCGCCCCGACGGCGATCGGCAGGCCGCCGCCGACGATGCCGTTCGCGCCGAGATTGCCGGTCGTCACGTCGGCGATGTGCATGGAGCCGCCGCGGCCGGCACAATAGCCCGTGGTCTTGCCGAAGAATTCGGCGAACATGCGCGCCACCTCGGCGCCCTTGGCGATGCAATGGCCATGGCCGCGATGGGTGGAGGTGATCTGGTCCTCCACGGTGAGCGGCATGCAGATGCCCATGGCGCTCGCCTCCTGCCCGATGGACAGGTGCATGGTGCCGTGGATGAGGCCGCGCATGTAGCTTTCCTCGGCGCCTTCCTCGAACTGGCGGATGAGATGCATCCTGCGCAGCGCATCCATCAACTGCTCGCGGCCGTATTCGCGATAAATGAAGGGCAGATTGCTGCTGTCGGGTTCAGCCTTCAGGGCACGGGCGTGGTCCGCCATGATCAAGCCTCCTTGCCGTAGACGAGCGCATCCTGCCGGGCGCGGAGCGCCGCGATGCGCGAGCCGGGCGCCACGGAGGCGTTCCGGTAGGTGATGAGGTCGCCCTTGCGGATCGGCGCGGTGACGACGCCGCCCTGCAGCAGGCCGCAGGGAATGGCGTTCGCGGCGCGCGCTTCCGGCGCGGTCATGATCCAGGCGCGGTAGCAATATTCGCCGATCGCATCGAGGCTTTCGCCGGGGGCCATGTCCTTCTTGGCGACGGCGCAGACCTCCGCGACGGGCGTTGAAAGCGGCACCATATCCGGCTTGCCGTAGAGCACCACGCGGGCGCAGGTCAGCGGCACCTCGAGCGAGGTGAGATGGTAGGGCCGGTGGAAGGTGAAATAAGGCCCCTTGCCCATCTTCAGGTCCTCCATCCGCTCCGAAATGCGCGGATGCGACATGTCGGCGACCACGAACACACCGGGCGCGACGCCCTTGCCGATGGAATAGTCGACGACGCCGACCTTCGAGAGGACGCCCCCGTCCTTTTCCGGAACCAGGGTGGAGGAAAGCTGGTCGAGCGTCGCCGCCGGGCCGTGCATGCCGGGCTTGTCGGGCACGAGGCCGGTCGCGTTGGCGATCGCCGCCATCTCGACCATGGTCTTCGAACCGTCGACGAACTCGACCAGCATGCGGACATTCATGTTCCGGCGGTTCGCCTCCTCGGCATACCGGTCCGGCGTCGCATCGACATTCAGCGGATTGTTCTTGCCCTTGCCGGCGGCGACGATGGTGTGGCCCATCGCCGTCACGAACTCGATCAGTTCCATGCAGGAGGACGGCTCATCGCCCGCGCCGAGCGAATAGGTCACGCCGAGGCGCTCGGCCTCACTCTTGAGATAGGCGCCGATCGTGACGTCCGCCTCCACGTTCATCATCACCAGGTGCTTGCCGTGCTCCATGGCCGACAGGCCGATTTCCGCACCGACGGCGGGCACGCCCGTCGCATCGATCACCACGTCGATCAGGCCGCTGTTGAGGATCGCGCCGGAATCCGAGGTGATCGCGATCTTGCCCTGTTCCATGGCCGCGTTGAGCTCGTCGGTGCCGGAGGCGTCGCGGTGATGGCCCTGCGCACGGTAGGCGATGTCCACCGCGCCGCGGGCACGGGCAATATTGAGGTCGCAGATCGCGCCAATCTCGATGCCCGGCATGTGGGCGACGCGCGTGACGATGTCGGTGCCCATCTCGCCGCTGCCGATGAGGCCGATCCGGATGGGCTTGCCGGTATCCGCACGCGCCAGCAGATCGCGCGCAAGACCCGTGGGGGCGACATTGATGGACATTCCATTCCTCCCGATTGACTTTGCTCTCGTCTATTGCACATTTGTGATTATGTCAATGTGAATGTTCTAGACAAGACAACGCACAGAGAGCTGCGAATCGCTATCGGCCCATAGAAATTTCTCTATTTTTTCAATGTAATTTCACGCAGTCGACGCCTCCGCCCGCGACGCAAAGCCGGGATAGCTCTCCCAAATTCATTTGTACAAGTCTGATTTTATAATTTTTTTTGTTCATGCGGTGATACAAAAAACCGGCGCGTCCGGAAAGGCCTCACCGGCTTGGGGATTTGCAGCGCCGGATCGGGAGAGCCTATCCCGCCAGGAGGGCGCTGGCCGTCTGCTCGTCCGTGATGAGGGTGGTCGGCGCGACGGTCCGCAGCGCGGCGCGGATGGCGACGCGCTTTTCCCTGCCGCCGGAAACGAGGATGCGCTCCGGCGTCCGCCGCAGGCGCGGCAGCGCAACGGAGATCACCCGCTCGTTCACCTCGTGATCGAGCACATTCCCTTCGGCATCGATGAAATTATAAAGCACGTCGCCGACGGCGCCGGCCTCCACCAGGGACCGGCGGTCGGCCTCCGTCAGGTAGCCGGTGCGATAGCTGGTGGTGAGATTCGCGATCCCGCCGACGGAGAGCAGCGCCACGTCGAGCTTGTCCGCCATCTCGAAGATCGCCGCCAGGCCGCACCGCTCCAGCAGCGCATGCTTCGTCTCCGGGCTGTCGACAACGGCCGGCGCGGGCACGAGATAGCCCTCACCGCGGAAAAGCTCGGCGAACTGCCAGGCGAATTCCGCCGGGTTGAAGCGCCGCGCCGCGGAGATACCGCCGAGCAGCGAGATCACGCGGAAATCCTCGAGCGCACCGCCGGCTATGAAGGGGAGCGTGTTGTAGAGGGTCGTTCCCCACCCCACCCCGACGGTCATGCCGGGCGCCATCAAACCGGAGATATGCGCCCCCGCCGCAGCGGCGATCACCTGCGCAGGATCGCCGCCCTCTTCAGCGAAGGGGGCAATGACCACCCGGCGGATATCGAATGCCGCCTCGAGAGCCCGCTCAAGCGCGACCAGTTCGGAAAGCGGGGATGTGATCGAAATCCGCACCTCGTTTCGGCGACGCGCCTCTGCGAGCATGCGCACGACCATGACACGGTTGATGCCGAGGCGGTTGGCGATCTCGTTCTGGGTGTGACCCTCCACATGATAGAGCCAGGCCACGCGTGCGCGCAGCCGATCGGCCTCGCTCTGCACAACAGGCCCACCGACGATCTGGTTCATGCCACCTCCATGACGGCGAGACCCGCCGTTCAACCTGCCAAGCCCGCAAGCGTGTCGCGCCGGGCCGCCCGGCACCATCGGAGTTTTAATCTCCGGTAGTGCACATTATTCTTTTTTGTATCACGATTGTTCTAGCTACTTCAATGTGTGAAGCCGCCGGGAACGTCTTGACACCGCAGCAAGGTCAAACATATGATCCTTCTCGCATCTGTTTGTTCAAATTAAATGCGGCAAACGCCTTTCAACCGGCTTGAAACGGCGGCGAAAAGGTGAACCTCCATGGCCCAGACGCGATTGCCATTTTCCGAGATCCCGCCGCTTCGCGCCGCGTTTCGCAGCGTGAAGCGGGCTTTGCGCGACAGGCATGGCCGGCTGGAGACGGAAATGGCGACGGCGCTGCCTAGGCCCATATCCCGCCCGGCGCTCCACATGCTGCGCCACATCACGACCGTGGCGAACGGAATCGACGTGCTTTTGTCGGGCGTCGCCGACCGGGTGTTCGGGGACGATCCGCAGCGCGGCGAAGCATATGCGCCGCACAGGCGGGCACCCTCGCAGGCCGAGGCGGAGGCAGCCTTCCTGCTCTCACTTACCGCGCGGCGTCTTGGCGTCACCGACCCGTCCGGACTGCTCGCATTGGCGGCCCCGGCCTTCGTCGCGCAAGACGAAACGATCGATGCCGATCGGGCATCAAGGATCCTCCTTGGCCTTCTCGACCGTGTCGGCGCGCCCAAGGAGCGGCTTGCACTCTTCTCGGCGCTTTTGGCGACGCTTGCGGCCCGCGGGCAAGCCGCCCTGCGGGAGACGCTTGCGGAGAGTGCGGCCGACCTCTGTGCCGCGCTTCAGAGCGAGATTCTTGCCGCCCTTGCGACCGGGGATCCGGCCCGGGCTTCGCTCCTGCTCGAAAAGTACTCCGCCCATGTTTGACCTTGCCGAACTCGTCGCGGCATTACCGCCGTCGAACCAGCCGTTGCGGCAGGCCGTGCGCCGGCTGCACTGGTTCCGCGCCGCCTTCGAGGCGACCGCGCGCCACTGCGGCGAGACGATGGGCTGCGCATTCGCCGTCGACGAGCACAGGCTCGCCGGAATCTTCGTCCGGTGGCTGAAGTCGATCGAGGCACAGAAGCCCGGCGCCCGGTCGGAGCGCGAGGAATTCTTCGATTTCGTGCCGTCGCTCGTGCTGCGCGAGCTTATCGCCGACATGCCGCTGAAGGCGCTTTGCCCGCCCGACAACGTCGACGGCAATCCACCGGCGGAATTCTGGCCGGAAGGCTATGTCTGTACGATGTTCTGCCTTGCCGTACATGCCAAGGCGCTGGACGAGGAATTTCACACCCGCCGCGAGATCGACCGCATGGTCGACGACCTGCGCAGTTGGTACTCGTTCAAGGAAAACGCCGCGGAAGACACGGCGTTCGCGGCGGGCTTCTTCCAGAAGCTGCTTGGGCATGAACCGAACTGGACCATGCCGGCCACGTTCCGCGCCCGCAACCGTGCGCCGCAATAGCGACGCGGATGGCTCCGGCTTTGCTCCGGGCGATGCGCTGAGAATGAGCGGAAGGTTATTCCAGTCACCGTCCAATGGACGCACCCGATATTAACGGCTGTGCGGCAAGCTCCTATAGCGGAGCGCTTGTCGTGACCCGACATAGGCGGCCTCTATTTCCTCTGGCTCATCGCAAGGGAGAGCCGGAAATGACCGGCAAGGCTGAGAACACGCCCACCGTCCGCCTGCATGGCTGCGACCTGAAACTGCACTACGACGAGCGTACGATCTCGCAGGGCCTTTCCGCCAGCATTGCCGACGGCTCATTTACCGTCATCGCCGGGCCGAATGCCTGCGGCAAGTCCACCCTGCTTCCGCCGGCACTGTCATCCTCGACGGCAAGGCCATCGGCCAGCAAGAGATGTCGCCCGCCGATTAGGTCTGCTGCCGCAGAGCGCGACCGTAAAGCGGGAGGTGTTGAAATGCTTCGCCGCCTGGCGCTTCCTCATCCCTTCAAAAGCACCAGACGCACCTTCAGATATAAGTCCACGGTAAATATCCCCCTCGCCTCTCCTGCGCTTGTTGCAAAAGAAAAGTGGGTGGCCGAATTTTACTTCGCCGATCTCGTCTATTCCGGCCGACCGCCGTCCCTATAGCCTTATCGCCTCGGCCATGGCGTGGATCATCACGGCGGCCGAGGCTGCGCCGGGATCCATGTGGCCGAGCGAACGTTCCCGCAGCTTGGCGGCCCGTCCCTTCGTCGCGATCATCGACCGTGTTGCGGCGGCACCGTTGTCGGCCGAGGCGATGACATCCGCCCAGAAAGCGTCTGCGGTTTTATTCCGGGCGACCGCGTTGCCCGCCGCATCGGCCGCCGGAAGCCAGACATCCAGCATGGTCTTGTCGCCGCGCTGCCCCTTGCCGCGCTCGGCTATCCCGCGGGATATGCCGTCGATAATATCGGCGCAGGCTTTTGTATCCAGCACCGCGTGAGAGGCCAGCGCCTGTGCCGCCCGGCGGAAGCCAGTGGAATACAGCGGGCCGGACGACGCGCCGACGGCATTCAGGAAGGCAGTGGCAGCGGTCGACATGACATCGGAAAGGCTGCTCCGATCGAGGTCGAGTTTCGAAAGCGCTCCATGGACGGCGACGAAGCCGATCGACATCGTGATCCCGTGGTCTCCATCACCGATCGCGCCATCCAGCTCGGAAAGATGATCCCTTTCATCCTCGATCGCCCGCGATATCATTTCAAACATTCTTGCCAAACGGCTTGCCGGGCTTTCCGACATTCAATCCTCCCAGTATTACAGGATCACATCATACCCGTGGCCAGAACCTGCGACACCTATCCGTTGATGCGCAACGCACTTGTTTCGCACGGATGCGAGAGCAGATCAGTCAGTTCCTCGTCGAGATGGATGATGGAAATCGACGCTCCCACCATATCCAGCGACGTGCAGTAATGGCCGATCCAATTCGCCTCGATATCGATCTTCTTGGCGGCCAGCCGCTGCACCACGCGACGGTAAAGAATATAAAGTTCCATCATCGGCGTGCCTCCGAAGGAATTGACGAGAACGGCCACCCGTTCGCCCGGCCCGGCCTTCATCTCCGAGAAAATCCTGTCGATCACAGAATCGACGATTTCATCGGCCGGGCGCATGCGCTCACGCGACACACCCGGCTCGCCGTGGATGCCCATGCCGATCTCCATATCGTCCGGCCCGATGTCGAAGTTGCGCCGGCGCGTCTGCGGCATGGAGCCGGATTCGAGAGCGACGCCGATCGTATAGGTGCGCGCATTCGCCTTTCTCGTGACCGCCTCGCATGCATCTAGCGTCAGGCCGCGATCGCAGGCGGCCCCCGCGATCTTGAAAATGAAGAAACTGCCGGCAACGCCGCGCCGACCGTCACGGTCTTCCCGCGAAGACGATGCCACATCGTCCGTGGTCAGCACCGTCCGCACCGCGATGCCCTTCTCCATCGCCAGTTCCGCGGCCATTTCGAAATTCATGACGTCGCCGGCATAGTTGCCGTAGACGAAAAGCACGCCGGCATCGCCGGAGGCGGCGACGGCGCAGCGCAGAATGGGATCGGGCGGGGGTGAGGAGAAGATGTTACCGACCGCCACCGCATCGGCAAGCCCCTTGCCGACATAGCCGGCGAAACAGGGCTCGTGGCCTGCGCCACCGCCGATCACGAGGCCGACCTTGCCCGTCCTCGGGCCATCGCGCGCGACGAGCGCGCGGTGGGAGCCGTCGATCGGCCGGATATATTTATCGTGCGCCTTCAGAAAACCGTCCATCATCTCCTCGACGACGTCGTCCGGCCTGTTCAGGAACTTCTTGACCTGCGTCCGGTAGAAGCCTGCCGGCTCGCGGGCCTTCGGCCGCTGCTGCGGCTTGTCGTTAAGGCTCGTCGCGCCGTCCGCCCGCAATATCCCTTGCGCGGTTTCCGCATCGGTGACCAGCACATTGATATAGCCGCCCCGCAAGGCCGCGAGCAGGGCTGGAACCTTATCGAAACCACCGGCGACGCCGATGCGCGTACCGATCCGCCGAAGCGCGTCGAGGGAAATGCCGATGGTGCGCTCATCGAGCGGGCCTGGAACCGGCCGGCCCTTTTCATCGATGAAACGCCCGGCGACGACACCGGCGACACCATGCGCGAGGTAATGCTGCAGCGAGGCCGGCTCCAGCAGGCCGCTGGTGTGAATGGTGGAGTTGGGACGCAGGGACGATACGCCGAAAACGATGCGGTTGGCCTGATCGAGCGTGGAAAACTGCTCCTTGAGCAGTGGCTCGTCGAGCAGCAGATGGCGCAACTCCGCCGTGGCGACAATGGCAGGCGCCGTCAGGTTCACGCAGCGCGCTGCGAGCGCATCGGCGATCTTCGCAGCGCACAGCTCGGGCGTATAGGCAAAGCTGGCGTTCATTCCGCCGGTCGCCTGCACGACCGTCATATCCTGAAGCGTGCTGTCCTTCATGTGCTCACCGATCGCGAGCACCGTCCGTCCCCAGGCGACAGCCACGGTATCGCCGGCCTTGAGCAGGTTGGGCAGCGCCTGGGCACCGGCGGCGCCCAGCCTGTCGATCAGCGACCGTCCGCTTTCATCGCTCGGCACCACAAGGCAATCCAGGAGGCCGAAATGGCTCTTGAGTTGCTGTGCGACGGTGAGCGATGCGAGACGGGCCGGCTCCAGGGATATCTTGACGATGCCCTTCTCGCGCGCGTCGGCGAGGTAGTTGTTGACGGTGGCGCGCGATACCCCCATCGCATCGGCGATCTCGCCCTGAGTCATTCCGTCTTCGTAATAGAGCCAGCAGGCCCACACATAGGGGTCATCGCCATAGCGCAGCGGCATCGCATTGAGCCGCTCCATGCTTCCGTTCCTGCCTGCGCCGCCTTTACGCACCAACGTCATGGATCTGTGCAGCTCCTTCATTCACCGGTGGCTAGGATGGAAGCAACGTCAACGCTTTGCAACCGCCCTGCCCGGAATAAGGGCGTGACCGCGTCACGATGAACGCGGCCACGCTGTCTTGGGAGATACCATACCGGATCCGGCCGCGTCGGCCGGCGTTCCTCACCGAAGCCGGGTACGTGCCCCGAGCGACAGTTCTTTCAAAATGAGGGCGCAGGAGGTCGCACCGGCATCGAGAACTCCGAGCGAGCGGTCGCCAAGGCGGCTTGCGCGGCCGATTTTCGCCACGAGATCAAGGGTCGAATCGCGACCGGCTTCCGCGGCCTCGACGAGACGGAGAAGCGCATCGCCGAACGAATCTCCCTTTGCATGCGCCGCGTCGAAGGCCTCCACGGCTGGCACCAGCGTATCGAGCATGGTCTTGTCGCCGACCTTGGCCGAACCGATCGACTGGATGCCTTCGAGCCCGGCATGCAGCATGCGGCTGTAGGCATCCGCATCGACGGCGGCGGCGCCCTGAAGTTTCCCGGCGAATTCGGTGAACATGACGCCGTAGAGAGGGCCCATGGAACCACCAATCTCCGTCATGAGCACGTTGCCAAGCGTATCCAGTGCATCCGCGAGCGAGGAAGACGTGCCTTTCAGCCGGTCGGCCGCAATGCCGAAGCCCTTCGCCATGTTGACACCATGGTCACCGTCCCCGATCTTGCCGTCGATCTCGCTGAGATAGGCCCGGTTCTCGATGATCCTATCGGCGATCGACAGGACGATGGAGCCGGCCGAGGGATTGTCGAATGTCTGCATGATAAGTCCCTCGCTCACAATGCGACCGTGCAGCTTGCATCGGCATCGATGAGCGCCTTCAGCTCGGCGTCGAGCGCCATGACCGTCAGCGTCGCGCCTACCATTTCGAGCGATGTGAAATAATTGCCCACGAAGGTCCTGTGGATGGTCAGGCCCCTGGCCGTGATCTCACGCTCGATCGTGTCGTTCAGGATGTAGAGCTCGTTCAGCGGCGTTGCGCCGAGGCCGGAGACGAGAACCACGACCTCGCTACCGGCCGGCAGATTGTGATCGTCGAGGACGATGGCGCACATGCTTCTGGCCACTTCGTCCGCGCTCTTGAGCGGCTCCACCCGGACGCCCGGCTCGCCATGATGGCCGATGCCGACTTCCATCGTGCCCGGTTCAATCCGGAAGTTCGGGTGCCCGACGGCCGGCAGCGTGCAGGGGCCGAGCCCGACCCCCACCGAGCGGCAATTGTCGATCGCCCTTTGCGCGGTGGCACGAACCTCTTCGAGGCTTGCGCCGGTGGCCGCCTTGGCACCACCGACTTTCCACATGAAAATCTCGCCCGCAACGCCGCGGCGCTTGTGCCGCTCTTCAGCCGGCGCCGAGCAGACGTCGTCGTTGGCAACGACGGTAGCAACCTCGATGCCCTCCTTCTCGGCCAGCCGGACGGCCATCTTCACGTTCATGTTGTCGCCGGCATAGTTGCCGTAGAGGCAGACGACGCCCTTGCCGCCATTGGCTTCCCGCATGGCGTCGGCGAAGCTCTTGGCGGTGGGGGACGAAAACAACTCGCCGACCGCCACGGCGTCCAGCATGTTCCTGCCCGTATAGCCGACGAAGGCCGGCTCGTGGCCCGATCCGCCGCCCGTGATGATGCCGACCTTGCCCTTGACCGGCGCATGTTTCGAGACAACGACCCGCGGATTGTCGGCAAGCCGCACGAGATCGGAATGGGCCTTGACGAACCCCTTGATCGTGTCTTCGACCACTTCGTCAGGATTGTTGATGAACCTCTGCATGTTATCTCCCATGTGTGTCGTATGGACCGTCAGAGGATCGTGTAGCCGCCGTCGATCAGAAGATCGGCGCCGTTGATCATGTCCGCCCCGGCGGATGCGAGGAACACGGCTGCGGCGGCAATCTCTTCCGGATAGGCGAAGCGTCCCGCGGGAATGCGCTTCCTCGCCGCCTCCCCCTTCTCCCCGCTCCAGGCTTTCTTGCCGAGTTCCGTCAGAACGATCGTCGGAGACAACGTGTTGACGCAGATACCATGCTTGCCCCACTCGGCGGCGAAGGTCTTCGACATGCCGATGACTCCAAACTTGGATGCGCAATAGGCGACGTGTTCCTCGATGGCTACCGTGCCCGCTTGCGAAGCGAGGTTGATAATCTTTCCGCCCTTGCCGGCCGCGATCATCGCCCGGCCGACGGCCTGCGTCACGAGGAAACTGCCCTTGAGATTGATGTCGATCGTCCTGTCCCAATAGTCGAGCGGCAAATCCTCGGCAGGTGCAAGGAAGACGACGCCGGCGCTGTTGACGGCGATATCGATGCTGCCAAACGCCGACAGCGCGCCCGAAACGGCGGCGTTGACCGATTTGGGATCGGACACGTCGCAGACGAAGGGCTTGGCGTCGCCCGCCAGACGGCCCGCCTGTGCACGCGCGGCCTCCTCGTTGATATCGAGAACGGCGACACGCGCTCCCTTGCCGGCGAAGGCTTCAGCCATGGCCGCGCCGATGCCCGAAGCCCCACCGGTCACCAGGGCCACCTTGCCCGCAAGCGGGAAATTGAGATCAATCTGGGGGGCAGCATCCGTCATATCGTCATACCTCGTTAAGGAAACGGCACGAGTCGGACTCATCGACGACGATGACAACCTCCTCCTCATTTCGACAAAAATCAGATAACAGTCGACAAATGTCAAGAAACATTATTCAATACGCGAAACACACTCAACGCCCCTGGCGGTTATGATATTTTGTGCAATTATTTTTTTATATTGCACATATTCTCTATTCCCCATTTAAGGAATTCCGGCCCACCCAGGCCGCCAAGGAAGAATACCGCCAAGTCCACGTTCAATAATAGACGAAAATCGCACCATATCCACGTGAACGCGATGCGGTCGGCATTTTCCTGCCGCACATCTGTTGACTTTTTTCAGAATGAACGATCATATGTAATGAACGAATGCGCAGATGGAATGCAAATTCCCATGCGCCCCGCGGAAATCGAGGATTCCGCGATACGGGAGGAGAGAATGTCCGCATCGTCACCCGAAGAGCGGGCCGAAGCCGGCCTTTTGCTGGATGTGACAGAGCTTACCAAGTCGTTCCGCGGCGTGGCTGCGCTGGTGAACGGCCGGTTCGCTCTTCGCCCGGGTTCCGTTCATGCGCTCTGCGGCGGCAATGGCGCCGGCAAGTCGACCTTCCTCTCCATCATCATGGGAATCCACCAGCGTGACGGCGGCGTCGTCCGCCTGCGCGGCCAGGAAGTCGATTTCGCCAATCCCGCAGAGGCCCTAGCAGCCGGCATATCGATCATCGAGCAGGAACTGAGCCCGGTAAGCGGCCTCACCGTTGCCGAAAACATATTCCTCGGCCGCGAGCCGCTGACCCGGTTCGGCACCGTCGATTTCGCCACGATGAACAGGCGCGCCAAGGCGTTGCTGGACGAACTCGGCTTCGAGCTGGCCCCGCAGACCTCGATGGGCAACCTGTCTGTCGCACAGATACAGCTTGTCGAGATTGCCAAGGCGCTCGGGCGCGATGCCGAGATCATCATCATGGATGAGCCGACGTCGGCGGTCGGGGTTGCCGAAGCCGATCATCTCTTCGCGGTAATCCGGCGCCTCAAGGCGCGCGGCAAGGGCATCATCTACGTATCGCACCGCCTGAGCGAGGTCTTCGACATCGCCGACGACTACACAGTGTTCCGCGATGGCGCCTATGTCGATTCCGGCGCGATGGCGGATATCAGCCGCAACGAGCTGATCCGCATGATCGCCGGGCGTGAACTCGCCGAAGAGTATGTCAAGACCAGCACGCCGGGCGAACACACGATCCTCTCCGTGACCGGCCTCTACCGCCCGGGCCGGCTCACCGACATCAACCTTGATCTGCGCCAGGGCGAAATCCTCGGCCTTTACGGCCTGATGGGCGCCGGCCGCACGGAAATACTCGAATGCCTGTTCGGACTTTACAGCGGCTGGACGGGACGGATTGATCTCGACGGCAAGCAGATGTCGATCGCGACCGTGCAGGATGCCATGGCCGCCGGCTTCGGGCTGGTGACGGAAGACCGCAAGCAGAGCGGCCTCATCATGCATTCGAGCGTGCGCAGCAACATCTCCCTGGCGATCCTGCCCACGCTCACCAACACCATCGGCGTCGTCGACAAGCGTCGTGAAACGAGCCTGGCGAAGGAGATGATCGCCAAGTTCCGCATCCGCACCGCATCCGATCAACTGGCCGTCACCGCCCTTTCGGGCGGCAACCAGCAGAAGGTGGTGATGGGGCGCTGGCATCTCACCAAGCCCAGAATCCTCCTTCTGGACGAACCGACACGCGGCGTCGACGTCGGCGCCAAGCGCGAGATCTACGCGCTGATGTCGGAATTCGCCCAGGCAGGCGGGTCCATCATCATGGTCTCGTCCGAAGTCGAGGAGGTCCTCGGCATGTCCGACCGCATCGTGGTGATCCGGGACGGCCACGTTTCGGGCACCGTCGCCCGTGCCGAGGCCAATCAGGAAACCCTTCTTCATCTGGCGGCATGAGATCGGGGCAGGCTACCGGCACCGCATCGAAAGAACAAAGTGGATAGGACGATGAATACCCAGAACCAAACCGCTCCCGGCAGCAGTCCGAAAGTATCGGCGGTTCCGCTGCCCGGCCGCCTTCTGCGAGACTACGGCATCATCATTGCCTTCTTCGTGCTGTGCGCCCTTCTGACGGTCATCTCGCCCTATTTCCTGACGTCGCAGAACCTCCTCAACATGCTGCGCCAGTCCTCGATCAACGGCATCCTGGCGATCGGCCTCACCTTCGTGATCCTGACGCGCGGCATCGACCTTTCCGTCGGATCCGTCGTCGCCCTTGCGGGCATCGTCGGCGCGAGCTTCGCGACGACGTCGCCGGTCGCGGGCGTGTCGGGCACCCCCTATCCTGCGCTCGTCGCGATCGCCGTCGGTCTCGTCATCGGCCTTCTGTGCGGCACCGTCTCGGGCATCGTCGTGACGCGCTTCCGCGTTCCCTCCTTCGTGGTCACGCTGGGCATGCTATCCTCCGCGCGAGGGCTCGCCATGCTCTATACCGGCGGCAAGCCCGTCCCGAGCCTGACGCCGGAGTTTCGCTGGATGGGCACCGGCCACGTGCTCGGCGTGCCCGCCCCTATTCTCGTTCTGCTCGTCGTCTTCGCCGTTTCCTGGTGGGTGCTGAGCAAGACGCGGTATGGCCGGCATGTCTATGCGGTCGGCGGCAACCCGCGCGCGGCGAACACATCGGGTATCCGCGTCTCGCGCATCCGCCTCTCGGTCTTCATGATCTCCGGCGTGACGGCAGCGCTTGCCGGCCTGCTTCTTGCAGCGCGCACGGGCTCCGGCCTGACGCAGGCCGGCGTCTCCTATGAACTGGACGCCATCGCGGCGGTCGTCATCGGCGGTACCAGCCTGTCGGGCGGCACCGGTTCGGTGACGGGCACCCTGTTCGGCACCCTCATCATCGCCGTCATGAACAACGGGCTCGACCTGCTTGGGGTCGACTCGAACTACCAGCAGATCATCAAGGGCCTGATCATCGTTCTGGCCGTCATGATCGACAGCTCTCGCCAGAAAGAGGCCGAGTGAAGGGCAACATGCCCACCTTACCATCCATGTAACAACCCAACGGGAGGAACCGCAATGAGACTTCTTAAACTCGGTATTGTCAGCGCACTCGCCTTGTCAGCGATGACCAGCCTGTCCAGCGCCGCAGACCCCATCAAGGTCGGCGTATCGCTTTACGGCCTCAAGGCCGAATTCATGCAGCTCTGGGCTGCTGCCGTCCAGGAAAGCCCGGCCGTCAAGAACGGCAAGGTCGAGGTCACGGTCTTCGACGGCCGCTACGACCCGCTGGTCCAGCAGGAGCAGTTCGCAACGATGATCAGCCAGAAGTACCAGGCGATCATCTTCGCTCCGATCGACGCCGATGCCGGCGCGACGGCTGTCAAGATGGCACATGACGCCAATATCCCGGTCGTCGGCACGAACACCCGCGCCAACACGGACCTCCTGTCCTCTTATGTCGGCTCCGACGATACCCTGTCGGGCTACATGGAAGCCAAGGCCGTGCTCGACAAGATCGGCTGCAAGGGCAATGTCGTCGTCATCCAGGGCCCGATCGGCATCTCCGCGCAGATCCAGCGCAGCGAAGGCAACGACAAGGCGCTCGCCGAATGCCCGGACGTCAAGGTTCTTGAAACCAAGACCGCCAACTGGTCGCGTGCGGAAGCACAGGCCCTGATGGAAAACTGGCTGACCCGCTATCCGGGCCAGATCGCCGGCGTCATCGGCCAGAACGACGAAATGGCGCTCGGCGCGATCGAAGCCATCAAGAGCCAGGGCCTGAACGTCAGCGACTTCGCGATCGCCGGAATCGACGGCATCACGGACGCGCTGCTTTCGGTCAAGTCCGGCGAGATGACCTCCATCCTGCAGGACGCCCGCGCGCAGGCGATGGGCTCCCTCGACGTTGCCGCCAAGCTCGCCGACCCCAGCTACGAGCCGCAGTCGGACGTCTGGACCCAGTATCCGGACATGCCGTTCGCTGACGGCAAGGCCGCCAACTACAATGTTCCGTGGACCCCGGTCACCGCAGAGAACGTCGATTCCCTCCTCGCGTTCCGCAACAAGTAATGGCTGAGACCGGCCGGCCCGGCATGTCCGGGCCGGCCATCCGCAGAAGGTAGACGCCATGATCGTTGTCTTTGGATCCGTTGCCCTGGATCTCGTGACCAATGTCTCACGCATCCCCTCCCCCGGTGAATCGCTCGCCTGTCCGGACTATGCGCTCGTGCCCGGGTCGAAGGGCGGCAATCAGGCGCTTGCGGCGGCGCGCTCCGGCGCGAAAGTCGTCCATGTGGCCACGGTCGGGCGCGACGAGCACGCCGAGCTTGCAACCGCCTTGCTGAAAGCCGAAGGCGTCGACCTGTCGCATCTTGCCCGATCGGACCGGATGACCGGGCTTTGCCTCGTCACGGTCGCCGCCGACGGCGAGAACACGGTGATCGCAGCCGCAGGCGCCAACCTCGATACCCGCGTGGCGCAGCTCGAAGCGCTCGAATTCGGTGAAGGGGATACGCTCGTCTTCCAGATGGAGGTGGCACTGCCGGAAAACTTCGCCGCCGTCGTCCTGGCGCGCCGACGCGGCGCAAGGACCGTGCTCAACGCCGCCCCGGCTCAGCGCGTTCCCGAGGAGACGCTGAGGGTGCTTGATGTTCTCGTGGTCAATGAGCACGAGGCGATGATCGTCGCCGAGGCGGTCGGGCTTTCGGTCAGCGGGCCTACCGAGGCTGCCGAAGGGCTGCATCGCACCTATGGCTGCAGCGCCATCGTGACGCTAGGCTCCAAGGGAGCGCAGGCATGGCATGAAGGCATCCTGCTTGAGATTCCTGCGCCGAAGATCGTTCCGGTGGACACAACCAGCGCAGGAGACAGTTTCGTCGGTGCATTCGCTGCCGCGCTCGACGGGGGAAGCGATTTTCCAACTGCCGTGAGACGCGGCGTCGTGGCGGGAAGCCTTGCCTGTACGCTGCCGGGCGCGCAGACCTCCATTCCCCGACTTGCCGATATCTTGTCTTTTTCAACCGATTTCTGATACCCCGGCATCTTCCCTCCTGCCCCGACGGATGCTGTCAGATGGTCAAAACAACGACAATGAGTGATTTGGATATCGATCAGTCGACCGAGATCGCCGCGCTCTATTACCTGCAGGAGGTGACGCAGGAAGAGCTGGCGCGGCGATACAACATGTCCCGCTCCCGGATCAGCAGGGTCCTGAAGCGCGCTCGGGAAACGGGCATCGTCAGCATCCAGATCCGCGCCAATCCCAATCTCGCATGGCAATTCGAAGCGGAGTTTCAGCGGCGCTTCGGCCTGACGAAGCTCCTCGTCGCCATCAACCAGCCCTCAGAGGAGGCCCAGCGCAGCACGACCGGCGCCCTCGTGGCGGCCTATCTCGACCAGATTTTGACCGATGGCATGACCGTCGCCGTCGGAATGGGCCGCAATGTCGCATCGATCACCGAGGCGCCAAGTTCACCGACACCCCGCAAGGTCATCTTCGCGCCCTCGATCGGCGGCTCGGTGCACGGCGCTGCGACGCTTAATCCCGATCACATCGCGCGGCGGCTGGAGGAACGTTTCGGCGGGCGCAGCAAGACGCTCTACGCGCCGGCCATCGTGGCGACCCGTGAGCTGAAGGAAGCGCTGTTGCGCAACGAGACGGTCAAGGAAACGCTTGACTGCGCACGCCGCGCAGATGTCGCGCTCGTCGGGCTTGGCGATCTCTCGGAAGACAGCAATCTCATCCGGATGGGGCTTTTCACGCCGCAGGAGCTCACCCAGGCGCGCGTCGCCGGCACCGTGGGCGACGTCATGGGCCATGATTTCATTTCGATCGACGGACGAAGCCTCGGCGGCATGATCGAAGGCAGGGTTATCGGCCTTTCCCTGCAGGAACTGCGCGGCATCAACAATGTGATCGCGATCGCCTCGGAAGCTACGAAGACCGCCATCATTCTCGGCGCGCTGCGCACCGGCGCGATCAACACGCTGGCGACCTCGCTTGCCAATGCCGCTGCCGTCATCGCCCTTGATGATGCAACCAAAACCTGACGCCAGCCGACGGCCGACCGGCCGCGGGCATGGCAAAGTACTCAAAGGATAGTGCGATGCGGCGGCTCTCCGACACGCCGGGAAGCGTGGATGTCATCCATAGCAAGGTCGTGGCTTGCGAATCTCATCTGGACGGTCTCATTGCGCCGGAAAGCCCGTTCTGGGACGCGGATAGCGGCTGCGTCTGGCTGGTCGACATGTCGCACCCGGCGCTGATCCGCACCCATCCGGGAACCGGAGAAACCCGGATCTGGACCATGCCTGAAACCATCGGCAGCTTTGCACTCTGCGAAGGCGGCGGCGCGATCGTGGCCCTCAGGAGCGGCGTCCACCTGCTCGATCTCGACACCGGCAGGCTGACCCTATTCGTAACGCCCGAACCCGATCGGCCAGACAACCGTCTCAACGACGGCAAGGCCAGCCCCGAAGGCCGCTTCTGGGTCGGCAGCATGAACCTCTCCGATCCCCGCGCGCCCGACGCCGCGCTTTACCGCATTGATCGCGATGGGCGCTGCACCCGCATGATCGACGGGCTCTACACATCCAACGGCCTCGCATGGTCGGCGGACGGACGCCGGATGTTCCATTCGGACAGCCGCGGGCAGATCCTCCGGGTCTTCGACTATGACCCCATCGACGGCGGTCTTTCGAAAGGCCGTGTCATCGCGCGTCCTGGAGAAAACGACGGACGCCCGGATGGCGGCACCGTCGATCGCGACGGCTGCTATTGGAGCGCCGGCGCCTCCGCCGGATGCCTCAACAGATTTTCCGACAAGGGCCACCTTCTCGAGAAAATGCAGCTCCCGGTATCCGCCCCGTCGATGATGTGTTTCGGAGGACCGGCCCTGGACAGGGTTTTCGTTACATCCTTGTCACAAGGGCAGGAAGCGGGACGATTGATATCCTTCCCGGTAACCGCAAAGGGACTGCAAGGGCATCGTTTCCGCCTCCTGCAGTAGATACGCGGTCCCGGACTGGGCGTTCTCATATCCGCCATTGGATCGCACATAAGTGGAGTTTTCGGCGGTATAAACGATCTCCAGGGACGCTATCTCCCGTTCGAGGCGCTGATGCTGCGGTCGATCCGGCCAAGCCGTTTACCAATCGCGGCTTCCTTGCGCTCATCGCCTTACTGATTGCGCCAAGAACCTCAGCGAAGTGGATCCGTGCGCGAGGGCTGTCGGCAGGCCTGTCATTCTCTTTGCCTCATGATCATCAATCACGTCGTCCAGGAGATCACGTTTCTGAATGATCGTGGCGCGAACGGCAGATTGCACCGGTTCTCGACTGCCTTAGTTCCTGGCTTGAGCCCGTCCACCGGATGCACCTCACTCCATCCGGTGGACATCGGCCCTCTCTATTTGGAGGTCAGCGAAGCGGCATAACGTTCGGCGGCTTCGGTAGGGGGCAGGCCGAGCCATTCTTCACGATCGGCGGGCAGAGTCTCGGCAATCCATTTCCGGTATGCATCATCGTACTTGCCGTTATTGTCGATCCCCGTCAGCGCCGCATCGACGGCTTCCCGGAGGCTGTTGTCTCCCTTTTTGAAGGCGAGACCGAATGTTTCATAGGTGAACGGCTTTCCTGCCAGGCGAACGCTCGGGTCGGCCTTTGCGAGGTCCATGAGCGAGAGAAAGCCAGTGGAATATGCGTCGCACCTGCCGGCCTTGATCGCCATCAGCCCTTCGGAATCTCCGTTCAGCGCGAGGACCTGCGCCTTTGGCAACCGATTGCGAATGACCATTTCAGGGGTCGATCCAAGCGGAGCGCAAACCGTGGCATCCTGAAGGTCGTTCACGTCATTGACCTTGGAATCCTGGGGAACGAGCAGGGACTGACCGACACGAATGTAAACGTTGGAAAAGTCGACCTCGCGCAACCGGTCGTTCGTTATCGAGAGGGTCGCCGCGACCATGTCCACGCGGTCGGTCGTCACCGACGCAATGCGGCCGGCCTGGGCGACGGGAACGAACTCCACCTTGGCGTTCTCACCGAGGATCTGCTCGGCGATTGCATTGGTAATATCGACGTCGAAGCCCGTGATCTCGTTGTTCTCGGGGTTGATCGATCCGAAGCGGGGCGAGTCGTTGCGCACGGCGACGATCATGTAGCCGCGTTCTTTGATTTCGGTGAGTTTGTCCGCGGCGTGCACGGGTGTGAGGGGGAGGTTCGCCGCCAATGCCAGCGCCATGACTATCTTTTTCATCTCGGTATTCTCCTCTGGATTTTTGCTGATCCGGCCCGAAGGCGGACGGCAGGGCCGCGACCTCGCGGGCGTGACGAAATGCAGCTTCTTCGTCTACATTACCGCCTGAATTCAGGCTCGCATTCAATTGCGGCGCTGTCAATTCACCGCCACCAGAAATAATATAGACCTGAATACAGACCTGTATTGACAAGGTCCCGGTGATCCGTATCCTCGCGGCACGGCCTTGGAAATCTGGGAGATCACATATGGCGCAAGAGACTGTGGCGGCGATGACCAACAAGCTCGCGGAATTCGTGGCTTCCTTCAGGGCAGACGACCTGCCGGCGGCCGTGCGGGACATGGCCGGGACGCTTGTTGTCGATGGCACGGCTGCGCTGGTTGCCGCCGCAAATGTGGAATATTCCACGGGGCGGATCATCGCGGACTTCGCGCGGGAGCAGGGCGGCAACCCGGTCGCCAGCGTCGTTGGACACGGTTTCAAAACCTCGCCCGTCATGGCTGCGCTGGCCAACGGCACGATGGGATATGCCTGCGATGTGGAGCCGCACCATCCGGAAGGTATTCTCCACCCCGTTGCCGTCATGATCCCAACCGCGATGGCTCTCGGGGAGGGCCTCGGCATCGAGGGCTCGCAGTTCATCGCGGCTGTGGCGCTTGGCCTTGAGGTTGAATACCGGGTGTCGATCGCGCTCGGTCCCTCGGAGCAATATGCGCTCGGCTTCCATCCGTCAGCGGTTTGCGGCGCTTTCGGCGCCACGGCCGCATCGGCCTATCTTCTCGGTCTCGACCGGGAGGCGACAGTGAGGGCGTTTGGCCTTGCGGCCTGCCAGGCATCCGGCATGATGGCTTGGGAAAGCGATCCTACCGAAAATGCCCGCCCCTTCCAGATGGGCGTGGCGGCACGCAATGGAGTGACGGCGGGTCTTCTCGCCAGGAAGGGGTTCGGCGGTCCATCCGGCATTTTCGACCACGGACATACCATCTTCAACGCATTCAGCCGCAAGCCCTCCCCGGAACTGCTGGTCCGGGATCTGGGATCCGCATGGGACGGTGTCATGGAAATGGCCATCAAACCCTATTCCTGCGTGGCATTTCTGCATCCTGCGCTCGACGCACTCCACAGCATCATGGACGAATCCGGGATCACTCCGGATGACGTCGAGTCGATCGTCATGCGCTTCCCGAAGGAAGGCATCCACTGCGTCGATGGAAATCCATTGAAGAGCCATTGCGCGCAGTACATCCTTCCCGTCACGCTCAGCAACGGCCGTCTCCGGGTAGAGGATATCTTCGTTGACCGCCGTATCGGGAACCCGGCCTTGCAACGGCTATGCGAGGTCGTTTCCGTAACGTCGGATCCGGTGCTCGATCCATTGTTCCCCGATTTCTACGCGACAATTCTCGAAATCAAGACCAGGGACGGGCGAGTATATTCGCGCCGGCAGGATATCGCGCGCGGCTATCCCGAGGCGCCGATGACCGCCGACGAGCTTTCCGGAAAGTTCCGCGCACTCGCCGGGTCAGTCTTCGATGCCGATCACGTCGAGAGACTTGAAAGAACGGCGGGCGCGCTTTGGGCGAGCCCCGATATCGGACCCTACATCGATCTGGTGAGTGCACCGGTCAGGGGGCTGCAGTTGTGAACGCGCGACCTGATCTAAAGGTGGGGATTGTCGGCTTCGGCAATGTCGGGCGCGGAGTTGCCGCGCGCCTTGTCGCCGGCGATATCCCGGGCGTAACACTCCATGCGGTCGCTTCGCGTGACACCGAGAAGGCAGCCGAGGCCGCGGCCCTGCTTTCGCCCGTGCTCCGCGTGCTCGACCTGCATGAGATCGTCGGGCAAGTCGATGTTGTGATCGAATGTACGACGGCCGCTGCTTTTCCCGAGATCGCTCGCGCCGTCATCGACGCTGGCCGCTCCATGATTTGCGTCAGTGCCGCAGGCATTCTGGATTTCCCGGACATGATTGCGGAGGCAGCACGTACGGGCGCCCGTATTCAGATAGCAACTGGTGCGTTTCCGGGCTTTGACGCGATTCGCGTTGCCGCGGAGGGGACCATTACCTCTGTTCGTCACAGCTCCCATCAGAAGCCGGACTCCCTTGCAGGGGAGGAGTATGTCCGCCGGCAGGGCCTTCACTTCGAAGAAGCGCCGCCCAAGGACCCTGTGAGGGTTTTCAGCGGAACCGCGCGAGAAGCCGCCGAGGCTTTCCCTCGACACTTCAATGTCGCGGTTTCATTGAGCTTGGCCGGAATTGGCTACGACAGAACTACGGTCGAGGTCTGGGCGGATCCCTCGGCGAGCGGTGCGGTTCACACCGTCGAACTGGAGTCGGATGTCTCATCCCTGTCTCTTACCATCCGAAACAAGCCATCGGACAATCCGAGGACAAGCAAGGCGGTTGTGCCCAGCATTCTGGCGGCATTGCGCAGTCTGGTGACGCCCCTTCACGTCGGCAGCTGAATCGCGAACTGCAAGGTCAGGCCTGCCCGTAAACAGTATGCCGCTTAGTGTTCAGCGGTCTTAATCAGGAGCAATGACGGTGAGTCTTACAAAGAACAATTCCTCGGCAGGCCTGCAAGCGGACGGAGACAATACCGTGATCAACGGGGCAGAGGCGGCGGTTCTCACCCTGAAGGAGCATGACGTCACGCATGTTTTCGGGCTTTGCGGCGACACGAGCCTACCGTTCTACGACGCCTTGGCGCGGCTCGATCATGGTATAGAGCACGTTCTCACCCGCGACGAACGCAGCGCGGCCTACATGGCCGATGCATATGCCCGCGTCACCGGCAAGCCGGGGGTATGCGAGGGGCCGAGCGGCGGCGGCGCCACCTACATCCTGCCGGGCCTCGTCGAAGCGAATGAGTCGTCGGTTCCGGTGCTCGCCATCACAAGCGACGTGCCTGTAACCGCGCGCGGCAAATACCCGTTGACGGAGCTGGATCAGGAAGCCCTTTTCCGGCCTCTGACGAAATGGAATACCGTACTGGACCATGTCGAGCAGATTCCCGGCGCATTTCGCGCGGCATTCCGTTCCATGACGACGGGAAAGCCCGGCTCCGCCCATATCGGACTGCCGTATGACCTGCAGAAGCAGAGCCTCAGCGCCAGCACCGTATGGGCCCAGCCCGAGCACGGCCGGTATCCCGCGTTTCGTACGGCACCTGATCCGGATCTCGTGGCTGCGGCAGCAGATGTCATTCTTGCAGCGAAATCCCCTCTCATCATCTGCGGCGGGGGCGTTTTGCTGGCGGATGCGACCGACGAGCTCGACCAGTTTGCGACGGCGCTGGATATCCCGGTCGCCTTCACAGTCAGCGGCCATGGCGTTATTTCGGATGCGCATCCGCTTTCGGTCGGTGTTGTGGGCACGAACGGCGGTGTGGAGCAGACGCGCGAAATCGTGACGGCGGCGGACACCGTCATCTTCATCGGATGCCGCGCGGGCTCGACATCGACGGAACACTGGCGCGTTCCGGCCCGCAACGTACCGATCGTACATATCGACATCGATCCTATGGTCATCGGCGCCAACTACAGATGTTCGGCCGGGATCGTCGCGGACGCCAAGCTTGCGCTCGCGGCCCTTGTCAAGGAAGTCACCGGGCGCCTACCCTCCTCGATCCGGAGGAACCGCGCCGACATCGTCGCGCGGCTCGACTCGCTTCGGGAGAAGAAATGGCGCAACTTCAACGCGCTTGCCCAAAGCCTCGACCGTCCCATCCGGCCCGAGCGTATTCTCCGTTCGCTCCAGACGCATCTTCCGAACGACGCGATCATCGCAGCCGATCCCGGTACGCCCTGCCCCTATTTCTCCGGATATTACGCCTTCCCGCTTGCCGGACGGCACTTCATTACCAACCGCGCACAGGGCGCTCTCGGCTACTCCCTTGCTGCTGCAATCGGCGCGTGGCACGGCCGGCCGACGTCGAAGTGCGTATCGGTCATGGGCGACGGGAGCTTCGCATTCACCGTGGGTGAACTCGAGACGATCGTCCGCAGGCGTATCCCGCTTCTCATGATCGTGTTTTCAAACTCGTCCTTCGGCTGGATCAAGGCGAGCCAGAAAGAGGGCTACGGGGAACGGTACTTCTCGGTCGACTTCACCCGCACCGATCATGCGCGCATCGCGGAGGCCTATGGAATCAAGTCCTGGCGCGTGGAGGATCCTTCGCTCCTCGACGACATCGTGAAGCAGGCGATCCAGTTCGACGGCCCCGCATTGATCGACGTAATATCGCAGCCTCTCGAGCAATCAGCCGTGCCGGTCAGTCAATGGATGGGCTGAGGCTTCCGGTTTGACTGACAAGCAGGCGAAACAGAAGGGGATCCTATGTCGAAAACGCTCTGCGTCGAGTTTATCAATGTCTTCAAGAACTATGGCGCCTACAGCGTCTTGCGGGACATAAATCTCACGATCAACGAAGCCGAGGTCGTCGTTGTCGTCGGGCCTTCAGGATCCGGCAAAAGCACGCTCATCCGCTGTATCAACCGGCTCGAGACGATCAATTCGGGTTCAGTCCGCGTAAACGGAGTGGCGATCGAACTGCTGTCGACCGACATCCGCGCTATACGCCAGGAGATCGGCATGGTGTTCCAGCAGTTCAATCTTTATCCCCACATGACGGTGCTTGAGAACGTGACGCTGGCCCCGATCAAGGTCAAGAAGGTCCCCGAGGCCGAAGCCGTCAAGAGAGCCAAGGAACTGCTCGATCGGGTGGGCATCGGCGACAAGCACAATGCCCGCCCCGGTTCCCTGTCCGGCGGACAACAGCAGCGGGTCGCGATTGCAAGGGCGCTTGCAATGCAGCCCAAAGTGCTGCTTTTCGATGAGCCGACCAGCGCTCTTGATCCGGAGATGGTTCGCGAGGTGCTCGACGTCATGCGCGGCCTCGCACACACAGGGATTACGATGCTCGTCGCCACGCACGAAATGGGGTTCGCGCGCGAGGTCGCGGACAGGGTCATCCTTCTCGACGGCGGCAGCGTCGTCGAGGACAGCCCGCCTGATCAGTTCTTTTCAAAACCGAAGCATGAGCGGACCCGCGTCTTTTTGTCGAAAATGCTGTGAGCTCCAGAGAATGGCGGTCGCAGATATAGGATGGGTGCACGGATGACCTGGAGCGTATTGAGCGAATACCGAGATCTTTTTGTCTGGAGCATTTGGACGACATTCCAGCTCGCCGTCATCTCCTGGATCGTCGCCGTCACGATTGCGCTCGTGATGAGCGTGATGCGGACCTCTCAAAATATGACGCTCCGTTTCGTCGGGGCGGCCTATGTCGAGTTCTTCCGCAATGTCCCGCCGCTGGTGATCATCTTCGTTCTGTTCTTTGCGTTTCCGCAATTGGGAATCCGCCTTTCGAACTTCGCCTCGGTCGTTTGGGGCGTGGGCCTCTACGGCGGCGCGATGATGACGGAGTTCATTCGCAGCGGCATCGAGTCCCTTCCGCGCGGGCAGTTCGAAAGCGCCATTTCGTCAGGAATGAGTCGTGGTCAAGCCATGCGCTACGTCATCCTTCCACAGGCCATTTCAATAGTGGTGCCTCCGCTCGGATCGGAGACCATCAATATCATCAAGAACACATCGCTCGGAGCCGCGATTTCCATGACCGATGTCCTTGGAACGGCAAATCTTCTGGGCGCGCGGACGTTCGCCTATGACGTCGTCTTCCTGACGGCGGGCTCGATCTACCTTCTGTTCAATATCCCTACGGCGGCAGCTTTCAAATATTTCGAGGCCCGGACGCGGATGGGAAGGTGACCATGTTCGAACTTGACTGGCTTTTGCGCGGCAGCATCCTGCTTTTCCTCCTAAAGGGGTTTGGGGTAACGCTCGCGCTTGCGTTCCTGTCGGGGGCGATTGCGTTTTGCCTGGCGATTTTCCTGGCTGCTGCCCGCACATCCCGCAGCCCTTTCATCAGCCTTCCGGCCGCAGGCTACATCGAACTGGTGAGAGCGCTCCCGCTGATGCTGCTGATCTTTGGGGTCTTCTTTCTCTCGAAGCCGTTTCTCGGCATAGCCCTCACCCCTTTCCAGGCGGGCATCATCGCCCTCTCGGCATTCATGGCTGCGTTGCTCGCCGAGACTCTGAGAGCAGGATTAAACTCGATAGAAAAAGGGTTGATCGAAGCCGGGAAATCACAAGGGCTTTCGTCCGTGCAGGTGTTCCGGCTGATCCAGTTCCCCTTGATGGTAAGGCGCATGGCGCCGGCGCTGGTCAGCCAGTTCATCGCGCTCCTCAAGGCGACTTCGTTGACGGTGGTAATCGGGGTTCCAGAGCTTCTGGACAGGGCGACGGTGCTTTCAAACAGGCCACCATTCCAGCCGCTTCCGGTCTACCTGCTGATCGCGTTCGCATTCTTCGCGACAAACTACCTTCTGTCGCTCTTCTCGAACTGGCTCCAGAAAAGATCAGAAAAATAGACGAAGCTGTATTCCTGGATGAACACTGGTATTGTCACTACAAACTTTCCCCGGCATTGACGCTGCACGCCAAACGCGCAGTCGCCTAGGCCCCGGATAGACATGAAGGCAGGTTTTACATGGCCAGGATTCTAGGCGCGAAGGACGACCCTATGCAACTCGTTACCGGCAGGAGCCAGGAGCCAGGCGGGAGCCTCGTCGACCAGATCGCCAACGAAATTGTCGGGATGATCAACAGCTTTGAGATCAAGCCGGGCGAGCGCCTCAACGAGGGCGAGGTTGCCAGACGGCTCGGCGTCAGTCGGACCCCGTTGCGCGAGGCGTTGAACAGGCTATCGACGGACGGCTTTCTGACGGTCCAGCCGGCCAAGGGCTTCTTTTCCCGTGGTCTCAGTCCCGTGGACATCTATCAGCTCTATCAGTTCCGGGCGCTCATCGAGGCCGAGGGCGCGCGCCTGGCCGCGGCTCACGGCAGCGCGAAGGCGATCGACGACCTGGAAAAATTCCTCGACGATACTGCAACGCCTGACGACGAGACGATCAAGAACCTCGTCTGTTTCGACGAAACCTTCCACGAGTCGGTTTTGCAGATGGCGGGAAACGATGAGATGCTTCGCGTTCTTCGTAGCCTGAACCAGCGCATCCGGCCGGTGCGATGGGTGGACCTCAGCCGGCGAGGACGCTCGACCACACAGAGCGAGCATCGCCAGATTCTCGCCGCAATACGCTCTGGCGACGCATCGGAAGCAGCTAAGCTGATGAGCTTTCATGTTTCCAAGCGGCTGGAGGAAATTGATGCCGCCGTGAGGCAGTTGTACGGACAGATATATGTCGATGGCGTCAAGGCCATCGCCTATTGAAGAATATGCGTGCGGCTTCCGAGACCGCCCCTCGATCACCGAAAGCGCCATCTCCGCTCGACACAACGGCGTCAAACGGGCCCCGTCCGATGGATGCCGAAGCCTGGTAACTCCAGCCTCTTCGCTCACGTCCGAATGAACAACCTTCCAAAGCTCACATCTGGATGAGCCGCTTTTCCCTCAGTGCCTCGATGGCGTCCTCATCCAGGCCCAGCCAATCGCCGAGGATTTCGTCGGTGTGTTCGCCCAGAACGGGCGGCGGGCGGCGGATTGCGAGCGGCGTGTCGCTCAGGTGCATCGTCACCCCGGCCAGCGTGATCTTTCCGGCCTTCGGATGCTCCATCTCGACGAGCTGGCCCCTGTGATGCAGTTGCGGGTTTTCGACCACGTCCTTCATGGTGGCGATCTTGCAGGCGGGGATGCCGTAGGTGTTCAGCGCCTCGATGACGGCTTGCGTGTCATGCTCCAGGCACCAGGCCTGGACGACGTCCTCGATCGCCGCCGCATTCTGGAGGCGCAGCGGCACCGTTTCGAAACGCGGATCCTGTACCAGTTCCGGCTTGCCGATCATGGCGCAAATGCGCGCGAAAAGCGGATTGGTGCCGGACACAATCAGCACATATTCGCCGCTCCCGGTAGAAAAGACATTGGCGGGCGACGAATAGCGGTCACGGTTGCCGGTTCGCAGCGGCGTGACGCCCTGATCGGCCTGGGACGACAGGCCAGTCGTCAACATCGAAACCGCGCTGTCGAGCAGGGCGACGTCGATCATCTGCCCCTTGCCGGTGCGCTCGCGGGCGTAAAGGGCGGCCACAGTGGCATTGGCGCCGTACATCCCGGTCATGTAGTCGACGTAGAATGTGCCGGCGAGCATCGGCGGCCCTTCCGGCTCGCCCGCGAGCGACATCAGGCCGCTCATCGCCTGGGCAATGCCGTCGAAGCCCGGCCGCATCGCATAGGGACCATCCTGGCCGAAGCCCGACAGGCGCGTCATCACCAGTCGAGGATTTGCCGCGTGAAGCACGTCCCAGCCGCATCCCATCTGTTCCATGGTACCGGGTCGAAAGTTCTCCACCAACACATCGGCCTGCCTGGCAAGCTCGATGAGCATCTGCGGCGCATCGGCATGCCGGAAGTCGAGGACCATCGAGCGCTTGTTGCGATTGAGCGACATGCCGTAGAGGCTCTCGCCGTTCTGGAAAGGCGGGAAATGCCGGCCATCATCGCCATAGCCGACCTTCTCGACCTTGATGACGTCGGCGCCCATGTCGCCAAGGATTTTGGTGCAATGCGGTCCCGCGATGAAACGGGAGAGGTCCAGAACTTTAATACCGTCGAGTGGGGCAGTCATCGTCGTCTCTGTTTCCGTTTCAAATCCGTTTGGCGGCATGAAGGCGACCGTGCTTTAGCTGGTTTCATCTGCCGCGGAGCTTTGCACCGATATCGCCCTTACGGGCGCGCCGGTGCCGCCTGCGACATTCAACGGCAGCGCCATGAAGAAGCTCTCGGTCTCGATCTGCGACAGATTGCAGACGTTCTCGAGAATGAGGATGCCGCGCGGCAGGAGCGTGAGGTGCGCTGCCAGATCGTCGCCGCCGTCGCCGGGATCGAGGCTTATGCAATCCGTGCCGACCAGCTTGACATGCTTTTCCGCCAGATATTCCGCGGCCGAACGGGAAAGGCCCGGCCAGCTGTCGAGAAAATCGAACCCCGCCTCGCCAGTCGCCCACTTGTCGCCCCAGCCGAAGTCGAAGAGCACGATATCGCGCTCTTCGATCGGGATGTGGGCGGCTTCCCAGGCGCGGATATCTTCGGCTGTAACCTGGATATTGTTGGCCGGGAACGGACCGAAACAGAGCTTTACGGCCCGGCCGATGAACTGGTCGATCGGTACCTCGTCGATGTTCTTGCGCGCCGGGTCGCCTTCCCGCACGAAATGCGAGGGCGCATCGACATGCGTCCCGCTGTGCTCGCCCAGGACGAGCTGGTTCATTTCGGCCGGATCGCCCATCGAGCACCAGCGCATCTGGAAGAATTTCGGATGCGTCGGATAGGTCGGCATGCCGAATTCCATCCGTCGTGTCAGGTCGGTGATGCGGGAGCTGCCGAATATCTTCAGAAGCGAACGCGTGTTTTCACAGCCGCACATATCTAGCCTCTCTTGAGTTGCCGCGCCTCGGAGCGGGCCGTGATGACGGCGATGATGAGGACCAGGCCGTTGAAGATCGGCTGCATCCAGAAGGGCGCGCCCAGAAGGTTCAGCCCGTTGAAGCCGACCGCCAGCAGCAGGATCGCGACGAGCGTTCCCGGGACGTTGAAATAGCCGGGCTTGTAGGTCGTCACGCCGAGAAAGGCAGCCGCATATCCCGGCAGGAGCAGGTCGGGGCCGAAGCCGGCACTTGCTGCACCGCTCTGGCCAAGTTCGAAGACACCCCCGATCGACACGATCAGGCCGGCAAGCGTGAAGGCGAGCACCTTCACCCGTTTCGTCTTGATGCCGGCCAGGAACGACACGCGCTCGGAACCGCCGACCGCATAGAACTTGCGGCCCATCGGCATCTGTTCCAGCAGGTAGAAGAGAACCACGGCAATCAGGAGGGTGAACCACACACTGACCGCCAGCCCGACGAAGGATGTCTGGCCGATCGCGAGAACGAAGGGCGGAATGCCGTTGAACAGCACCTGGCCGCCACTGAGGCTGAGTGTCAGGCCGCTGAGCAGGATGCCGATGCCGAGCGTCGAGATGAACGAACTGATCTTGAAGGTCACCGTCAGCAGACCGCTGAGGAAGCCGACGCCCGTCCCCGCGATGATCATCGACGGGATGACCACGGACGCGTCAAAGCCGGCACCGCCGAGATAGGCGCCGAGCATGACAACGAAGCCGATCAGATAGCCGAGCGACAGGTCGAACTCGCCGACGATCAGCGGGAAAAGGGCTGCGAACGCGACGCAGGAGACGACCGTCTGGACGACGAGTATGTTCTGCAGGTTGCGCGCCGTGACGAACTGGTTGCTCAAGGAGGCGAAGACGATGATCAGCACGACGAGCAGAAGCACCGTCGCATACCGCGTCAGAAGCGCCTTTCCGAAGGCGGCGAGCGAAGAGTGGTTCTCGCCGGGATGTGCGGAGGTGGTGGACATCGGGCTTGGCTCCGTACTCATGAATAGGACCATTCGGAAATCTTGCCGCGCGTCACCTCTTCACCTTCGAGGCAGGCGCAGATGCGCCCGTTGCGCAACACGAAGATCTTCTGGCAATGCGCCGCCAGCTGATCAGGCTCGGTGGACAGCAGGATGATGGCAACGCCGTTTCTCGCGGCGGCATGCATGGCCGCAAACAGCAGGTCGCGGGCATTCGGATCGACGCCCTGCGTCGGGTCGTCCAGCACCAGCACGGCTGGTGCAAGAGAGAGCCATTTCCCCAGGATGACCTTCTGCTGATTGCCGCCGCTCAACGTGCCGAAGATCGCCGAGGCATCCGGCGGGCGCACGTCGAGCATGCGGATCAGGCGGGCGGCGAGCTCGGATTTCTGTCTGCCGCGATGCCACCATCGTTCGCTGGAAGGCAGGGTCAGGTTGTCGCCCATGGAAAGCGTCGCCACGCCGCCGGATCGCAGCCGGTCGGCCGGAAGGACGCACAGACCGGCCTTGATGGTGATGCTCGGATCGGCCTTTTTGGGCAGAACCTCGCCATCGACGAGAATATCGCCGGAGCTGCAAAAGATCTCGCCGCCCAGCAATTGCGGAATTTCCTGGAGGCCGCTGTCCGCCAATCCAGCAAAGCCGACGACCTCGCCCGCACTCACCCTCAGGTCGATGTCTCGCAGGATCGAGGCGGACATCTTGCGAAACTCGAGTGCGGGATACGTCGATGCCGCGCGCCTGGCGGAGCGCGCCTGAGCCCAGTAGGCGTCGATATCCGCGGTGCTCACCGGAGAACCCTTTGTCGCGGCTATTCTCGGCCCCGCCATGTGGGCGACGATCTCGTTGTTGGAGATTGCCGCCTTCGGTCCACTGTGAACGAGCCGCCCGTCCCGCAGGATGCTGACGGTCTCGACGCGTCCCTCCAGTTCGGCCAGTCGGTGGGTGACCATCAGAATGGCAAGATCATCGTGCGCGACATCCTGGACATGCTGGAGGAAGGCTTCAGCCTGTTTTTCCGTCAACGAGGCGGTCGCTTCGTCCAGGATCAGAAGTTCGATGCCCGTCTCGACGCGGTCGAGCGCGATGACCAGCGATATCAGGGCACGCTCGTTGGCGGTCAGCGAGCCTGCGATGCGTTTGGGATCGATCTCGACCTTATAGCGCGAAAGCCGGGCGGCGGCCCCGGCATAGAGGTTGGGCCAGTCGATGCGGCCATGCCGGCAAGCGTATGACCCAAACAATGCCATGCACTCGCCGACCGACAACGTGTCGATCAGCGGCGCTTCCTGGTGGACGACCGCCACGCCCATGGCATTGGCATGATTGGGCGAGCTGAAAGCCGAAAGCTCCTTCCCGCCGATACGGATCAGGCCGCCATCCGGCTGGTAGACACCCGAAATGATCTTGCTCAGCGTCGACTTGCCGCTGCCGTTCGCGCCCAGCAGGGCGTGCGTCTGCCCCGGCAGGAGCGTAACGCTCACGTCGTCAAGCGCCTTGAGCCCGGCGAAAGTCTTGGTAATGCGCGCAACTGAAACGGTCACTTCGATGCTCCCGCGAACGCACCGGAGAGCCGGGACATCCCGGCTTCTCCGGTGCACACGATCACTTCCACAGGGCGTAGAACCTGTCTTCGTAGCTCGGGTCGGCTGTCCAGTCCTTGCCCGGGGCCGGCATGTTGTCCTTGTGCAGTACCGTGAAGGGCAGGCCTTCGCCATGCGGTTCGGCCAGCGGCTGCTTGTTGAGCAGGCGGATCGTCTGGTCGACGATCGCAAAGCCCATATAGCGGTTGTCATAGGCGGCATCGGCCACCTGGATGCGTCCGGCGCGGATGAAATCCAGGTTCTGCTGGTTGCCGAGGACGCTGACCAGCTTCACCTGGCTGCCGAGATTGGCGAGCTGCAGCGCCGTCACCTGAGCTGCAGCCGCCGGATCGAAGGGCGAAAACAGGTAATTCGTATCGGGATTGGACCGCACGAAGCCTACGGTCTGCTGGCCGAGCGTGGTTCCGACCTGGCTGCCGGTGAAATATTGCAGATCGGAGATCTTGCAGTTCTTGCAGTCCTTCAGGCCATCGAGCAGGCCGGCCTGCAGCGCCATGACGGAGGGAAACTCCTTATCGCTGAAGACGCCGATATTGGCCTTGCCGTCCGAGTCCTTGACGATCCATTCCGCCGTTTCGCGGCCGAGCGCTGCATAATCGGGGGCGACGTCGAAAGCGTAAGTCAGAGCACCTTCCGCAGGCTTTGCGACCGGATTGGGCGTATCTATGCCGTTGGAGCCGGAAACCACCGGAATGTTCGCCTTCTCGGCCGCAGCCAGGCCGAGCTGGACCAGGTTGGGATCGATGGCGATATTGGCGATGACATCGGCGCCCGACGAGACGGCGTCCAGCATGGCCGCGTTCTGCTGGCGCGCATTGCCGCCGCCATCGAGCACCGTGACCTTCCAGCCGAGATTCTTGCCGATTTCGCTGATCGCGTCCGCCGGTGCGACGCAGCCATGCAGGACCGAAAAGCAGGTGATCACGGTGACGTTCAACTGCGCCGGCGCCTTGGTCGGCTCGGTCGGTCCCTTGAAGTCATCGGCTGCGGCAAGCGTCGCACAGGATGCGCAGGCCATGAGGGCTGCCCCCAGAATAGTACCCTTCATTGTCGTTCTCCTCACCTTGTTGTTCTAAAAACAGGACCGGCCACGGCCGGCGCTTTTCATGCCATGACAGCCTCAGGCGATTGCCAGCGGCCGAACCAGTGATCCCGTCGCGCCCGAGATCGGCAGCGGCATGCACAAGAACAGGAATTCGGAAATGCCGTCGCGCGACAGTTCCTCCTGGTAGACCCATTCGAGAATGGGCACGCCGTTCTCCTGCAGCAGGAAGCGGTGGACGGGCTGCGGATCGCCGTCGATGCCGGACGGCACCACCTCCAGCACGACATTGTCGGCGCCGACGGCCGCCGGGCCGAACTCCATCAGCCATTGCGCGCCTTCCAGATTGAGGCCCGAGCCCTCCGAGCGCGCCACCAGTTCCTTGTCCGGCCAGCCGTCCATGGTTCCGGTGCGGATCAGCACGACATCGCCCCGCGCCAGCAAGATGCCTTGCCGGGCACATGCCTTTTCCAGCTCCGCCTTGCCGATCGGCTGATGCGCCTCGAGCCGCTGAAGTCCGAGCGCTGCGGGGATGTCAAGCATGACGCCGCGGCAGACGAAGGGCGGCAGGGCGGCCGCGTCCTGGCACATGGGCCCGAAGTCGCCCAGGCACTCGTCGGCACTGTAGCCGCCATGCCATTCGGAATGCGCGCCGCAGGTGACATGGGCAAGGGCGTCGATATGCGTGCCCGTATGCGTCGTGCACATCAGAAGTTCGGAGATGAAGCCGAAGTTCACCCTGTTTTCGCGCAGGAACTCGAGGTCCTTCTGGTTGCGCTGGCCTCTCGGCGTCCGGTAGGTCAGCACCTGGAACTGTGGATGTCCTTCTGCCAGCGGCATTCCCGGCCACCACCCCGAGCAGAGATCGTATGCCTTTCCTGTCCTGGGAATGCTCAGGGCTTCCAGCGGGATGTCGAGAACCGGAAATCTTGATGACATGAGCTTCTCCGATGTTGGGCGGGCGCGATCACAGACCGAGTGTGCAGGACGCCCAGCCGACGACGGTCATGCGGCTGTCGGAAGCGCGTCGCACCCAGACCTCAAGCTCGACCCTGGTCCTGCCGTCGGCATCCTTAGAGACCGCCGTGATCTTGCCGGCGAGCGCGATCGGGTCGAAGACCTGCAGCGGCGCGATAAACTTCAGCTGAAACCATCCGCCGGTGAACCAACTCGGGCCGAAGGCGCCCGCCAGCATTTCGCCGACAAGACCCGCCTGCTGTTGGCCCTGGACGATCGGCACCGGAAGATCACCGTTTCGGGCGATACGGATGTCGCTGTGAATGTTGGTCACATACTCGCCGATACGCGAGAAGACGGCTGCCTGCTCGGCCGTGATGATCTTCTCCATGGGAGCGATCACGTCTCCCACCTTCGAACCGGCATCGATGCGGTCGATGTAGCGTGGATTGTCCGGAAGCTCGCCGGTCACGGCGCGAGCGGGCGCCTCGCTGCTGGCGCGTCCGCCGATCGCGCCGGGCACCGTGCGCAGGATTTCAACGCCGCGGTGGCGGACCAGGCTTCGCCCGTCCTCGCCCGTCGCCTGCGCCTCCATGATCACGTAACCCTGCCCGCGCCGCACGTAGGATTCGACGTAGGCACCCTTCATCGTGACCTTTTCACCGAGGCGGACGGGGTTGTCGAACCACATCTGCTCCTCGGTGTGGAAACCGACCGTCTTGCTGCCGCGGTATTTCAGCGTGAAAAGCTGCACCAGATCGTTGCCGAGCAGGCAGGGATGGCCGATGCGGCCGCCACCGAAGGGGCCAGCACTCAGATACCATGGATTGTAATCATCCTGGGTGAAGGCGAACCGCTTGATCTTGTGGTCGTCAATGACGATCGACACGGGGCCGAATTCCTCGGGAATGTCGAGGTTTTCGAACACCGGCTCCTTCAATCCGGCTTCGAGGTCATCGACGGTCAGGGCCCGCCGGGGATCGGTCAGATCGCGCCAGAGCGCGGCTTTGTCGGCATTCACGGTCATTGCAGTCTCCTCATCGGCATCGATACGTCCGGCGCTCGGCGCTCAGTCGTCGGCAGTTTGATCTTTCGCCAAAGCCTCGGCGATTTTCGCAACGGCAAGCATTCCCGGATCGTCGACCCCGATCGTGGCGTCGCCGAACATGCGCGCCCTCCCGACCCTGTTGGGACGGCTGCGGAATGTCTCGAGCGCGGACATCGCAGCGTCGGCCGCAGCCGGCAGCGTCGGCTCTTCGGATACACGCCGGACTATGGCATCGATCGAATCGAGGACGGTCTTGTCGCCCAGCGAAGCCTTGCCGCGTGACATCATCGCATCCAGCGCCGCGGCGAGCAGCGTTGCGAACTCGTCGGCATCGACCGCAACCCTGCCCTTGGTCTCCCGTCCGAGCGTCATCAGAGCGGTGGCGACGAGCGTTCCGAGGCTTGATCCGGTCGAGACGGCGGCCGCGCGGGCGAGAGCCGAAAAGGCTGCCCCGACATCGGCAGTCTGGGAGAGATCCGTCTTTGCCAGGCCGGCAAACAGCCGTGCCAGCATGGTGCCGGTGTCCCCATCGCCGAGCCTGGCGTCGGCGGCGTTCAGCGCCTGCTCCATCTCGCCCATGGCGCCGTTGACGGTCACAACGGCAGAGGAAAGGCCGGCCGGTGTGATGCTCATGGCTGAACCTTCCAGAACGGGCAGGATGAAGGCGATGCGAGCAGCGCCTCGATTTCCGGATCGGCGAAGCACAGGCTGACCGACACGCCGGCCATTTCCATCGACGTGGCAAAGTGGCCGACGAGCGGCTGGACGATCGTGATGCCGGCCTCGCCAAGCTTCTTCGAAACCCGGCGATAGAGGATGAACAGCTCTTCCAGCGAGGTTGCGCCGAGGCTGTTGACGAGCACCGATGCGCGCGTGCCGCTGCCCTCTGGCCGGTCGGCCAGCAGCCGCTCGACCATCTCGTCGGCAATCTCATCGGCGGGCCTGAGCTTGTCGCGCCAGATCCCCGGCTCGCCATGAATGCCCATACCCATCTCGATCTCGTCTTCGCCGAGAACGAAGGATGGCCGGTCTGCGCCCGGAACCTGGCAGGGCGACATGGCCACGCCGATCGTTCGGGTCAGGTCGACGGTGCGTTGCGCGATGGCTGTGACGGCGTCAAGATCGGCTCCGGCTTCGGCAGCCGCGCCGGCCGCCTTGTAGGCGTAGATGATACCGGCGACGCCGCGGCGCTTCTGACGCTCCTCAGGGCCGGCGCTGGCGATGTCATCGGTGCCGAGGACCGTCGTGGAGCGGATGCCGTCGTCCTCGAGCATCTCGCCGGCCATGTCGAAATTCATCCGGTCGCCGCCGTAATTGCCGTAGAGGCGCAGCACGCCCCTGCCCTGGTCGGCAAGCTTCATCGCCTCGATGCACGAACCGACCGTCGGCCCTTCGAACACGTTTCCGATCGAGCATGTGTCGAGCAGGCCTTGGCCGACATAGCCGGTAAACAGCGGCAGGTGACCGGATCCGCCACCGGAGACGACGCCCACCTTGGGCGCGGCAGGCGTGGTCCGGCGGATCACCCGGCCGCTTTCGCCGTCACGCGTCAAAGACGGATTGGCCTCGACCAGACCGTCAAGCATCTCGTCGACGAAGTCCTGCGGACGGTTCATCAGTTTCTTCATGAACCTTCTCCTCAGTAGCTCAGCGCCGGATTGTCGTTGAACATGGTGATCGGCGGATAAGCGAGTTCGTCGGTGACGACATCGAGGACCGTGGTCCTGTCCGAGGCGAGCGCGGCCTTCAAGGCCGGCAGGAAGTCCTCGGCCTTCTCGATGCGGATGCCGTCGCAGCCAGCCGCGCGCGCAATCGCCGCATGATCGACCGGGGTAAAATCGCAGGCATCGGAATATTCGCCGAAGATGACCTTCTCGGCATGCTTCTCATAGCCGAGGATCGAATTGTTGAGCACTGCGACGACCACCGGAAGCTTCATGCGCCGTGCCGTTTCAAGTTCCGACCAGACATGCGCGAAACCACCATCGCCGACCAGTGCGAAGACTGGCGCCTCTGGATTGGCGGCCTTTGCGCCGATGGCAAAGGGCAACCCCCAGCCGAGCCCGGCAAGACCGCGCGGCGTGATGAAGCGCTGGCCGGGCTTCCGGGCCGTGAGGAAGTTGGCGACCCAGATCGACGAGTAGCTGGCATCCGAGACGACGATCGTGTCAGGCGTCAGCAGGCTATCGAGGTCGCTCATCAGACGCTCGGGCCGCAGCGGGCTCTGATCGGAACGGGAAACCGCCTCGCCGTCCTTTCTCCCCCGCTCCAGCGCCGTGGCGATGGTCTGCTCCAGGGCGGCGCGGGCACCGTGTCGCCTGGAAAGGTCGAGCTTTTCGAGGGCCTCCTTCAACGCAACGATGCCGAGCCTGGCATCGCCCACCAGACGCAGCGCCTCGTAATTGCGGCCGACCTCGCTGGAATCGATGTCGAGATGGATATAGGTCGCGTTCTTCGGGTAGAGCTGCCAGCTATCCGTGCCGTTCTGGTTGGTACGGTTGCCGATCAGCAGGATGACGTCCGCCTCGGTGACCAGCGAGCGAAGATGCTTGCTGCGGCTCCTGTCGGCCATGAAGTACCCGACGACACCGGCGCTCAGCGGATGCGTCTCATCGACGGCACCCTTGCCCATCACCGTGGTCGCGACGGGAATGGACGCCGCATCCTGCAGGGCGGCGAGTTCGGCGGCCGCATCGGAGATATGAATCCCGCCGCCGGCGATGATCAACGGTCGTTCGGCCTTCGCGAGCAGGGCGGCAGCCTCGGCGACACGCTTCGGATCCGGACCACAGCGATCCACCGGAAAACGACCGAGGGACGCATTCCTCGGCATGGCTTCCTGCGTGGGCGTATCGACGAACATGTCGATCGGCGCAATCAGAACCGCGGGGCCGGGTCGGCCCGACGCCGCTGCGGTGAATGCCATATCGACATATTCGTCTATTCGGTTGACGTCGGCTACGCGCTTGATCCACTTGGCGACTCCCTTGAAGAGATCGAGGTGATCGAGCTCCTGGAAGGCGTTCTTGTCGGCGAAGGGACGCGCCACATCCTGTACGATAGCGACGACCGGAACGGAGGCCTTCATTGCTTCGGCGAGCCCAGGGACCAGCAGCGTCGCGGCCGGGCCGTTCTGCGCGGTGACCACCGGAACCTTGTGCGACATGCGGGCATAGGCGTCCGCCATCACGGCGCCGGCATTTTCCGTGCGATAACCGATCTGGCGAATGCCGTAATGGGGCGTGGCGAGAAACAGGGCGGCGGGAATGGCCTGGCCGAAAATCACCTCGACGCCATGCCGCTTGAGGGCAGCCGCGAAGACGTGCGCCCCGGTTGCGTTGGACCGCTTGGCGGTATCGGGTTTAACTGCTGTGGTCGTGTCGTTCATAAGAGTATTCCATTCATTAAAGGCAAGGCGCCGATGTCGTGTTTCGCTTGGGAGGCTCGATCGGGAGGATCAGGTCGGGCTGAAGAGGATCCGCCGCGGGTCGATCTCGCGGCGAATAATGGTGAGCTCGTCGTCGCTCGGCCGCGGCGTGGTGGGAACACCGCTCAGGTCGCCGAGATCGAAGCCCGTCGCATCGCGAAGCTCGTCATGCCCGACGCCTTCGTGGATCGACCGCACCCGGATCCGGCCGGCGACGCGGTCGAAATCGAAGACGCATTTGGGGGTGAGCACCAGCGCCGGGCCGCCCCAGGCGAGGCCGAGCGACTTGCGGCCGGCCTCCCCGCCGGGAAAGCCGACGCCGGAGATGAAATCCACCTTCTCGACGAAGTTCCGCCGGTCGTGATGCGGCATCATGATGTATTCTCGCCGGAAGAGCGTCATGTGCTCCGGCTGCAGGATGGGACCGACCAGCCGTACCTTGGGCTTGTCATAGGAACCGATGCAGACGCTGTTGATGTTGCCGACCGCATCGACCTGGACGGCACTGGAGAAACCGAAGCTGATATCGCCGCGCTTCAGCGCCCACTGGCCGGGATAGTCATAGGTCTGTGCTTCCGTCGACAGGTCGCGCAGCACGGCGTCATGCTCGCTGTCCGGCATGGCCTCGAGCTGGCTGAAATCGGGATTGTGATAGCAACCGGCAAGAAGCAGTGTCAGGTCGGGCGCATGCGTCCGGCGCGCCAGTTCCATCGCGACGATCGGGATGGCGGTGCCGAACATCGCGGCCGCCTTGCCGGTAAGCAGGCCGGTGAAGCCGACTTCGCCGTTGAGGAATTCCTTCGCCAGAACCGCGGCAAGGGTTTCGTAGAGGGTGGGCTCCGTCATAGCAGGCTGTCCATATCCTTGAGCCGCGCCAGCTGTGCCGCACCGACTGCTTCGAGGTAGGCGTCGTTGCCGCCGTCGAGATGAACGAATTTCTTCAGGTAGGCCGCCGTCGCTTCCGCGCTCTCGGATGCGGCGACATACTCGCCATAGTGCTTTTCGTCCGCGTGATAGGCGCCGAGCGCCGGCGTCGGATGCGCGCCATAAGGCAGTTCGACGACCGAGTTCACCTTGTAGGAGGGCAGTTCCACCAGGCGCGAATGCTTGCGGATGAAGGCGTTCGACACGAGCTTCTCGACCGTGACGATGACGGTGTCGCAGGAGCGGCCCATCAGCACGTCATTGCTCTGCGGCAGCAGCCGGCGCGCCGGAAAGACCACATTGCCGCGCTCGTCGGCCGCCAGCGCATGGATCACCACGACATCGACATCCGCTGCCGGGACGGCGTGCATGGGATGCCCGGTCATCGGGCAGGCGAAGGGCTTGATCGCCGGATTGTACCTGACGATGTCACTGCCGCCGAGAAAGGGAACCGGCCAGAAGGCGAGCCCTTCCTGACTGGCGCGAAAGCGATCCCAGCTCACCATTTCCGGATAGTCGACGACCTTGATCTCGCCGCGCTCGACCGCCCGCCGATAGTGGCGGGCAAGGCCATGCTTCTCCAGGCCGACATAGGACGTCTCGACGCACGACAGGCAACCGCCTGCCGCAAGCAGATCGACGTCGTAGGATTGCGCCGAACCGACGACCGTCAGGTTCTTGCGGCCCTGGCGGACGAGTTCGCGCACGAAGCCCATCGGCTTCTGGTAGACCGCAAAGCCGCCGAAGGCCAGGCGCGTCCCGTCCGGCACGCGTGCGGCGGCCTCTTCCAGGGATTGCAGTTTCGAGGAGGGACTAGGCATTGTCTGTGCTACCACCGTTAAAGGTTCAGGCCTGACGCTTGCGGAGCATGCTCCACCAGACCGCCAGAATGATCACGAATCCCTGGGCAATCAGGAAGACGACGGGATCGAGGCCGTTCAAGACCATGCCGTTGCGCAAAACCGCGACGAAGAGCACGCCGATGACGGTGCCGACGATGCGGCCGACGCCGCCGGTCAAAAGCGTTCCGCCGACGATCACCGCGGCAATCACGTCGAGTTCCATCAGTTCGCCGACGGTCGGCGTTCCCGAATTCAGCCGCGAGACCAGGAGCACGCCGCCGATTGCCGCAAGAAGCTGGATCATGATCATCACCGTGATCCGCAGCCGTCCCACATGGACGCCATAGCGGGCCGCGGTTTCCGGGTTGCCGCCGACCGCATAGACATGCTGGCCGAAGCGATGCTGGGACAGGAAGAACCACCCGAGCAGGATCGCCAGGATCATCACCCAGACCGGCAGCGAGAGGCCGAGGAACATCGCATACCAGATGTTGCCGAACGCCGGCGGCAGCCCGCTGATCGTCAGTCCGTCGCTGATGTAGAAGGCGATCCCGCGCAGGCCGGAAAGCAGGCCGAGCGTGGTGATGAAGGTCGGGATGCCCCAGACGACCCGCAGCACGCCGGTAAACGCGCCGACGGCAGCCGCCTCGACCAGCACCAGCAGGAGGGCAGCCGGCACCGGCATGCCATGGTTGACGACCAGCAGCGCAAACAAAGTGCCGGAAAGACCGACCTGGGCGCCGACCGAAAGATCGATCTCGCCGGCGATGATGACGAAGGTCATCCCGACCGCGATCATGGCGATCACGGAGGTCTGCTGCAGCATCGTCGCCCAGTTTTCGAGCGTCAGGAAATTCGGCGCGTTGAAGCTGAAGAAGATCGACAGCGCCACCAGGGCGACGGCGACACCGATTTCCGCGCGCCAACCGGAAAGGTTGAGTTTGCGGTCGGCATGCGCCGGGGAACCGGCAGTTGCGCCAGCAGTATTCGACATGGAAACCTCTATGATTGAATGGCCGACGGATCGGCCATGAAGACGACCGACACGTCAGTTGTTCGCGAGGGATTTCACGAGGTCGAGATATTCCTGGATCTCGTCGGGATTTTCGCGCGTGTAGACCTTGCTTTCGACCGCAACATTGCGTGGAACGTTCTCGCCCTTCAGGTGCCTGGCAGCAGCCTCGATCGCCGAATAGCCAACGACATAAGGCTGCTGGTCGGCAACGGCGAAAACCTTGCCGTTCGGATCGAGCAGGTCGGCTGCCAGCTCCTGGCTCATGTCGACGCCATAGAGCCGGACCTCGGCCGACTTGCGCCGCGCGGCCTGGGCAGCGCCCGACAGGGAGCCGGAATTCGAGGCCCAGATCGCCGCCGTCTTCGGGTCGCGCTGCAGGATGTTCTCGTAGGCGTTGGCGCCGAGTTCCGGGGTGGCCGCAGCGACTTCGCTGCCGATCGTGATTCCCTCGCCCTTGAGCGTGGAAAGCAGACCGTTCTTGCGCGGCAGCATGTTGGGGTTGGTGGGCGGCAAGGTGATCAGGCTGACGGTATTCTTGCCGCCGTTGAGCTTCGAGAGCTGCTCCGTCATCACCGTTCCGAGCTCGGCGGCCATTTTGAAGCCGTCGACACCGATCGTGTGCTTGGCGATCGACTTGTCGGCGAGCGCGGTGTCGAAATCGACGATAACGATGCCGCGATCGGCGGCGCGCCTGGCAGCCGCAGCAGATGCGTTGACATCAAGCGGGGGCATGACAATCGCCTTGACGCCGCGGGTGACGAAGTCCTCGATGACCTGAGCCTCGGTCGGAAGTTGGCGGCGGTTCTGGCCGACCTGCAGGGTCACCCCGTATTTCTCCGCAGCATCGCTCATGCCGCGCTCGACCTGCTGCCAATACTGCGAGTCGCGGGCATAGACCACGGCGCCGATCACATCTGCGGCCTGGGACTGACCGGCCGTCATCACGGCCGCAGCCGCCAGCAATCCAGCAACGAATTTCTTCATGATCCATTCCTCCATTTTTTGTAGAAGCGAAGCCACCTCCCGGCTCGGGCTGCCAAAGACAGCGCCTACACTTCACGAAACGTTTTCTGAAAACGTTTTTATAAAAAATCACAGGCGTCGATTGCTGTCAAGCGGCAGAATTTTTTGTTGTCAGTCCGTATAGGTGGACATGTCGGCGGCGGCCGGCGGCGCGGTTGTTCCCCGCACGATCAGACGGGTCGGCAGAATGATCTGCTTGCCGGTCTTGGACGGCTGCCTGATCCGCTTCATCAAAAGTTCCGCTGCCGCCGCCCCCATGTCGCGCTTCTGCAACTGGATGGTCGTCAGGTTGATCGTCTTGAGATTGGCGAGAACGATATCGTCGAGGCCGATGACGGAAAGATCGCCGGGGATGCGCAAGCCCTGGTCGAGCGCAACCTGCATCACCCCGAGCGCGTTCATGTCGCTACTTGCCAGGATGCAGGTCGGACGATTCTTCAGCTCGGTGAAATATCGGCCGGCCTCAAGGCCGCTGTCGAACGTGTACCGGCCCTGGAAGATCATGGACCGCGACTGCGACAGCCGCAGCCTGAGGCTTTCCTGCCGGAAGGTCTCGAGCCGCTCGCGCGCCGAACTCGATTCGAGAGGCCCCGTCACAAAGCCGACGCGGCGGTGGCCGAGTGCATGGGCATGCCGGATGGCCTCGGCCAGCCCTTCCTCATTGTCGGAGCCGACATAGTCGTCTTTCCATTTCGGGCTTCTGCGCTGAACCAGAACATAGGGCGTGCCGGCATCGAGCAGCGCCCGCACGCGCGGCGAATCGCAATGCTGCGAAATCAGCACCATTCCATCCACCTGGCGGTCGTGCAGCGTCTGCATGTGCAGGATCTGCCGCTCCTCGTCCTCGTCGGTGTTGCAGAGCAGCATGGTGCATTTTTCGCGCATCACCACATCCTCTACACCGCGGACGAAATCGGCCGAGGAGGGGTTTGCGACATCGGAAATCAGCACCCCGATGGTGAAGCTTCTCTGCATGCGCAGGGCGCGCGCGACGGTCGAAGCGCGATAGCCGAGCTTTCGCGCCGTCTCGTTGACGAGCTCGCGCGTCTCGTCTCGGACATACTGCTTGCCGGACAGGGCATTCGATACCGTCGACAGGGCAAGCCCGGAGGCCTTGGCCACGTCCTTGATGGTGACTTTCTTTCGCTCTACCATTTCACCCCCTATCCTAAGCGTCCCAGCATATGCCGCCTGCCACAGGTTCGACCAGCCATTGACATCACATGTCCAGCGGATATATCAAATTATAGAAACGTTTTCCAGAAACGTTTTTATATCATTTCGGAGATGTCGAGGAGGCGCATTGTTGGATGCGGCGACATGGCCGTAGCGATGCAAGAGTGCAGCCAGAGCCGCTGCTGCCGACCGGAGGAAAACCACACATGACGAACGACTTCCTTTTGCGGGTGAGCAATCTCGGCAAGTCATATGGCGCCGTGCAGGCCCTGCAGGACGTGAGCTTTACCATGCGGCCGGGCGAGACGATCGCCCTTGTCGGCGACAACGGCGCCGGCAAGAGCACGCTGGTCAAGCTGCTCTCCGGTGTCGTGCGGCCGACATCCGGCTCCATCGAGATCATGGGCCGCGCGGTCGATCTCACCTCGCCCGATGTCGCCCGCGCGGCCGGGATCGAGACTGTGTATCAGGATCTCGGTCTCTGCAACAATCTCACCGTTGCCGAGAACATCTTCCTCGGCCGCGAGGAAATCGTCGGCTGGGGGCCGTTTTCGTTTCTTGCACGCTCGCGCATGCGCGAGCGGTCGCGGCAGGCCCTGGCGGGCCTTTCGATCAACGTTCCCTCGCCGGACCAGAATGTCGCGGGCCTGAGCGGCGGCCAGCGCCAAGCGGTCTCGATCGCGCGCAGCCGGCTTTGGGAAAGCAATCTCGTGCTGCTGGACGAGCCGACGGCGGCGCTTGGCGTGCAGGAAACCGCCAAGGCCATGGAGGCCGTGCGCCAGTTGCAGAAGAACGGCGTCGCCATCATCCTCATCACCCACAGCATGCCGATGGCAAAGGAAATGAGCGACCGGGTGATCGTCCTGCGTCGCGGGAAGAAGGTTGGCGACGTGCGCACCGCGGCGGTGTCGGGCGACGACATCGTATCCCTGATCACCGGCGCCCGCGACCACCATATCGAGGCTGCCTGACATCATGGGACGTTCAAAGCTTGTCTCGCTCGACGATGCCGTCGCACTCGTCGAAGACGGTATGTCGATAACGGCCGGCGGGTTTGCCCATTCGCACCAGCCGATGGGCTTCTTCCGCACCCTGATGCGGACGGGCCGCAAGGAGCTGACGATCATGGGCGTCGCCGAGTGCTGGGTCGCCGAATGGCTCGCCGCCGCCGGCATGCTGCGACGCGCCTACTTCTCCAATTTCATGTTCGAAGGCTTCGGCCGGTGCCGGCGCTTTTCCGAAGGCATCGAGAACGGCACGATCGAAGCGGAGGATCACAGCCATTTCGGCATGGTGATGCGGCTGGCGGCCTCAGGGCTCGGCCTGCCCTTCATGCCGATGCGTTCGCAGGCCGGGACGGACATCATGAATGTTGCGGGGTTCGAGCACCCCGCGGCCAAGGCGCAGATGTTCCGCTCTCCGTTCGACGGCACGGTGGTCAGCCTGGTCTCGCCGCTGAAGCCTGATATCGCGGTGATCCATGCCGCACGCGCCGACGAACTCGGCAATGTCGAGCTTTACGGCACGACCTCCGTCATCGAGGAGCAGGTACGCGCCGCCGCCAAGGTCATCGTCACCGTGGAAGAGATCGTCACCACCGAGGAAATCCGGCGCAATCCGCAGGCGACCCTCATTCCGGGCATGATGGTGGACAAGCTCGTCCACCTTCCCTTCGGCGCCTTTCCGCTCGGCGTCTACGGCTATTACGAATATGACGGCGCAGCGCTTGCAGACTACTACGAGGCCTCGCGCACGCCGGAAGGCACACGCGTTTGGCTTGATACCTGGGTGCACGGGATCGCCACGCATTGGGACTATCTCGACGCGCACGGCGCTTCGCGCCTGCTTGCGCTCAGGACCGATCCGCATCTCGGATACAGATACGATATCCCCGAAGGAGTGGCACGATGAGCGGAACGAGTCGTGACGCCCTGATGGCGGTCGCCGCCTCCCGCGAGATACGCGATGGCGAAACGGCCTTCATCGGCACGGGCCTGCCGATGGTCGCTGCCTATCTCGCCAAAGCAACCCATGCGCCGGGCGTCAACCTTGTCTTCGAATCGGGCATCATCGATCCCGCGCCGCTGGAACTGGCCTCGGGTGTCGGCGACTATCGGCTGGCCTATGGATCGACCAAGATCGCCGGTACCTTCTATGCGCTATCGTTGCTCCAGCAGGGGAAGATCGACATCGGCTTCCTGGGAACCGCGGAAATCGACGCCTTCGGCAATCTCAATTCCACGGTTATCGGCAATTACCGCAGGCCCAAGGTGCGCCTGCCGGGTTCGGGCGGGGCGAACGACATCGCCTCCATGGCGAAGCGCTTCGTCATCATCGCGCGGGCTGATCCCAAGCGATTTGTCGAGAAGCTGAACTATCTGACGACACCGGGCTTCCTCACCGGTCCCTGCGCGCGCGAAGCGGCTGGCCTGCCCGGCAGTGGGCCTGTAAAGGTCATCACCGATCTCGGCATTCTCGGCTTTGATCCAGCGTCGAAGAGAATGCGGCTGGAAGAGACTTTCCCTGGCATAAGCCCGGCGGAGGTCCAGTCCGCGATCGGCTTCGAGCTTGTGCCTTATGCCGATACCAGAGCGGCCGTGGCCCCGACCGAAGAGCAGCTCGACCTCCTGAGAACGAAGATCGATCCGAACGGCATGTACGTCAAAAATCTCCAGGCTTCCCGATGACCCGATCCGATACAAAGCATGTGAGCCTGGAGCAGGCAGTCCGCTCGGTCCCCGATGGCGCCGTTGTGGCCCTTGCCGGCGCCGCGCAGACGCGCCAACCCATGGCGATCCTGCGTGAAGTCGTTCGGCAGAAAAAGCGGGGGCTTCGCCTCGTCGGCTATCGAGACGGCATGGATTTCGACATGCTAGCGCGTGCCGGCTGCGCTTCGGATGTCGATGTGCCTGCTTCGGCAGGGAGCGAAGAGGCCGCGCAGGCGAGGTTCGAAGCCGGTGCGGCGGGCCTGCCCTATGCGATCATCGGCATGGCTGGCGAAGGTGCCGTGACGAAGGCGATTGCCCTCCACGACGCGGCTGGCAACACCGTGATGGCCGTGCCGAAGATCAATCCCGATATCGCAATCCTCCACGCCCACGCCGCGGACATCCATGGAAATGTCCTGATGGACCTGGAGACCTGCGCGGGTTTTGCGCGTGACGTCATCGTCGCACGTTCGGCTGCGCGCGTGATCGTCTCCGTCGAGCAGATCGTCAGTCCGCAAACGCTCGCCAATGCGCCGGCACGGCTGGTGCTTGCCGCCGACACGGTGGACATGGTGGTTGAAGCGCCATATGGCGCCTATCCGACGCGGTGCGAACGCCGATATGATGGCGACGACAAGGCCCTTGCCGCCTATGATGAAGCCGCACGCGACGCCGGGGCCTTCCGCCAATGGCTGGAGGACGAGGTCGATGCAAAAGGCAGCCACGCACTCTATCTGGACAGGCTTGGGATGGAGCGGTTGCAGGCGATCACGACCAGGCGGTCGGCTTGAGGTCCGGCTGAAGCGAGACCATCGAAAGGTTTGCAGTTCATGGCCAAGGCCAGTGAGATCGGTCGAGTCTGCGATGGGACGACCGAAGAGAGCTATCTCGCCCTGCTCCGCCAGTTGTGGCGCAAAAACTGGCCGGATGGCCTGAAGGACACCCTGCAGGATCCGATGCCCGGGCTCGACCTGCCGCAGCGGCTCGCCGCCTGGGCGCGGGCCGAGCCGCAGAAGACCGCAATCTGGTTTTACGGACGCAGCTTCAGCTATGCCGAACTGCATGAGATGAGCGGTCGTCTTGCCGCACGGCTTGTCAGCGATGGCATCGTTGCCGGCGACAGGGTGGCACTCGTCATGCCGAACTGCCCGCAATTCACCATCGCCTTCCTGGCCATCCTGCGCATCGGCGCGGTTCATTGCCCGATGAGCCCATTGGCGAAGCAGCGCGAGCTCGAACATCAATTGAAGGATTGCGGCGCGAAGGCCATCATCGCCCTGCAATCGCTCATGCCTCTCGTAGAGTCGTGCGAAGGCAATGCGCTCGGCCTTTTCTACCGGACCCGGATATCCGACGCACTGCCGGCAGCGGCCGAACTTCCGGTGCCGCCGATGGTCAGCGAGGAACAGGCTTCGGGCGGAACGGCCGTCGATTTCTTCGACGCCATCGCCCATGCCGAGCCGCTTCCCGCCGAAGCTGCGGCTGCCGACCTCGATCGGACGGCCTCGATCAACTACACGAGCGGTACGACCGCCTATCCGAGGGGCTGCCTGCACAGCCAGGGCCACATGATCTATACGGCGGCGGCCAACCATCTGCGCAGCGACAGTTTCGCCGAGACGACGCTGAACTTCTTCCCGCAATTCTGGATTGCCGGGCAGAACCACGGCCTCGTCTACCAGATCTTTTCCGGGACGACGCTGGTGCTGCTGTCGCGCTGGGATCCCCTGGCCTTCATGGTGGCGGTCTCGAGCCAGCGCGTCGCGGCGACGACCATGCTGGTCGACAATCTCGTCGAAGTCATGGACCATCCACGCTTTGCGGAATTCGACCTGTCGTCGCTGCGGCTGATTCGCTGCGTTTCCTTCGTCCAGAAGCTTGGCATCGAGATCCGCAATCGATGGCTCTCACATTACCCGGGTGCGGTCCTGTCGGAATCGGCCTGGGGCATGACCGAAACCCATACGGCCAACACGGTGACGATCGGATTTCAGAAAGACGACTTCGACCTCGCCTCCCGGCCAACCTTCGTCGGCCTTCCCTCACCCGGGACGGATTTCAAGATCTGTGATTTCGACACCGGCGAAATCCTGCCGCTGGGCGCCGAAGGCGAAATCTGCTGCCGCTCGCCTGCAGTCTTCAACGGCTATCTGAATGCAGCCGAGGCGACGCAGGCCGCATTGCGCAACGGCTGGCTCCATTCCGGCGATATCGGACAGATCGACGAGGACGGCTTCATCCACTACCTGGGACGAAGGAAAGACCTGATCAAGGTCAACGGCATGAGCGTCGGACCCGCCGAGATCGAGGCCGTTGTCGCCGAACATCCGGCCGTCTTCGCCGTCGCCGTCGTGCCCCGCCCGGATGCGTCGCGCGGTCAGGTTCCTGTCGCCTTCGTCCAGCTCGTGCCGGAGGCAGCCTCGGCGAAGGAAAGCGAGCTGGTTCAATGGTGCCGTAGCCGCATAGCGTCCTACAAGGTGCCGGAGGTGCGCATCGTCGCGGCCCTGCCCGTCGGACAGACTGGCAAGATCCAGAAGGACATTCTCAAGCAACAGACGTGACTTGTGTCCGCTCAGCGCTCGCAAAAGGCAATCGGCCGCAGCGGCGAGCCGGAGCCCTCGGCGAAGGGCAAGGGGGCGGCTGCGAAAAAGCTTCTCAAGGATAGTTGCTCCAGCCGCGCCAGCATCTCCATGATCAGGATGCCGTTCGGCAGCCAGTGCTTGTCATGGCCGAGCGAATGACCGGCCTTGCCGTCGACGATGGCGATCTCGCACGCGACCGTATCGGTTCCGATCGCCCGTATGCCGCGCTCCTTGAACAGGATGACGGTTTCCTCGGTCATGCCGGGAGCATTGGTGGCGTACCATTGCGCATGGCAATCGCAGCGCCAATGCCGCTTCATCCAGCCATAATTGACCAGGGCGATCTCGCCGCTGCCGACCCTGATGTCGTTCTCACGCTCATAGCGCTCGACCATGTCGGGGGTGATCAACTCCCCGGCCTCCAGACCAAGGCTGGAAAAATCGTAGAGGACGGCCGGGGCAAACAGCTTGTCGACCTCGATCTGGTCGACCGTCTGGGCGCCGGGATGATTGTGTGCCGGAGCATCGACATGCGCGCCGGTATGCTCGGCCATGACGATGCCCTGGCAGAAGTAGCCGTCATGCTCGTGGTTCATCGTCTTGTCGATGATCAGGTGCGGATGTGTCGGCCAGCGCGGGATACCGCGCTCGAGCCGCGGCGCCAAGTCGACCGGCCGCAATTGGCCGAACAGGCGGGAAATTTCGGAAATCGTGTCCGTCATGAAAAGCCTCCCAATGTCGATGCGCGTCAGCGCCGGCGAAATTCGATTGCGCCCGCAAGGACGGCTACGAGAATGACGACGCCGCTGATCAGGCCCTGACTGTAGGGCGCGACACCGAGCAGCACCATGCCGTTTTTCAGTGTCGTCATGAACAGGGCGCCGAGAAATGTCCCGACCACGCTTCCGCGTCCGCCGAACAGGCTGGTGCCGCCGATGATGACCGCGGCGATGACATCGAGCTCCCAGCCGTCGGCGACCGTCGGCGTCGCCGAGTTCAGCCGCGACGTGAGCATGATCCCGGCAAGGGCCGCCAGAAGCGCGCTGGTGACGAAGACCGCCGTCTTGACGCGCGCAACATTGATGCCCGAAAGCCGGGCCGCCTCCTCGTTGCCTCCGACGGCATAGACGGAGCGACCGAAAGTGGTGTGGCGCAGGCCGATATAGCCTATCACATAGACCGCGATCATGATCAGCGTCGGCAGCCTGACCGGGCCGATGGTCGCGCCATCCAGCATGGTAAAGCCCGGCGGCATGGGCGCGATGGGAAAGCCGCCGCTGATCAGGAAACATCCGCTGCGCAAGGCAGTGAGCAGCGCCAAAGACGTGATGAAGCTCGGAATGCGAAACGTCACCCGCATGAAGGCGATGAGGCACCCCGAACACGCACCGATCAGCAGCGTGCAGGGTATGGCGATCCACAGCGGAAAACCGAGCCGCACCGCCATGTAGGCGAGGCAGACGCTGCAGAACGCCGCCAGCGCGCCGACGGAAAGATCGATCTCGGCGCAAATCACGACATAGGTCATGCCGACCGCGATGATGGCGATCATCGCCGTCTGCCGCAGGATGTTGAACTGGTTGAAGGACGTCAGAAAATTGTTCGCCGTGACGCTGAACACCAAATACAGCACGACGTAGGCTACGAAAAGAAGAGCGATGTGACGGGTAATCGGCGACAGCCGGATCGACCCGCTTTTGCCTTTGCTGGAGATTGACGTTGTCGTCATTTGATATCCTTCAGGAAGTCGCAGCCAGAACAACGTCGTTCAGATCGGCGGTGTCGGCATCGTGTACGGATGTGATGCGGCCCCGCGCCATCGTCAGGATGCGGTCGGAAACCTGGAGCACCTCCTCGATTTCCGAGGAGATGAAGATGATCGCCAGGCCCTCGGCGGCAAGCGCCTGCAGGATTCCGACGATCTGGGCCTTGGCCTGCACGTCGATGCCGCGGGTCGGCTCGTCGAGAAGCAAGACCTTCGGCGTAGTGGCAAGCCACTTGCCGAACACGATCTTTTGCTGATTGCCGCCCGAAAGGGCGCGAACCGGGACTTCCGCGTGGGCCAGCGCCACCTGAAAACGCTCGACGACATCATCGACGATGGCGCGCTCCTTTGCATGGCGGAACAGCCCGAGCCTGGAGCCGAGCTGCGCCAGAACGGCAAGCGTGGTGTTCTCCCGAACGGTCAGGTCGAGCACGAGGGCCTGATGCTTGCGATCCTCCGGCAGGAAAGCCATTCCCAGCCGCTTCATCGTCGCGATCGTCGGATGCAGGACGCGCGTCCCGTCGATGTCGATCGTGCCGGAATCGATCCTGTCGACGCCGAACAGCGCCCTGACGAGCTCTGTCCGCCCTGCCCCGACGAGGCCGGCGATGCCGAGGACCTCGCCGGCATGAAGATCGAAATCGATGTCGGTCAACACGCCGCGCCGGGTGAGCCCGCGCACCGACAGGATCACGTCGGGTCTTGCGGTGCGTCCGGGTTGAGGGACGGTCACCGTCTGCCCGACCATCATGTTGACGATGTCGCTGCGCTTGTGGTGACCGATCGCGGTTTCTCCGACGGTCTCGCCGTTGCGCAGGACGGTGACATGACTGCAGACCGCCTCGACCTCGGCCAGGCGGTGGGAAATGTAGACCACCGACACCCCGGCTTCGGCAAGATCGCGGATCACCTGCAGCAGCCGGGCGGAGTCCGCGTCGCCGAGCGCCGATGTCGGCTCGTCGAGCACCAGCACGCGCGGCGCCTTCGCCAGGGCCTTGGCGATTTCCACCATCTGCTGGTCGGCGATGCTGAGTTCGGAAACGATGCTCGACGGCGCGATCTTGGACTTCAATCGTGCGAGCACTTCCGAAGCCTGGCTGGAAAGCCGCTGCCAATCAACCAGCCCGCGCCTTTTCGGCCAGGAACCCAGAAAGATGTTCTCTGCCGCCGACATGCTCGGCACGATGCTGAGTTCCTGGTGGACGATGGCAATTCCGGCCGCATGCGCATCGGCCGGCGCACGAAAGACAACCGGCTTGCCGTCGATCAGAATCTCTCCGGAATCCGGCTGCGTGACGCCGGAGAGGACTTTCATCAGGGTCGACTTGCCGGCACCGTTCTTGCCCACGAGGGCGTGGACGGTGCCGGGCGCAAGATCGAGGTTGACGCCGTTCAACGCCATCACGCCGGAATAATGCTTGGTGATCCCGCGCATCTGGAACATTGTCGATCCCCCGACCGCTGAAGGATGGTTCAGCGGGTTGCCAGCGACTGATATTTTTCCAGATAGGCCTTCACGTCGTCCGGCTTGTCGTTGGAGTAGAGCGCCAGCGGAATGGTGTACTTGCCAGCCACATTCTTGCCGTTGACGGCCTCCACGGCAAGCTGCAGGGCCTTTTCGCCGATAGAGTAGGGATCCTGCGTCGCGACGGCGACCACGCCACTCGACGGATCGGTCAACGATGCCGCCGTCTGAAGGCTCATGTCGGTGCCGAAGATCTTGATGTCCGCGCCCGTCGAGCGCTTGGCCGTCTGCGCGCCGACAAGACCGCCTTCATTCGCAGCCCAGACGAGCTGGATGTCGGGATGAGCCTGCAGCATCGTCTCGAGATTGGTGGAGGCCTGCTCGGGCATGACGCCTTCCTGCTCGGCAACGATCTCGATGCCCGGCGCCTTCTTGATCTCCTCGACGAAGCCATCGCGGCGCAGCACCGACTGGGCGTAGCGGACCACGGTGAGAAGCGCGATCTTCGCCTTGCCGCCCATCTCCCTGTTGACGTAGTCCACCACATGGCGGCCCATCATCGCGCCGAGTTCCTTGTTGTCGACGCCGACGAAGGTATCCATCAGATCCGACTCGACAAAGGAATCGTAGTTGATGACGACAATCCCGGCCTTGCGAGCCCGCTCCATCGCCGGAATAGAAGCCTTGGAATCGACGACGCTGATGATGATGCCCTTGACGCCGCTGGCGATGAGGTTGGAAACCGCCTCATCCTCCTTGTCGACCTTTCCCGCCGAATTCGCCAGCACGACCTGGGCATTCAGCGTCTTCGCCGCTTCCTGGGCACCCATCTCCACCGTGCGGTACCATTCGTACTGCGAATCCATCTGGACCGCGCCGATGACTGGCGCCTGCTGCGCCTGAGCGATGGACGCTACCGACAATGCCACGGCTGCCGCCGCCATCATTATCCTCGTGCCTCGTGCAAACTTGTTCATGACTCTCCTCCCATGGAAAAGCCGATGGCGTGCCCTCCTGCCCACCAACGGCGATAAAATATAGAAACGTTTTCCGAAAACGTTTCTATACCTCTCATGCGACCGTTCCCGTGTCAACATTTAAAATGAGCGGGCGGCAAATCCAGATCGGCATTCATCGTCTCCCTATCGAGGATCGGCGATTTGTAAGAAGCTGAGCTAGTGCGCAGCGCGCCTGTCGGAGCAGGCCGTGATACGTCCAGAGTGTCCGATAGATGTTGATCTTGCGATCCGCCCACCCTCCTTAAATGGCAGGCAGACTTTTGCGTAAAACGCAGCGCCGTCTTTTCCGGCTACCGGTTGAGAAGGCGCAGAGTAGGCGTGACCTTGATGGACAAACATATAATGGCCTGAAAGCCTTCCGGTGAAGACGACCAAGCAGGACAACAATCTGCAACGCCGCGTGGTCTGGACAGATCTCGCCCAATGGTGGAACGGCCGACTGGGTTCCGTTCGCTGCGATTTTTCACCGCCCGCTAAGTGCTGCGCCTTTCACAGGATCGTTCAGGGCTGGGATGCTCTCTCCGCGGGGCTGAACGCGAACGGCAATCTGGCCGCGATTGCTCCCGGTCTCGATTGGAGAGACAAGGACACTTCGCTTTCTGTTGTCTGCTCCATGGCACGCTGATGGACTTGTTTGGCTTATTGCAGGGGTGAATCCTCCCGGACAAATCAGCGCGGCGCACGGTTTTGCTCTTCCTTGCGCTGTCGGCCCGATGTTAGGCGGCTTGTCGGAAAGGCGCTTCGGCTGCTGCTCTTTGTTCGGCGCACCGGTCGTCGCGACATGGGCGACGGTGTCCACCCTTTGCGACGACCTTCTGTCCCTCGCCCAGCGCAAGGCTCTACACTGCCGCGATCGCAGCGGCGCTGGTTATGCAATCCCTTTGCAATCGTGCCTCCCATCGCGTGCTCTGGAGGACGGTGTTGAGACGCGTGTGGGTGAGGGTGGCGCGCGCCTATCGGGCGGTGAGCTAGAGGCTCGCGATAGCCCGCGCCATCCTGCTTATGCTCCAATCACACTGCTGGACGAATCGACGGCCTCCGTGGACCAGACAACGAACATGCCATCCACCAAGCCCTGTCTCAGTCTTGCGTAGGAAGGACCGGCACCCTGGTCGCGCACCGCCTCCAGACGATTGCTGGCTCCGACCAGATCGTCACGCTGAATAGTGTGCTATCCGAAGGCATGCAGATGCAGTGCGATCATTGCATTTGCGGTATCCGCGGCCGCAAGTTTTGCTCCCATATTCACGAAGCCATGTATCTGTCCCGGAAAATATGCATGCGTCGCGACGACATCCTCGGCTATGAGCCGCTCAGCGAACGCACAGCCTTCGTCACGCAAGGGATCCACTCCAGCGGTAATCAGCAGGGTTGGAGGTAACCCTGAAACGCTGGGCGCGTAGAGGGGCGAAACTCGCCAGTCGCGTCGGTCGATTCCGATCGGAAGGTAGTGGTTCTGGAACATCCGCATGGATTGGCGTTCAAGGGGACTGCCACGGGGAATCCGGTCATAGGATCGAGCTTCCAGCGCGCAATCGAGATTCGGATAGATCAGGACGACGGCCTTGAGGTTGCCATCATCACGATGCTCCAGCGCCAGCACTGCGGCCAGATTGCCGCCGGCGCTGTCCCCTCCGACTGAGCCATGCTGGGGATCAAGGCCGAATTGCGAGGCTCGCGCGCAAATGTCTGCCAAGGCAAGGCGTGCATCCTCCAGTGCTGCAGGAAACGGGTGCTCCGGCGCGAGCCGATAGTCGAGTGCCACGACGACGGTTCCAGATTCCGCTGCAATGCGCCGGCAGAGTACGTCATGACTATCGAGCCCTCCCATGACCCAACCACCTCCATGGAGATAGAGCATCCAGGGAAGCCGCTCATCCTCAGTTCCGCTTGGATAGTAAAGACGCATGAAGAGAGGAAACGTGCTGCCCGCAACCCTCACGTCTGCAATACGAGCCATGTTCGGCGGTGCAGGCTGCAATAGTGGAAAGCGCTGGCGATAAGCGTCTCGAATTTGTTCGGGCGACATTTCGCTATAGGGCGGCGCAGGTCGTTCGCGCGCTGCTTCCACCAGCAGTCTCGCCTGCGGATCGAGCCGCTCCAGATCGTCAACGGAACCGTGCTCACGCATGATATTCTCCCCCGTTCCAAGGCCGAGCGCCACAAAGGGCGCCCGGCTCCAGGTTTCAGCGATAGACACCAGGAAGGGTCAGGTTGGCGGGCTCTCCGTCACCGACCCATTTCTTATAGAGTTCGGCGTAACGTCCGGTACGAACCTGCTGGTTCACAAAGAGGTTCAGGTAGTTGATCAAGCCGTATTCTTCGCGAAGGGTGAAGAGCGCGACATAGTCCGGCACCATGGGCGCCTTTCCGACGATCTTCAGCCCCGGATACTTGCCGCTCTTCAATGTGGAATTTGCCACCTCGATCGCCGAGATCGTCACGTCGATCTGCCCCTGGGTCAGCGCGAGCAGGACATCGGCCTGGGTCTGGTAGGGCCGGAAGCTTCCCACCCCCCATTCCTTGACCTTTGCTTCGAGCCAGATCGCCTCGTAGGTACCGGCGGTGGCGCCGATGGTCTTGCCCTTCATGCCCTCCCAGTCGGCGATGTCGACCGATGTGTTCGCGATCACCGCATTTTCAAATGCATAGTAGGGGATCGACATGCCCACCGTCTTCGCGCGCTCCAGCGTGTCGGACGTCGAGGCGACGCCGATATCGATCCTTCCGGTCATCAGCGCGGGAATGCGTTCGGGGAACGGCGTCTCGACGATTTCCGCGGCGACGCCCAGCGCCTTGGCGAGGTCGTTGCAGTAATCCACGTCGAACCCGACGGGGGTGTTGTCCTGTTCACGCATCCCCATGGGTGGGAAATCCAGCGTCACCCCGCAGCGCAGCGTGCCGGAAGCGATGATATCGTCCAGCTTGTCGGCATGGGCAGCATTTATCGGAAGCAGGCCGGCCAGAAGAGACAGGCCGATGGCAAAGACTTTCATTTTATCCTCCTTGGGTATGTTCACTCTCCGCCGGTACGCCGCACGGGACGTCACCGGTCGTTCTCCCGGGATGGCCCGGGATATCGGCCTCCGCCGGGGCCGGACGCATCAGTTCAGCGTTCGGCCCTGGGCGACGGAGGAATCTGGTTGGATGGGTTTGTGTGAATCGCTACGGCGACGACTGCGCGAGCCATTTCCGCTCGACCGCCTTGAAGACGCCGGCAATCAGGAAGGTCAGGGCGAGATAAAGGGCGGCCGCGGTCAAAAGACCTTCATAGGCGAGATAATATTTGCCATTCAGCAGGCGCCCCGCGCCGAGGATATCCTGGATCGTGATGACGCTGGCGACCGTCGAGCCGTGCAGCATCAGGATCACCTCGTTGCCGTATTGCGGAAGCGCCCGTCGAAACGCGCCGGGAACCACGATGCGGCGCAGCACCTGCAGGCGCGTCATGCCGATGGCCTCGGCTGCCTCGACCTCCCCCTTCGAAACCGCCTCCAGAGCGCCGCGCAGGATCTCCGCCGTGTAGGCCGCCGTGTTCAGCGAGAAGGCGATGAGCGCGCAGTTGAAGGGATTGCGCAGCCACGGCCACAGCACGCTCTCGCGCACGGCATCGAACTGCGCCAGCCCGTAGTAGACGAGATAGGTCTGCACCAGCATGGGCGTGCCGCGGAAAACGAAGACATAGGCCCTCAGGAGCCCGTCGAGATAGGGAACGCGCCGCGTCCGCAGCACCGCGACGGGCAACGCGATCAACATGCCGATCGCCAGTGACATGACGGTCAGCTTCAAGGTCATAAGCGTGCCGGCCAGGAAGAGATCGGCATGTCTGGCAACCAGATCGAACCGCATCGCTCAGGCCCTCGCCGGATAGCGGCGCTCGAGCCGCCGCAGGTACGCGCCCGACACCGCCGTCAGCGCCAGGAAGAACACGATCACGGCCAGCATGAAGACGAACGGCTCGCGCGTGGCCTTGCCCGCCTTGTCGGCAATCCCCACCATGTCCTGCAATCCGACGATGGAGATGATCGCCGTGGACTTCAAAAGCACGAGCCAGGTGTTGCTGAATCCGGGCAGGGCGAGCGGTAGCATCTGCGGAAAGATCACCAGCCTCAGGATCCGGTGCGGCGGGAGGCCGAGTGCTTGCGCAGCCTCCGTCTGGCCGCGCGGCACGGACAGGAATGCGCCGCGAAACGTCTCCGTCAGGAACGCGCCGAAGATGAAGCCGAGGGTCAGGACGCCGATGGCGAAGGGGCTGACGGAAATTCGGGCGTATCCGAAAGCCGACAGCACGCCGTTGATCGCCCGCTCGCCGCCGAAGAACAGCAGCAGCATGATCACGAGATCGGGCACGCCGCGCGCGACGGTTGTATAAGCGCCAACGAGGAAACGGGCGACGAACCCGCCCCGCAAGGCAAGAACTGCAAGAACAAGGCCCACGGCGCTGGCCAGCGCCATGGAAAGCAGGGCGACCGCAAGCGTCAATCCCATGCCACCGATCAGTATCGGGCCGAAGGCAACAAGCTTCTCCAACGCCGTACCGATCATTCGCCGTATTGATCGGTCGAGAAATACCTGTCGTTGATCTCCCGGTATTTTCCGTTCGCACGGATGGTCCTGATGGCCGCGTTGAGCGTTTGGCGCAACGCCTCGTCACCGGGGCGCAGGGCAATGCCCACGCCCTTGCCGAAATACTTCTCCTCGACATGCGGCCGGCCGAAGAAGGCGAAGCCTTCGCCCTGCGGCGTCTTGAGGAAGGCCGTCTCGCCGGTGCCCGCATCCACGAAGGCCGCGTCGACACGCCCGGCCTGAAGGTCGAGGTAGATTTCCTCCTCGGAGCCGTAGAGCCCCAGTTCGACATCCGGATACTCGCCGGCGAGGAAATCGTGCGCCACCGTGCCGCGCTGCACGCCCACGCGTTTTCCGGCAAGCCCCCCGGCACTCTCGCTGAGCCCGGCATCGGCCCTGGCGATGAACATGTTCGGCGTCTGCATGTACTTGTCGGTGAAGGCCACGACCTGCGCCCGTTCGGGCGTGATGGACATGGAGGCGATGATGGCGTCGCACTTGCCTTCCAGCAGCGATGGGATCATCGCGTCCCAGTCGGTTTTCACGAGGGAGCAGGTCATGCCGGCAACCGCGCAGAGCGCGTCGGTCATGTCGATGTCCATGCCGACGATCTCGCCCTTCTCGTTCATCATCGACATGGGCGGATAGGCGCCCTCGACGCAGACCTTCATCTCCGCCGCCTGCACAAGTGTCGCCGTGCTCGCCAGGAACGCCGCGGCCAGTCGCAATCTCATCCTCATCTCCCCCATCGATCGCTACCGGCTTGGCCCGCAAGGCGCGTTCCGGTCAGGAATTGTCGAAGCCGCTGCGAGCGCGGCGCGCCGAATATCTGCGCGGGCGGCCCGGCTTCCTCCACGCGGCCCTCGTGCAGGAAGACCACACGCGTGGACACGTCGCGCGCAAACGCCATCTCGTGCGTCACCAGCAGCATGGTCCTGCCTTCCTTCGCAAGATCCCGGATCACCGCAAGCACCTCCACCACGAGCTCGGGATCGAGGGCGCTGGTCGGCTCATCGAAGAGCAGCACCTCCGGCTCCATGGCCAGGGCGCGGGCGATCGCGACGCGCTGCTGCTGGCCGCCCGAAAGCCGGCCCGGATAGGCATCTTCCCGTCCCCGCATCCCGACACGCTCCAGCAGCCGGCGCGCCAGCGGCACCGCCACTTCCGGCGAGAGCCGGCGCACCAGGACGGGGCCTTCGATGACGTTTTCCAGGACGGTCATGTGCGGCCAGAGATTGAAGCCCTGCGAAACGAAGCCGAGCTTGGCGCGCAGCCGCCGCAACTGGTCGAGATCGCGCGCGACCCGCCGTCCCTTGCGTTCGACGAGATCGAGCTCTTCGCCGGCAATGTTCACCTCACCCGCATCGCTGGACTCGAGCTGGTTAATGCAGCGCAGAACCGTGGACTTGCCCGAGCCAGACGCGCCGATGAGCGCGATCACGTCGCCCTTGTTCGCCTCCAGCGAGACCCCGCGCAACACCTCGAGCGCACCGTAGCGCTTGTGCAGGCCGCGCACGGAAAGACGGAGCTTGGACGGGGTTGTCGAGGCCGTCATGCAAGTCCCTCCTCTCCGCAAGACCATCGCCAGCACTTTCGCAAAAGCCTAGCACCGGCGGGAGATTTACTGACATGAGAAATGACAAGTATCTATGAGCGCAGTTCATGCGTCTTCTCACGCGCCGTCCGGCGCAGCCAGGTGACGAGCTGGCGGATGTCCGGCTCCTTGCGCCGCTCGTATTTCAGATGCAGGTCATAGCTGAGGCCCGTCGGCATGGGCTTTCCCGCAAGGCGGCAAAGCTCGCCCCGCGCGAGAGCCGGCGCTGCCAGAAAATCGGGGATGAGAGCCGCGCCCATCCCGGCGCGCGCCATCTCGAGCGCGAGCAGGTAGTGCGAACAGCATTGCCACGGCCCGCGGCGAAGGACCTGCAGGGACAGGCCGTTCAGCGCCGCGAAGCTTTCCCAGTCGACCCCGGTGGCCACGGGGTCCGTCTCGGACGTGATCAGTGGAAGGCCCTCGCGATAGCCGTTCGCGAAGCCCGTTTGCGCCACCGGCAGCAGCACCTCGTCGAAGAGCCGCACCGACCAGTAGCCGCGCCGGGGCGTCTCCGAGGTGATGAACACATCGGCCAGCCGATCGCTGATTTCGGGCGGGTCCGACATCATGACGAGACGCAGGTCGATATCGGGATGGGCGGCGGCAAAGCCAGGCAAGGCTGCGATCAGCCAGCCCGCGGAGAAGGACGGATACATCGCCAGCCGCACCGTGCGCCGGTTGAGGCCGATGGTCGAAGCGGCCGAGCGCTCGATCAGATCGAGCGCATCGTCCAGCGCTTCGGCGAGTCGCGCCCCGGCCTCCGTCAGGCTGATGCGGCGACCCTGGCGCTCGATCAGCTCTTCGCCGAGATATTCCGCAAGATGCCGCAACTGGTGGCTGACCGCGCTCTGCGTTATCCCGAGCTCCACGGCCGCCTGCGTCACCGATAGGTGGCGGGCGACGGCTTCGAAGACCTGGAAGCCACGCAGGTTCAATATCAGTCGACGCTTGACCATGCATGATCCTCATTCATCTTACGCGAGACAAACTCATTTCCGCCGGCCGCGTCAAGCGACTAGTCTCCATGCTCGCACGGGAGAGTTGAAGATGGACATCGAAACCATTTACCTCGGGCCCGGCCCGACGGATGGAAGCCACCATGTGACAGTCTACCGCTTCGGCCGGCGGGGCGCACGGCCGCGCGTCTATATCCAGGGGGGGCTTCATGCGGACGAAGCGCCGGGAATGCTGGTGGGGTTCGCGCTCCGCGATCAGCTTCAACGGCTGGAGGCGGACGGCGCGGTCGTCGGAGAAATCCTGCTCGTGCCCGCCGCCAATCCGATCGGCCTCGCCCAGGATCCGGCTGGTAGCGGTTCCGGGCGCTTCGACGCCACGTCCGGTCAGAACTTCAATCGCAACTTCCCCGACGCAGCACGGCTGGCGCTCGCGCGCGACGCCAGCCCGCCGGAGGGCGACGTGGTGGCGGGCCTGCGGGCACGCATGCTTGCCGCGCTCGACGGGCTCACACCGGCGAGCCGGCTGGAGGCACTGCAGTCGGCCTTGCTCAAGCTGGCGATCGGCGCTGACATCGTCATCGACATGCACTGCGATTCGGAGGCGGTGACACATCTCTACTGTCACAGCGAGCATGTCGAACAAGCCGCCGCGCTGGCGCAGGCCGTGGGTGCCGGCGTGGTCCTCCATGCGCCGCTGCAGGGCGGGGCGTCGTTCGACGAGGCCTGCAGTCTTCCGTGGATAGCGTTCCGTGATCGGTGGCCAGCCAAGCAGGTGCAGCTCGCGTGCTTCTCCGTCACGCTCGAATGGCGCGGCATGCTGGATACTGACGCGGCAATGGCGGAAAACGATGCGATGGCGCTTCTCGTGTGGCTCGCCGGCCGAGGTGTCCTGACGGCGCCGAGCCCCAGGACAAGGCACGATCCGGCCGCCGTCACCCCGCTGGCCGGCGTGGAGGTCGTCACCGCCCCCCATCCTGGCCTGTTCCTCGCCGCAGTGCCTCCGGGAACGCCGGTCACCGTCGGAACGCTGCTCGGGCGTCTGCGCTGCCTGCCGGGGGGCAACGAGGTCGACATTTTCGCTGGCGTCGACGGCACTCTTTATGCACGCGAGCAGGCCCGAATTGTACCTGCGGGTGCCGAGCTTTTCTTCATCGCCGGGAAGACCTCGATCCGGACCGGCATGCTGCTGTCCGCGTGATGTGAGCGGTTTCGCTCACGTTCTCGAACGGCTTGCTCGGTCACCTGTCGCTGAGGACCTGGCATGGCAATGATTTGATCGCTGAAGGGGAGCGTCGATTGATTGCGACTGAGAACCGACCCGGCGTCTCCACCGAGAATTGGCCCGCCTCTTAGGTAGCCGTGCGCCGAGTTGTTCTTGAAGCGGAAGCTGTCGTTTCCGGCTTCAAGGATACGGGAATGATGGGTCAGCCGATCCAGCAGCGCAGTGGTCATATTGGTGACAAGACGCTGGCCCATTGAATGAAGCTGGAGGTTCAGCACCTTCCTCCTAGCCGGAACGCCTGATTTCAGCGCCATGTCAATCGCCGACAGGACGCCTGTTCATCAAGCTGAAGGACGAGCGCCAGGATACCGGCCATCTCCCGGTCGCCGCCCGGCTTCTTCAGCAGGCGTTTCGACCCTGTAAGGCGAGTCCTGACGATCATTCGCCCCGGCTGGCGCAATGCTTTTATGCCCGGCAACGAACGCCGCAAGTGCAATCGCCGCGACCCCGCCATGCACCCAGTAGGCAAGGCCATAGCCGTCCATGTCAGTCAGCCACCCGGCGACGACATTGCTGAGCGATGCCCCTATCCCCTGAACTGTCATCACCGCGGCGAGGCCGACATTGAACCGGCCTGTTCCCGACAGGATCCGTTCCGCCGCGATCGGCGTTGCAATTCCAATCAGCCCTGCCCCGATCCCATCGAGTATCTGCACCGGGAAAATAGAGGCATAGGAGGTGAAGGAGCCAGCGATCGCACCGCGGATCGGCAACGCCAGCAGCGCGACGACGAACACGCTCGCCAGTCCGAAACGCCGTATCAGATAGGGGGCGGCCAGGGCCATCGCGATCATCGACAGTTGCGCCACACCCGTGATGATCGCCGTCGTGCGGAATGGCGTGCCGAGCTGGAGCGAAAAATTCTGGGCGATCAGGCGGCCGATCGGCGCGTTGCCAAAGTGGAAGATCATCAGCATGACGGCAAGGAGGATCAATCCCTTGCTCCCGGCAAGGACAGAATAACCCGAGGGGCCGGGCGTGCCATCGTCATGGCCGAGGCCTCTTGCCACCGCGTGGTCGATCCGTCGAGGGTCGATCGCCAGCACGGCGACAATCGCCGCAGCGGCCGTCAGGATCATCAGCGCGACAATTCCGCTGAGGCCAAACATCACGGTCGCAAGGTATATGCCGGCGAGTGAAACGACATTACCGAGATGATTCCAGAACTCGTTTCGCGAGACCTGATCGGGAAACCCGCGCTCACCGACCAGACCAAGGGTCAACCCCATAAGTGCCGGCCCTATGACGGCCCCGACGATCGCTGTCGCGGATTGCCCGCCGAAAACCGAGGCGTTGTCCGGGCTGGCAAGGGTCCAAAGCGCCGCAGCCGTGATCAGCACTACGGGTATGATGATCAGCATGCGCTTGTGCCGTGATGCATCGACCCAGGCTCCGAACAGAGGGGTCGCGATCATGCCGAGCAGACCGCCCAATGTCGCGATGAAGCCAAGCGTCATCGGCGACCATCCCTTGGTCGCCAGAAATCCATCCAGAAAAGGACCAAGGCCATCGCGTGCATCAGCAAGGAAGAAGTTGAGGACGGCCAGGGCGACCAACGACCGATCGGAAAGGCCCCTTGACGGGAGAGATTGCATGCGGGCGTCCTCGTTTGATTGAGCGACTGCTGAACTGGCCGCTGGTAATGATGCGCCGGGCTTGTTGGTTCCCGACGCATCACCGCTATTTCGGACAGGAAGCTGCGGAGTAGAAACGAAGGCGGCAAAATGCCGGGTGCGCTACGGCGTCACATGCGGCAGCATCTCTTCCAGCGGCCCGCGCCGATGCGGCGGGCCACCGGCCGGGCCGAGCGCTTCGATGCTGCCGTCCTGGCGGACGATGTAACTCGCGTGGAGGAAGCCGTCCTCAAATCGGCCTTGAACGCTCACCGTCTCGTCGGCGCTCACCGTTTTTGCGTTGATGCCGGAAGGGCCGGTTTCGACGAGCGCGCGGCCGCTATCGTCCTGGACGATGAACTTGTTGCCGAAAACTTCTGTGACCTTGCCTTTAACTGTGACGAGCGAGGAATCCGTCATGGCCGAGATGGCGACGGGTGTCATCGGCGCAAGCTCGAGGCTTGGCCTTGTGAGCTTCATCGCCCCGGCGCCGGCCGCCGCTCCCAGCGCGAGGACCACTATAGCCAGAACTCCGAAGGTCGCCGCCCTTCTTTCGCGGTTCTTGTGCGGTGGGACCGACAGGTCCGGTTTCGCGGCGGTCTCATGCGGGTTCATAGCGCCATTGTCTTCCAAAACTGACATCGTCGTCTCCTTTTGTTGAGTGGAGAGGGTTTTATCAGGCACCTGCCACCGCTACCCTGAACGTCGCGGTTCAGGTTGAGTTAAGCCTCCTGCGCATAGACGTCAGGCATAGCCGTGGATGGATCAGACATGCGTGTGCTTCTCGTCGAAGACGATTCCGACCTTTCAAAGCGGATCGCCGCAAGCCTTAAAGCCGAGAGCTTTGTGGTCGACATCGCCCGGAATGGCGAGGATGCCCAGCATCTGGGGCTGACCGAACTCTATGACGCGGCGGTCCTCGACCTCGGGCTGCCGAAGATGGACGGTGTCTCGGTTCTAAAATCCTGGCGGTCTGCCGAGCGCAGTTTACCGGTCCTGATCCTGACGGCGCGGGACGGCTGGCCGGACAAGGTCGAAAGCTTCAAGGCCGGCGCGGACGATTTCCTGACCAAGCCTTTCAAAGTCGAGGAACTGGTGCTGCGCCTGCGCGCGCTCGTACGCCGCTCCAACGGGCATGCTGCCTCCAAGATTACCTGCGGTCCGCTGGTCTTCGACGCACAGCTCGGCACATTCGACTACGACGGTTTGCCGCTGAAGCTGACGGCCCTCGAATGGCGCGTCCTCTCGTGCCTCATTCTTCGAAAGGAGGTCATCGTGGATCGGCGTGAATTGATCGAGCGCGTTTATGACGGAGACGCGGAGGTCGATTCGAATTCCATCGAAGTCATTGTCGCGCGGCTTCGCAGAAAGATCGGTGCGGAGCGCATCGAGACCGTTCGCGGCCGAGGCTACATGTTGACGGCCGCATCATGACGCCCGTCCCGGACAATCGCCAGCCTTCGATATCGAGGCGGTTGACTACCTTTTCGGTCGTATTCGTCAGCGTAACCATGCTCGTGGCGGCGGTTATCCTTTATCTCATTGTCGCGTCCGTCGTTCGTGAGCAGATCGACCAACGGCTCGATACCCAGATTGAGGGTTTGCGCGGCGCGTTGTCCACCGGCGCAAACGGCGATGCCGTGCTCAATGCCTCGATGGATGGGCCACCGTTCGAACGACAAGGATCCGGGTGGTATTGGCAGGTTCTGGGCAGCGGCATCGAAATCACCTCACGCTCGCTTGCGGGCGCAACGATTGACAATCCGCCACCTCCTTTCGACTGGCGACACACCCTGGGCGGCGCGCCGCAAACGCTCGATAAAACCGCCTTTCTTGGCGAGACGTTGTATTCGCGGACGGCGAAGGCAATCGTCGGCGAAAAAACCGTGGACATTACTGTTACGGCACCCCGCTCGGCGCTCGTCACGCCCGCCCGCCGCGCATTGATGTGGCTCATCCCCGCCATGACCCTTCTGGGTGCCAGCCTTGTCGCCGGAATTTTCTGGCAGGTGCGGTATGGCCTGTACCCGCTTGGCAGATTGGCGTCCGATCTCTCTGCTATCTCCGCCGGTACCCGCGACAGGGTGTCCGGTGCCGAGGTGGTGGAGCTTAAACCGGTCACGCGTGAAATCAATCGACTGATCGAGCAGAACGCGGAGCGGCTCGCTCAAACGCGCCTGCATTTTGCAAACCTAGCACACGCCCTGAAAACACCCGTTACAAGCCTTTCCATGGCGCTAGACCCTGCCAATGACCCCGCTGGCGAGCTTCGCATTCTGGTCGACCGGATCGACCAGCGCATTCGCTATCATTTGTCTCGCGCACGCAAAATCACATCAGGCGGCATCAACGCCGTCACGCCGGTCAAGCCACGGATCGACGACCTTCTGCTGGTCATGTCCCGCGTCTATGCCGATCGTGGTATCGAGGCCAAGGCCGACATTCCAATCGATCTCAAGGTCGCCTGCGTCGCCGAGGACCTCGACGAAATCCTTGGCAACCTGATCGACAACGCGTTCAAATGGGCGCGCAGCAACGTCGATATCTCGGCGCGAAAGGACGGTGCCGATATCGCCATCACGATCGCAGACGACGGACAGGGCATCGCGGACACCAACGTTGCGGAGGCGTTTCTTCCCGGAAAACGTCTGGACGAAACAGTCCCCGGTGACGGCTTCGGTCTGACCATCGTCAAGGAACTGGTCGAGCTTTACGGCGGCGAGATCAAGCTGTTGCCGTCGGAGAACGGCGGAACCGTATGGTCACTCATCTTGCCGAATGCCACAGGCCGATAGTTCAGCTGAGGTTTGGCCCGCGGTGCTTAGCGCAAATAGTGGATATGCGGTCGCTGGTGATAAGCCGATGTCTCCACGCGCGCCTCGACGGAAAACACATCCTTCAGCAGATCCCGGGTCAGCACGGCTTCGGGCGTGCCGGACGCAACGACCTTGCCCTGCTGCAGGATGATCAGGCGGTCACAGAACATGGCGGCGTGGTTGAGGTCGTGCAGCGCGATGATGCTGGTGATGGAAAGGCCAGAAACCAGCTTCAGGAGGCCGATCTGATGCTGGACGTCGAGATGGTTGGTCGGCTCGTCGAGGATCAGTTCCTTCGGCGTCTGCGCCAACGCCCGGGCGATATGCGCCCGCTGCTTTTCGCCGCCCGAAAGGCTCTGCCAGCGGTCGTCGCGCTTGACGTCCAACCCGACGCGCTCGAGCGCGGCATCCACCGCGCGCTCGTCCGCCTCCGTCCAGCCGGAAAACATAGAGCGGTGCGGAAAGCGCCCGAGCTTGACCACATCGACGACCCGAAGATTGGCATTGGTCGTGGCGTGCTGCTCGACGAAGGCAACGCGCTGCGCCACCCGTCGGCGGCCGATCGAGCGAATATCCTTGTGGTCGAGCGCGATGCGGCCGGAATGCGGTTGCTTCAGTCCCGCCAGCAGCCGCAGCAGCGAGGTCTTTCCGGAACCGTTCGGCCCGAGCAGCCCAAGCATCCTGCCCGGCTCGGTCTCGAAAGAGACACCGTCGATGATGGTCTTCCTGCCGATTTTCCAGATGAGATCTTCTGCCCTGAAACTCATGACGCCCGCTGAAACCGATAGAGGATGACAGAGAAGAAGGGCACGCCCACCAGGGCCGTCACGACGCCGATCGGCAGGACCTGCTGGGGAACGAGCGCCCGCGAGGCGATATCCGCCAGCACCATGAAGATCGCCCCGCCGATGGCGCAGGCCGGCAACAGACGGATATGCAGCGGGCCGACGACGAAGCGTGCCGCATGCGGTACGACGAGCCCGACGAAGCCGATCGAGCCAACCATGCTGACGATGGTCGCCGTCATCATCGCGGTCAGCGCGAAAAGCACGATCCGTGTGCGCCCGACATCGACGCCGAGCGCGGTGGCCGCTTCATCGCCGAAGGCGAAGGCATCGAGCACCCGCGCGTAACAAAGACAGGCGATGAGCCCCAGTCCGACCACCACCGAAACCAGCATGAATTCCGGCCAGCGAACGCCGCCGAAACTGCCGAGCAGCCAGAACATCACGTCGCGCGCCTGCTGGGCATTGCCCGAGGTGGTCACGATATAGGATGTGGCGGCGTTGAAGAGCTGCGAGGCAGCGACGCCGGCAAGGATCGTGCGGTCGGCCCCGCCGCGCGTGCCGTTCGACAGCAGCGCGACGAAGAAGAACGCGGTGAACGCACCGGCGAAAGCGCCGGCTGACAGCGAGACCGCGCCGCTGCCAATGCCGAGGATGACGATCGCGACCGCTCCGGTAGATGCGCCGGCCGAGATGCCGAGCACGTAGGGCTCGGCGAGCGGATTGCGCAGCAGCGACTGCATGATCGCCCCGCAGAGCGCAAGACCCGCGCCGCAGAAGGCCGCGACAAGTGCCCGGCTGAGACGATACTCCCAGATCACCGTCTCATGCATGCGGTTGAGCTCGACTGAAGTCCAGCCGAGCCGGTTGGTGATCGTCGTAAAGGTTGTCGAAAGCGGGATCGGCAGATCGCCGATCCCCACGCTGACGCCGACGGCAAGCGCGATGGCCACGAGCGAGGCCAGCAGCAGGGCGGCGAAGACGAGAAACTGCCGGAGAGAACGGCTCGTTGCGATCACTTCAGCAGGCCGAGCATCTTCAGCTGCTCGGCCACCTGCTCGGCGCCATAGATGGTGCGGATCGTCGGGTTCATCGCCTGGCCGTCCATCACCACGATCGCCTTGTTCTTGACGGCCGAAAGCTGGCTGACGGCGGGATCCGTCGTAAGGAAGGCGATCTTGGCCTCCGGCTTGTCGAGTTCCCAGCGGTTGCGGTCAAGACTGGCGACGACGATCACGTCCGGATTGGCGGCGATGATGCTTTCCCAGCCGAGCGTCGGCCACTCGGCTTCCGCGGTGATCGCATTATGCCCGCCAAGCATGTCGGCGATGAAGCCGGACGCGCTGTTCTTACCGCCGACATAGGCGTCGGCCGAGGGCGATGGGCTGGAGAACCAGAAGACATAGGATAGCGTCGTCTTGCCATCCGCCGGAACGCTCGCGCGAAGCGCCGCCTCGCGCGCCTTGAAATCGGCGATCAAGGCATGGCCGCGGTCGGCAACGTCGAATATCTGGGAGAGCTCGTCGATCTCCTTATAGAGGAGGTCCATGTTCCACAGCGCGGAACGGCTGCCATAGGCATCCTTGACCTCCTTGGTGCTGAGGCAGGTGCTGGGCGACAGATAGGACGGGACGCCGACCTTCTCGAAATCCTCGCGCTTGGCGACTTTGCTGTCCGGCCCGAGCAGCGTGGGCAATGCGGCGGCGACGAAATCGGGATTCTCGGCCAGGATCGATTCGAAGGTTGGGAACTCGACCGTCAGCAGCTTGACCTTGGCGTTCGCCTCGGCAAGCTGCGGCAGCACCTTGCTCGGCCAGAAGGCCGTACCCGCCATCTTGTCCTGAAGGCCGAGCAGCAGAAGGATTTCCGCGCTGTTCTGGCCAAGCCCGATCGCCCGCTCGGGCGCCTTCTCGAACGTGACCTGCACGCCGCAGTTTTCGAGCGTCAGCGGATAACGCGTCGGGCCGGCAAACGTCGGCGTCGCCGCAAATCCAAGAGTGGCGATGAGGCCGGTAACGGCGAAAATTGATCTGATCATGGAATGAGGCATAGTGGGCCGAGCAGTTGATGAACACGGCGGTGTATAGTCCAGAGAGGCAGCACAAACAAGACGGAAATACTCATGTTATAGGCATACCAAATTTCGTCATCCTGCTGCCTCGCAGAGGCCCGGCAGCAATGCAACGCCGCAGTAGCGCGTGTCGACCGTGTCCTTGGCAACATAGACCGCTCTTCAGTTCCGCATAGCGTTCCAGCACGGCGAGCGAATTCTCGAGACCGAAGCCGAACCGCCTAAAGCCGCCAAACGGGATTTCCACGGGCAGAGGGCATCATCCTGACGCCTGTTGAGGGCAAGGTTGAGATCGACGTTCGCGGCGATCTCGGAGGCATTCTTGCAATTGCCACACAAACGTCAAAAGCCCCGAGACATTTCTGTCATCGGGGCTTTTGCATTGATCTGGTTGCGGGGGCATGAGGACACAGAGACTTGTAGGACATACAGATAATTTGCATGATCGTAGAAAAATTACGTTCTTCGCTCGAAAACCTCGACTGTGCGACCGTCCGGATCGTGACAAATGAAGGACAACCGATTCCTGTTTTGCTCAACATCTGGAACAGACAAATGCCAGTTGGAAAATTGCCTCAAGCAAGCACGGAGATCAGGAACCTGAATATAAACCACCGTTCCGGTACCCGCCACGACACTTCCATCACTCTGTCGCAGGACGAGGTGAGAACCTAGTCGGGTGAGCCGTGGCGTTTCCCGAACAACCGGCAAGCCAAGCAGGTTCCCATAAAAAGCTGTCGACTTATCGAGATCGCCCGCGAACAATCCGATACCGGCGAACTCCGCTTGATGTGACCGATCGGTCAGATTTTCAAATCTGAAGACACTCTGCTCTGTAATCTGGCGATCCTGGGAACGCGGTTTCTCGAGTTTTTTTATGAAGAGCGTCTGCTCTCGGCGACCATCCAGAACCCAAGAGCGAGTTCGGAGATTGTCGCTCTTTGACCTGACCATTTCCACCGCCCGAGCTGTCTTGGGAAACCCAGTCGGAACATCGATTGATCCATGACCGTCGAGAAACCGATAAAGATCGCCAATGAACCGCTGCCCGACCGGCTTAAACGGATCATCAGCCGGTGCAATATCCTGGAGCATAGCTGAAATATCCAGAAGAAAGTCATAGTCTTGGACTTCCCGCACCAGCGATCCAAGCCAATCGGACCCACTAATTGCTCCCGCCAACGCGCCGGTCATAGAAGCGAGCGTATCCGTGTCCGCTCCCTTGGAAAAAGCCGCGGCCGCCACCCCTTCCATGGGACCGGTCGCATAACGTGAGGCCAAGTATATCGCAGCACTAGCCGCAACGGTTCCAGCCCCCAGGATCTTCTTGTCAAAGCAGCCTATCGCCTCGAGCGTTTCCTGCTCCACGCTAAGGGCGCCTGCTTCCAAGCTCTCAAGTGCAATTTCGAGCTGCTCAATCTGGGCATCGATCGTAGTATTCCAGTTGGCTTCGAACTGATGATCCATGGCGATCTGCCGCCACCCTGGCCAGATATCCTCAAAATCAGGCAACTGTGCCCAAGCATTACGATTTTTCAGAACCTCCTTGATCAATTGCCCATATTCGAGTGTTCTAAGATTGCGTAAGGCGAACCACAATGCGTATCCGTAGGACAGCGCTCCCACAATCCCGTGGGGATGGCCGTGCGTTATGATACTGTCGGCAGCAATGTCTCTGGCAACCTGGGAAAACGGCTTTCGGGCACCTACCAGGACATGCGGTGCAATCCGCATTGCTGCGCCATTCCCACCTGCATTGAAATATTTCCTGGCATCAGTGGGACTGGCTTGCCAAGGGGGTACCCCTTTGAGCCACGACTTAGCGGCTCGAAGGGTGGCACCACCGCCGCCCTTTTCGTACACTGTCCACAATGGCAACTCGACTCGGGAAAAATAGTCCCACCAGTAGTGCTGCTGAATGCGAGATCGCGCAACGGCAATGATAAGCTGCGTGTCGTCACTATAGCTGCCAGGAAGGATTTGCTCCTCATGGGGCTGAAACCGCCCGCCGGATCGCTTAACCCATCCCTGGAAAGTTAATACGCCACGCGGTGCGCCAGAAGCGTTCCTCGCCCGATTTTCGTGCGGCCAGCCGAGGGCGTCACCGAGAGCAGCCCCCAGGATAACGCCCCGATACTTTGCTTCGCTAGGCCGATCAGGAGCGCTATCCAATCGCGAATCCTCTGTCATATCGATACCGGAGGAACATAGTCGGTTTCATCCGCAGCGTCGCCCTGTCGTATCACTCGGCTCAGAGCGTACTTATCGAACATCTGAGGGGCGATCACAAACCGGAACTGCTCTGGGTCCACACTATTTGCTCGCAATCGTGCGCGCTCACTTGCGGCCTGATCGGCGCTTGCGACCGCTACACCGAGAACGTCCCTCAGGAGGATTTTGTCATAGATGAGAACCTCAGCTTGTTCGTCAGTTGGGCAATTCAGCTTGTGTCGCGTGTCACGAAGCCGGTTCCGGTTATATGCGCCCGGAACGGAAGGGGAAAACAATGAATTGAATCCGTCCACGCCTCTGACAATGTGCCTCCCATAGTCGGCAGCGGCGTTCCGGGGGCAAAAAAGAGTATCCGGCTCTGCAAGGTAATGCGGTGAAATCAGCAATACGACCCAATCCGTGAAAAGGCGTTCGATTCCTCTTGCTTTCTCAAAATACCAAGCGTTCGGATACTGTATTGAGCAACATATATGTGTCTTCCTACCGTCGAACCGCGCAAGGTCCGTTGGATTGTATGCAGCTCTCTCCTCTGCCTCGAGAGAGGCTGTGCTGAGAAGCCCGACACGTCCTGCCGCTATATGCGCCAGATTCCGCGCGGGCGTAAAATGACATAGCCTTGTTACACCCCGTTTCTGCAGCGAGGCGAGAATGTCGCCATTCATCGCTTCACCCGCGTGTAGAGATCAGCCGGCAAGGCCGGCAAAAGGTGGGACAGTCGACCTTTGTAAGTAATAATAAGGCCGCTTTTAGCGCGCGTTATGCCGACGTAAAGCAGCCTTCCGTCATTTGCGTCGGCTTCTACAGGGCCAAAATCGCTCACTTGGGCAGGGTCCGGAAACTGGTCGTCCGACATGAACGGCAGGATGACCGTATCAAATTCGAGACCCTTCGCCGCGTGATACGTGCCGAGATAGAGCTGGGGTCCGTCAACCCAGACGGTTTTGTCCTCCCTGAGGTTGATAATTGTGTTGGGGAGGAAACGTTGCATCGCAGTGTGCTGGTTCACGGTACGAACCAAAATCGCGACGGATCGATTACGCGCGACCGCTTTCGCCTGATCGGCGACAAATTGGGCCTCCAATGTGGTTCCCGTTAATTCAACAAGCGTTGGTTTCGGTCCTGCAGCGGTCGGCGCGTTCGGGGCAACCATATCGGCTACCCCGCGGTAATAGTCCATCTGCGCCACCGCTAAGCCAAGGGCGGCTATTTCCCGGCTATTGCGGTAGTTTTCACTGAATTCCCAGACTTTCGGTGGGTTCAACCCGGCAGAACGCCAGGACACCCGCTGGCCGTAAATCTGCTGAGCGACATCACCGAAAAAGGTGATCGTGCCATCGGGTGGAACAGCGCTCGCGATGGAGCGCAGCATTTGCGGAGAAAGGTCCTGGCCCTCATCGATGACGATATGCTTGTAACGGCGAGGATTGCCATCGACCGCAAATTGCTCCGATACCGTCAACGCGACGTCATCCCAGTCGTACCGCCTGTTCGTCGCAACTCGCTTCGCAAGATATCTTTCGCGAATATCCCATATCAGGCGTCTCGAACCTTCGAGCAACGGCTCGCCCCGCCCTACACGGTTCGCGTTCAGGTACGTGGCGAGACTCACGATACCATTCTTTGCAATCCAACCCACTTCGGTGTCAAAGAAGTTCGTCGTCCTCGACAGGAACGCTGTAGCTGGTTTAAGCGCCTTAACTTCGGCAAGCGCGGATTCAACAAGCCGTCGCCGGGCGCCTGCACTAAGGATGTCATTCCGTTCCATCAAGTTGTGTGATGCCAGATATCCTCGCGCAAATCGATGATAAGTTTCAACCGTAACGTTTTTTAGACGCCCGTCGCTGATGGCCCTGATATAGGAGCCGAGCGCCTTGTTGTATGTGAGAAGCAAGACCGGCCCATTTCCCGGCAACTCCGGATCAGAGAGATACGCTGCTCTAAGGATTGCCATCGTTGTCTTGCCGCTTCCGGCAGTACCTAGAATGACGTTGTGGCCCTTTGCTGCGAGGTAGACCACTTCGCGCTGGCGCTTGACGGGAACCGGGAATGGCACAGTTTTTCTACCAATTGGAGTTTCCCTAGCTTTGCCACTCAGGGTAAAATGGTCAAGCTAGGGAATAGGGCAGGGTTGTTTCATCCTCATCTAAAAACTCGCCTTTCATTCGGAGCCCTTGAGACGCATTCACTGCATCACTTCTCTGTCGCCTCGGGCGTGGGCCAATCGAAGCGTTGCGGGCAGGCTTCGGCATTCAATGACGCGATGACCAAGTAGCTCAACAATCCAACTATGGTACCGTTCGGGAACTGCCATGCGCGCACCCCTGAGACTATTCAAGAGTGCATTGGCTAAAGCATCTTTGCCTAGCGCCCTGAAAACGAGTTCGGAATGCAAAAGGTCAGCCGTTGCGAGGAACCTCAGGTCTGGAAATCGCTCAGCAGCAATGCGCTGCGCCTTGCGCTCATCGATAATCGCGATACTTCTCATCGATGAGGCAAGCGCAATCGTTGCGGCTTCTCCGTCGTCTAGCGTTTCTACAGCGGGGCCACTGACTAAACTCTCAAAGATCGCCTCACATTCTTTATCCAGATCAATAAACTCCAGCAGCCCGCCATTGACCAAACCTTCTGCTAGCTCCGCATCATTCCGCCCGTTGATGCGATCAACAATGAGCTCCTCACGAACTACAGCGCTCGCACACAGAACTAGGTCCAAAGCCTGAACGATGCTGCCTGCATTGCCGGTAGCATTGAGGTTGATAATAACGCTTGTGTCCACGATCAGACGCGAATGCACTTCACCGAAGAATTGAGGTTGCCGCATTAGCTCCACTCTCTTCGGCATCGACATCGCCGAGTAAGTCGCGCACCTGTACACGATCCAGCTGCAACAAGCGCGCAATTTGGCCTTCACTCAGTAAGCTCCGCTGGGCAGCCTCGTACGCCATGAGTCCGGCTTTCAAGGAAACCGGCCGCATTGCATCATCCTTCAAGCGATCAGGCCGAACGGCGTCCCCGAGCACCTGTCGCGCCTGCTCGTCGGTGATGTTTCCGTTCTGAACAAACCAGTCCCACGTCCCGATCTTCGTAAGCCGCAATTCCTCCAGACGCCGCACCATGGCCTCACGCGAAACATGGAAGTAATGCGCAAGCACAATGACATGTCTGCGCGTTAGGCTCCCAGCACCTGCCGTGACCTCCGCAAACTTCTGCCTGACGGCTTGTGCAGGAGTCAGAAAACCTCTCGCAAATGCATTCGCGTATTTCTCCTCACGCGAGCTTTCGAGTTCATCAAGCTCGGAAACCTCTGCATCGCCACGCGTCGCGACCAAGTGCCCGAGTTCGTGAGCTGCCGTTTGGGTTCGCCGGTCAATCGGATGATCTGCATTGAGAAGAATGCACGCGCCAACCTTCTCATCGAAGGCAAACAGTCCGGAGATCTTGGTGTGCAGTTTCCGTGCATACACACGGACGCCCATCTGCAGTTCGAGAAGCGAAACGATGTCTGAGACAGGGGCAAGGCCGAGGCCAAGCCAATGACGAAGCTCAAGCGCATGCTGCTCGGCTTGGTCGCGTACGTCGCCAGCGAGAATCCGCCTCTCTGGAGGCAAGTTGCGAACATGTTCAATACCGAGCAAAGCTTCGAGTTCGACCTCCGCTCTGACAAGCTGCATCATCAGAGTTGCCGCATGGGCGACGGGCTGTTCCTCGTTTTCCGTAAGCTTCCTAAATTTGGGGGCCAACTCGACGTGTATTGCCTCCTTCCGGAGCAGCGTATTGGCGGTCGTACCAAAAAATCGTGCGAGCTTCTGCAGTTCGTTGATCTTGACCTTGCGGCTCCCTTTTTCCATCGCGACGAGAGTCGTACGTGCAACACCCAGTGCATCAGCGGCCGCAGCTTGGGTTTTGCCAGCATTTTCTCGCGCGAGACGAATCCGCTCGCCAACATCTTCCGGGCTGAGGTAATCAGTAGTGCCGCTCATCAGCGTCAGGCCAACCACTGAGCAACAAACGATCTGGGTCCGAGATCTCTCATAAATGCCTTCCATTCCATTTCGTGCCGCTCCAGCAAGTTGAAGAGTTCGCCTTCCGCATCGGAGGCCGACATATCCAAGTCTTCAGCCAACTGCCAAGCATGGCGGCTCACGCGCTTACGATGGGCCGGTGAAGAGCGCAAATCTGCCAAATGATCAAGGTGCAAAGCTCCAGCGACGGCATACTGCTCCATCGCGCCTGTTATCCTGGTGAAGCCCGGTGCAGCGCCCTGAGCGAAGTTGGACGCCTCCAGCCTCTCCCAGATGTAATTCTCCTTCGGTTCGTCAACACCTGCCGCATGGAAGCTCAGCCGGCGAAGCATGCAGGCGGCGCAAATTCCGCAATGACGCCATTTACCACCCACAGAGGAGTTTCGATTTTGCTGCCAACATGAACGCGTCTCAAGCCATTCTTTCGGTTCCAGTTCAAGCGAAGCAAAATCGCGGAGAGTTTCTCCTTTCGTCTTCCACAGGCGCGGAAGACGATAGATGACCTGGTAGTCAAACAACGCAGCGACAACGCGCTCCATCCTGGTGAGGAACCTTGGATGATTTCTATAATCTTCGTAGCCATGGCTGGTCTGCACCAGCGACGGGCCAAGCACCCCCTGCCCACTTTCAGGCATCACGATATCATGTGTACCAAGCAAATATGCTGCGATTGCGCTCAGGAAGGTAAATTTGAAGCCCCGAGTCCGCGCAGTCGACTCGGGGAAGCCTTTCGGGCCAGCCTTCACCTTGAACGGGATGTTGAGGAATGGGAGCTTGCGCTGGTCGCGGACCGGTCTGTCTTCCCGTTTCGAGCCAACTCGGACATGTATCAGACGATCCGGGCGTTCAATGGCCGTCATGAGCGCGCTCACCGCTCGTGAATCAAGGCCATCGCTGAAAGGCATTACGGTTCGAGAGGCATCCCCCAACTCCAGTCGGCTTTGACGGCCGACATCTTCGTCTGGTGGACTAGTGCGTTTATAGAACGAGAGAGCCCAATCATCACCAGTCAGGAACTTCAGTGCAGCTTCGAGCGAGATACGAACTTCCGGCTCGTTCCAGCGATCTATATCATGGACAGGGACACTCAGTTCGAACCGCCTCATCCAACCCCATGCCGGTCGCCTGCAGGATTTGTCGCAGTATTCGACGGCAGCTATGAGGACGAGGCAGTCATAGATTCTACTATCCCAGTTCTTCGTCCTATAGTCGTCAAGATCCTTCATCTTAAAGACGATGGATTTGCCCACTTCAACGGTCTGCCAGCCCTCTTTGGCCATCGCTCGTGCTTCAATGACGGCGACCCTGAGGACCGGAAACTCCCCCCCCAAAACGTTCATAGTGCGACCCCATCGTCGAGACCGCTGCGGGATGCCGGAGCTCTCAGCACTGGTACGGAGCGATCGCCCATAAGGGATCGAGCTATGCGAGTGAACGACCCGCCCGCACTCATACTGGCACTGACGTCGGTCATGCGATCGCGGATAGTTCGGCTCGCTCGGTTACCCCGCTCCGACAGATAGTGCTCCTCAGTCGTTCGACCATTTGCATCGAGGCGTTCGCAGAGTGCCGTCGCGATGCCATCCTCAATGGCGGCACGCCCTTCTAGCCCCTGCCGAACTGCCATTTCAGTGCAGTCGATAGCGTTTGCCGCCAAGGGATGAACCGCTGGATCGTCGCGAAGCTCTTGAAGACGACGCTGCACCTCATCTAGTTGCCTGCTGAACAGATCCGCTCCATCGACAATATCAATCAGTTCTCGAATAACGTTTCGAACTTCAATCGACGCATCCTGGACAAGTGCCGCTTCGGCCGCCTCGCAAACCTCTTGGAGGGAAAAAGCTGGCTTGTACGCTCGCTCGGCCATACGCCGATACTTGGGACGCAGGGGCAGACTTCTATGCGGGCCGTCGCTCATTGGAATCTCCTAATGTCAGATACAATCACTTTTTTACCCAACAATGTCAAATTTTCCACTTGTGCGATTTACAACTAATTATTCCCCTGTGATTGCATTCACGTATGAATGGCTGCAATGCGCCGCATTACGGTTATTCGAAGCCTCAAGATGAAGGTATGCAAAGCCAGCAAGGGGAAATGATTTCCGCATCAGTAGGGAAATCTGCAGGCACTGAGTCCGGGAGACTTGTATACTCCCAAACTCAGGCCGGCGTACTCACCAACTGGGAAAGCTGCCGCTATCGAAGGGCATTTGCCGGCAGTACTAGCATGGTTACGACAAACTCAGGACCGAGCGGCGTGCGGCATCGACAATGCGCTTTTCAGCATCGGCAACGATTGTAGAGGCAGCCTCCAGGACCTAATTGCCCGAGGGAGTCAGCTCGGCGTTCTGAACGCGCCCGTGGTCCGAATGAGGAGTACGTTTGATGAAGTCAGACTTCTCGAGCATGACGAAAGATGTCGGCAGTGACGATGTCGAATGCCTCGTTTCGACCGATGACGAGGCATACACCTACAACAAGCGCGTCAATCGTCTGTCGGCGGTTCAGGAGCATGGCATGATTGTCCGTGCGATGGATCGGGGCGTGCCTGCTGAGAAAATCGCCGAAGCTCTTGAACTGGACGTCAGCACCATCCGACGCCGGTTTCGTATGCTCGACGGAATTTGCAAGGATGCGGTCGAGATGCTCAGGGAAACCAGTTGCCCAATGAAGTCCTTTGAAATCCTCAGGCAGATGGCTCCCATCCGGCAGGTCGAGGCCGTTGACCTGATGATCGGCCAGAACAATTTTTCTACCATGTTCGCGAAGGCGCTGCTGGCGGCAACACCCCAGAGTCAACTTGTCGACCCTCGGAAAAAGAAGCCAACGCGCGGTAACCCGGTTACGTCAGAACAGATAGCGCGAATGGAACGAGAACTCGCCAGCCTGCAAAGCCAGGTGAAATCGGTCGAGGAGAGTTTTGGTATCGACAACCTGCATCTGACGGTTGCAAAGGGTTACGTCACGAAGATTCTCTCCAATCCGCGCATCGTGCGCTGGATAGAGCAGAATCGCTACGAATATCCGCAAGGCAGGAGCAAAGCTCTTCTTCCTGCCCCCATACAGTCCGGGCCTGAACCCCATCGAACAGGTCTTCGCCAAGCTCAAGCACCTCATGCGCGCGGCCGCCGAACGAACCGTCGAGGCAACTTGGAAAGCCGCTGGTAGGGCTGCTCCGAGGCTTCCCCCCAAACGAATGCCAAAACTATCTCATCAACGCTGGGTACGCTTTAATGTAAGCGCATCAGACTCTAGCTCCTCGCGCAGATCGTCGATCAGCAGGTCGATGCTGCAGTCCTTGCCGACGACACGCGCCAGTGTCTCACGGCCGACCGGCTCTGCCGCGACAAAGATCACCGCCTCGACGCGCAACATCCATTCCCGCCAGCGCAGCTCCGGCGGCAGGTCGGCCAGCTCCCGATCCAACAAGCGTTCGCTTGCGTCCTTCGTCCGAGACGTTCGTGTTTTGCCCGCTGTGAGAGCGGCGGTGCAAAAGTCGGCCACGCGTGGCGGGTTTTACTCCGCCGTTGACAATCATCCTCTATTCAGTGAGTGCATTCAGACGAGCCACAGCCGCGCTGAAACCTTTGAGCGAGATTGTGAAAAGCGAAGCGACCTCGCCGTCGGCAATAGCGGTAAGCTTGAGCGTTGCCCCCTGCTTTAAGACAGCCACGTAAGACGCATCAAACCACAATGGCACAACACAGCCGACAGAACGGCAAGTCCGGAATGGAAATGGTTGACTGGCTTCGCCATTGTCCACCTGAAGGGTGACCCCCTTATTCAGAATTAGCCCAAAAGGCAGAAACAAGCTTGCTTCAAGGCCATCCTCACGACGACTGAGTTCCATTGAGAGGATACGTTGGCCTGTCTGCTGGCTGGCCTGTTGTTGGCTTACGGCACACCGTCTAGCTATGGTATCTTTTTCCGTCCGCCCTGAGCAGACGACCAGCCAATCCTCATAACGTTCTTGCAGAGAAGAAGCCCCGTTCGGCAGCCCCGATGTCAACGTATCGCTTTCCGCAACCTGAGGATAAGCTTGCGAGAGCCGCACGGTTGCCCCCTCGAAAGGCGTGTACGCCCCAGCATCCTCAGCCGGTTTAAAATCGACTGCAATAGTCGCCGCATTCGTAGCGCCAAATATGAAGGCAGCCATTGTCGCACCGACTACCGTAACTATGAAAATTCTTTTACAGACTGCGAGCATGACGTCAAAACACTCCTAGCGGTGATACAATTGGCTTCGCTGCGAAGTGCAGGGAACTTTTGTCGGACCTGCTCCCAAGCCAAGTGAGCAGGCTGGATGGTGGATACCAAATCCTAGCTCCATGATAGAGACCGATGCAGCTTTGATGTGATGGCCCTGCAACCAGCGCACTCCAATCTGGCGGGATAATTGAAGGCATTCCTCGTCATCCACGCCTTCCAGGACGACGGTTGATGCGACGCAGGCCGCTAAACTGTTTAGCGACCGCAAAAAATCTCCACCAAATATCTGTCCAATGTATCGTCGCAGAAAAGCACCATCGATTTTGACGATATCGGGAGCAAGCGCAGCAACTTCACTTATCGAGATGGATCCGGCACCAAATCCACTGATTGCGACCTGACAACCAAGCTTTTGCAAGTCCCTAAGGAAGGCTTGAGCAGCCGCGAGATCGGGTAAGGATGAAGTTACTGTGATCCCAATTACAAACCGCTCCGCTATCCGAGGTTCGGCCTGTAAAATGGAAAATAGAGAAGACCAACGTTCATCTCCGACGGCGCTCTGCGCGGAAATGTTGCAACCCAGTCTGCTTGAAGGAAATAAACGGAGCATGGCTACCGTCTGATGCACAACCGTATGATCGAGTAAACGAACGAGGTGGAGCCGCTCGATCACCGGTAAAACCTCGCCTAGCTCAATCGGCCCCTCCCCCATTTCTCCAGATGTTATCTGCGCCGAGCCTTCACAATAGAGTTCAGCATCAAGATCAGCGGATCGGATCGGCTGAAAGGTTAAGAGCATACGCTTCGTGACCAATGCATTGTACGTTGAGACTGCCACTGGCATCAGCGTTCGATATTGTGCGCTATCTAACCGACTCCCAGGTGGCTTCACCATGAAGATCGCATTCGCGTCGAGAACTGAAAGCGCGGGCAGTACAGGGATGTCGTTGATAATAATTGGGGTACTGCCAGCGGCCGCGAACATCGCGTCAACGAGCTTGTGATCCGCTAGCGGACCTGCAACTATGAAACGATGATCTCCGTGAGTGAGAACAGAAATACCATCACGGGCGAGATATTCAGTCACTCGATGGCAAACTGAGTCAAGAAATGCCTCAGCGAACCACGTACCATAAGCGGTCGCTATATCGGCGAAATTCTTGACATGAACTGCCAACATAGCGGAACTGGACATATCATTAATACGATCCGGACCAGAATTCGAAGCAAAGGTCATGTCACCTCCACGTCATGCATCCAAATGGCGCCGATCCGCCACCACGTCCTCAAACCTTCTTTCTTGCTGCATCCATCAAAATGACCCGCCCTTCATCCATTTCGTTCGTGGAATCCTTCTCTGGACGCATGTCATCGCTTCCATCTTTCGAATTATCGACCTCTCCCTCAAGCGAGTTGAATACACCTTCCGCGTGTTCATCAATCATATCAAAGCCAACCGCCGTGTCCGTTAGATCGGTGTTGCCCTCAAGATAGCTGCGCATCGATGTACGTAGATAGGCGATGTGCCTGCCCGAGTTCTCGAGCTTGGTGCGTTGCGATTTGAGCAACCGTTCAAGTGTCGAAACCCTCGACTGCAAACCTTCAACTTTATATTGGGCGTCATGGTTATCTGCTTTTATGCGCTCAATATCTGCCTCGTAGGTAGCTCGTGCGGCATCCGCTTCCCTCTCTTTTTGTCGCAGGCTTGAACGCACAGTCTCCAACTCATTGCTGGTTTGTATCGATAGCGCCTGATGACGCGCATCAGAAGCCTGAGCTTCAGACAACAGCTCACCCATTCTTGAAAGGTTGCTTTGTCGCAGCTCGCTCTCCATCCTCGTTTCTGTAAGATCGTTTGTGAGGCGTGCGATCTCGGATCGCGTCATCAATAGTTCGGCCTCGCGTTTGGTTAGACGCGTCTCGAGCATCTTGCTGGAAACCTCGAATTCAGCAACGGTACGGCGCTCATTGAATAGTGCCGACTCTGTTTGACGAGTGGTCTCACCCTGCCGAGCAATTTCATGTTCGAGAGTATCAACACGCTCCTTTAGGTTATTATTCTCCGAACTGATCCTCTCTATTTGCGCTTCGCCTTCTGCCACTCTTGTCCTATGGCAGGAGAGATCTTCCTCGGCTGCGCGGAGCTTTGAGGTGAGTTGATGATTGCTCTTCTCCAGTTCCTTGCTCTTGCGCTCGTACTCCTGGCTCATCCCAAGGAGTCGCGTCATGGTCGGATAAAGCACGGATAAAGTGTCAGACAGCTCGTTCACCTGATTGGAGAGAGCTACGGAACTGCCATTATACCCGTGCGACATCGAAACGGACGCATCTCGTGCCCGTTCTAACAGAATCGCAATGTTGTCAAAACCTGACGTAGGTGACTCGGGCGAAGCGGACTGTCCGCCTTCGGCGGCAGTCGGAGAGGCACCACGCAAAGATCCCCGGAATACTCTTCGGAACAAAAAATCTCGTAGAGCGCTCATCGACGTATCCTTCCGTCAGACGCATATGCACGATTGACGTCCGGTACAATCGCATGTGCTACCTGATGTTTCTGTGGGGATCTGCTATACCAATGGGAACAGCGGGTGGCTGAATCCATGAGACGAGATAAAGCCTTGTTCATAAAAAGACTCCTTGCCGACGACCGCACCGGAACTGTGAGAAGAGAAGTATGTTGCGGCGGGCTTCTGACGCCCGCCGCGAAGAATCCTCAGAATTTCCAGTTGAGGTTTCCGCGAACGCCCTGTTCGCTGATGCCGGAGCCGAACTGGCCGGAGTAGGTCACGCCGAGGCTGACATTGGCGCTCAGCGCTGCAGAGAGCCCCGCCTCAATGACCGCAACATCACGCGACAGCGGCGTACCGCTCACCGTGAATGCATTGCTGGCGGCAAAGGCGTGGGTCGCCGTGGGGTTGACCTCGTCGAAGCTGTGACGCCAGCCGAGCATACCGTTGGCCGTCACGATCGCGTCTCCCAAGAGGAAGGTCGAGCTGGCCCGCAGCCCCAATGTCGTGAAGGTGGCGTCAGCATCAGCACCGGAACCGGACAGCGCAGCGCTACCGCCAGTTTCGCCATAATGGCCGGCATCGACATTGACGTAGGCAAGACCGGCAAACGGTTCGAGATCGAAAGAACCCACATCGAACTTATAACCGATGTCGCCGTAGGCTTGCGTGGTACGGGCGTGGTAGTCCGCCTTCAGAGCATCATCGAACCCAGTGAAGCCGACCGAACGGTTCGTCGAGACACTGTGCCAGGCATTATCGACACCGAGGCGAAGCCCAAGATTGTTCCACTCGCCACCGCCATAAACACCAAGGCTGTAGCTATCGATCGATGCGGAGCCCTTGCCATCCTCGAGTCTCAGGCTCGAGTGACCGTAACCGCCGACAATGCCCAGCCGGAAGTTGTCGAACACCGGAGCATCCGCCCCGATGAAGATGCCACCGGTATTGCGATCAAAGCCCGAGACCTCAGCGGTACCATCGACAGTGCCCCAGGAGCCATAGCCCTGGGTCCAGAACGAGGCCTCATTGCCCGAGACTCCGCGCAACTGGCGTCCAGTCGCTTCACGTACAAAGCGGCTGTCTTCCAGAAGACCCGTAGTAACAGACGCGTGGACCTCACCAGAAAGCTGGTCGAGAGCGTTCTGCGCGCCCTCCTCCGAGAGAACCACTAGGGCGTTGGCAAGAGCCCCACCTTCAAGGCTATCGATCGCGTTGCCCGTAGCCCGTTGGTTGGAAGTCGCTCCAACTGACCCGAAACTGACATCATTACGAAGTAGTTTGAGATAGACGTTGTTGGGGTCGTAGCTCAGCGTCGGGGTAAGGAAGGCAAAATTAGAAACAGCTTCATCTGCGAATACTCCTAAGATGCCATCATCTGCCGTAAGGATCGTATAGTTCGTTGATACGAGCCAGTTTCCGTTAGCTGCAATCGAAACCACCGAGCCACCACCGAGCGAGGCTTGTCCTGAAACATGAACGAAGTCACTGTTGCCTGCGGCATCCGTGTTAACGACGTAGGATGCATCAGAAGCGATCTCTAGGTTACCGCCAACATTCATTGTCGCGATAGCGCCCGCGCCGCCCGGGGTGAGCGTGCCACCGGTACCAATGCTTGTGGCTCCGACGCTGCCATTGCCCGAAAGCGCGCCTCCCGATAGGATCTGGATCGAACCTCCAAGGCTGTCGCTGACGATCAACGTGCCCGCTGCAACCTCCGTCGTCCCAGCATAGGCTGAGTTATCACCGGAAAGTGTGAGTGCTCCCGATCCCGATTTCGTAATAGAGCCTGTTCCCGAAATCACGCCCGCAAAAATGGCGTCGTTGGATCGGTTGAACCGCAATATTCCGTCGTTGGTCACATCTCCGGTAATGGACCCTGCAGTCCCTCCGTTGCCAAGAATGAGCTCGCCTCCCGATGCGATGTTCGTTCCACCTGTATAGGTACTGGCGCCAGTCAAAACCTGCTGGCCTGCTGAGATATGGAAACTCCCGGCACCCGAAATAACACCGGCGAAGGAACCGTTCGCCTCTGTCAGCGTGAGTTTCTGTGAACCAAGCGCAACTAATCCCGCACCTGAAAGGCTCTTGATGGTCGCTGGGCCTGTAGCGTCGGAAATATCGAAAATTCCTCCCACGGCGACATCGCTAGAATTGGCAATACTGCCGTCACCGCTGAGGGCCAATGAACTACCCTGCGCAATGGTTGTCGTACCCGAATAGGTGTTTATTCCGCTGAGCGACAGCTTCCCGCCACCGTTCATCTGAAGCTTCCCAGAACCGGAAATTACGTCCTCGAAATTCACAGCATTCGAACGGCTGAAAATCAGTTCGCCATTGTTGACGACATCGCCTTGGATCGACCCGGTTTCGCCGCTGAAACCGAGTTGGAGAGTTCCGCTCGAAATTGTGGTTCCGCCGGAATACCCATTATCAGCCAATAGAATGACCGTGCCAGAACCCGCCTGGGTAACCCCGCCAGTACCGGCGATCTCTCCTCTAACAATCAAGGTATTAGATCGATCGAATACAAGTTTACCTGAGTTGTCGATCGGACCTACTATCGATCCAGTCGTCCCCCCGTTACCGATCTGCATCACACCTGACGTTATTTTTGTTCCGCCGCTATAGTTATTATCGGCTGTCAGGATAAGCGTGCCGGAACCTCTCTGCTCGACCTCCCCAGATCCAATTATATTCCCAGCAAACGTCACGACGTCGCTACGATCAAAGATCAAACTGCCAGAACTGGCCACGTCGCCAACGATCCACCCCTGGTCGCCTCCGGCACCCACTACGAGCGTTCCTTCGGAAATCACCGTCCCACCGGAATAGGAATTGTCAGCGGCGAGAATGAGTTCGCCTGTTCCGGTTTTATGGATTCGACCGTTCCCGTCAATGATCCCGGACTGGGTCGCTGCTTCGTCCGCCGCCACATCCAAATTGAGCGTGTGGCCATCTGCGATGGTCACTTCATTATCGATTTCAACGCCGTCGCCATAGACAATCCCGGATGCCCCGGATGCCTGGATATGCGCCGTACCAGCCGCATTGTCATCCTCCAGCGCTATCGAGGCGCTTTCCAAGGCAAGAGTTCCCGACAGTCCGGCGTTCGCAGCAGTCAGGCGCAACAAACCGCCTTTCACCGCAACTGCTCCATTCCCCGCCAGGCCGCCACTGAGTTCCGCTATTCCCGATTGCACTGCTATGGTAGTCGAGCCGGAACCGAGGTTGATTGCATTTTCGACTACGAGGCCATCAACCAAGCCGAGTACTGTGCCGTCCGCCATCGAAATGACACCGGTGCCTGCCGCGTTATTTGACTGCAACCGTAGGGTTCCTGCTGCAATTTCAGTACCACCCGAGTACGAATTGTTGCCGGACAGTTCGAGAGTGTCGCCGCTTTGCCGGACCACACCCGTTCCCGAAATCGAGCCTTGGAATGAGACGACGCCCGCTCGATTATAAATCAGCAAGCCGTCGTTCGCGATGGTTCCCTGATTCTGGCCAACCCCACCGGCCCAGCCCGTCGTCCCGCCTTCTCCAAGCTGGAGAGCACCGCCCGCGGCAATAACAACATTGTTGGCGCCGCTGTTCGCCCCGGTTAAGACCAATGTGCCGCTGCCCATTTGCGATAGCGTGCCGGGGCCGGTGATCGTTCCTGCATACACTACGGTATCATCGCGATTGAATGCGAGTGTCCCATAATTGGTGACATCCGCTACGATTGAGCCGGTACTGCCACCATCGCCAATCTGCAATGTGGCTCCCTGATTGAGCCCAACTCCTCCCTCGAAAGTGTTCTCCCCTATCAGAATCTGCGTTCCGCCCTGCACTCCGAGACCACCGGTACCCGTGATTACACCGCTGAAAGTATCTGAGCCTTGGGTAATTGACAGTGATTGACTGCCAAGTACCACCTCGCCGGATCCGGCCAGAGTAACGACTTTTGCGGATGCTGCAGCCGAAACATCAAGAGTACCGTTTACAATAACCTGGCTCGATGTGTTGATCCGGCCCTGGCCGGAAAGGGCAAGGGTCGAAGCGTCGTTGATCGTCGTGGTGCCGGTATACGTATTCATGCCAGTAAGGGTCAGCGTTCCTGCCCCGGCCTGAACGACCGATGTTGCTCCCGTTATCGATGTTCCAACAGTCAACGGCTCATCCTGATCATAGAGCAGGAGATCATCAGCATATGCCAAAGCCGAAGAGGATATGATCATGGCAGCCGCCGAAACGCCGGTCAGCAGGTCACGCAACACCGTTCCGTTTCCAGTTTTGTTCACGCGGTTAAAGCCGCAAACTTTTTGAACTCTCATGTTCATAAATGCCTTTCACGCGCGTTTGCTCGCGCTCAATTTTTGAGGAACATGAGAGGGCGCCGATGAAGCGGCGCGCCCTCTCAAATTCACGATCAGAATTTCCAGTTGAGGTTTCCGCGAACGCCCTGTTCGCTGATGCCGGAGCCGAACTGGCCGGAGTAGGTCACGCCGAGGCTGACATTGGCGCTCAGCGCTGCAGAGAGCCCCGCCTCAATGACCGCAACATCACGCGACAGCGGCGTACCGCTCACCGTGAATGCATTGCTGGCGGCAAAGGCGTGGGTCGCCGTGGGGTTGACCTCGTCGAAGCTGTGACGCCAGCCGAGCATACCGTTGGCCGTCACGATCGCGTCTCCCAAGAGGAAGGTCGAGCTGGCCCGCAGCCCCAATGTCGTGAAGGTGGCGTCAGCATCAGCACCGGAACCGGACAGCGCAGCGCTACCGCCAGTTTCGCCATAATGGCCGGCATCGACATTGACGTAGGCAAGACCGGCAAACGGTTCGAGATCGAAAGAACCCACATCGAACTTATAACCGATGTCGCCGTAGGCTTGCGTGGTACGGGCGTGGTAGTCCGCCTTCAGAGCATCATCGAACCCAGTGAAGCCGACCGAACGGTTCGTCGAGACACTGTGCCAGGCATTATCGACACCGAGGCGAAGCCCAAGATTGTTCCACTCGCCACCGCCATAAACACCAAGGCTGTAGCTATCGATCGATGCGGAGCCCTTGCCATCCTCGAGTCTCAGGCTCGAGTGACCGTAACCGCCGACAATGCCCAGCCGGAAGTTGTCGAACACCGGAGCATCCGCCCCGATGAAGATGCCACCGGTATTGCGATCAAAGCCCGAGACCTCAGCGGTACCATCGACAGTGCCCCAGGAGCCATAGCCCTGGGTCCAGAACGAGGCCTCATTGCCCGAGACTCCGCGCAACTGGCGTCCAGTCGCTTCACGTACAAAGCGGCTGTCTTCCAGAAGACCCGTAGTAACAGACGCGTGGACCTCACCAGAAAGCTGGTCGAACGCAAGCCGAGCCGACGCCCCATCCAAAGCAGCCACTGCGGTGAAGAGGTCATTGTTGAATGCGAGGCCATCGAGCACTTCGGCAGTCGCCGCCTGATTGTGCGTCGTAGCGACCGAAGAAAACGCAACACCGTTACGATCAATGTTCATGTAAACATTGTTGGTATCGTAAGTCAGATGCGGAGTGAGGAAGGTAAAGTTTGCCTCATTCCAGGTGACAAGGCCGGGATCGAAACTCGACCCGGCAAAGCCATCGTTCGCGGTAAGAATCGTGTACTGATGATTGATTTGATAACCGTCAATGGCGCTGACATTCACACCGCCAGCAAGATTTGCGGTTCCCCCAACCGCGATCAGATCGGCGTTACCCGCCTGATCGACTTCAACGTCATATATCGAGTCTGACGTCAGTGTGAGATCACCAGCAACCGACACGATGCCGATCGAATTTCCGGGGTTGAGCTTCCCGCTGCTTTGTACGTCGCCAGCGATCTGCCAGTTGCCGCCCAAGACGGACCCCTCTTCGACAGAAACATTACCTCTGACCGTTATCGGAGAGTCGACCGTGCCACCGCTCGTCGTTGATTGCCCCTCAAGTTGGACATTGCCCGCAATTCTCGTGACAGCACCTGCATCCTTACTGAAGATGAAGGTCGAGTTCTGGCCAATAACACTCCCGCCGATGTTAGCGGCGCCTGCAAAAGAGACTATGGCCGGCGCGTTCTCGGTACCTTGCCCGGCGACGGAGCCACCGATGGTAGCGCCATCCGAAACTTCCACGGCGCTTTCCGAAGGAATGACGACGTCGCCTGATGTGTTGCCAATCGCCTCGCCATCGGACAGGAGCAATCCGGCAAGCAGATTAGACCAATATGTATCAAAGCTGGTCACACCATTATTTCTGGCCTTAAGGTACATCGCCCAGAATTGCTCCGGAAGACTGCCATCTTCCGCAGACGGGGCAACCCACGTGTAGATCAAATGGTTGTTGAAGAAATATTCAATCTTATTTTCATCTTCAATCAGGCGCATGCTGAGGGCATTCCAGCCGCCATAGTTGATCAAGCTCGCGGTATCTGGAAGATCGATAAACCCATCCCCCACAGTTGTATCCCAGATCTCTAGTCGTCCGGCTCCATCTTGGTTTGTGAACTGAATAATTGGAAAGACCGATTTGGCATCTACATAGCTACCGCCCGCCACGGCGTCTTCGGGCATAGCTGCCCCCCACATACCGGTCCTGATATAGTCGATCTCGCTTCCACTCTGCCAGTCGCCCTGAATGAAGATGTCCCCTCCGATAAAGGAGTTTCCTGCAGGCATCGTGGTACGCTGGGAGTATCCCTCCCAACCTCTGAACGAGCTTGATGGTGGCACTTCACCGCCAACCGACAATTTGAGAACGTCAAAACGGTTCTGATACTCGTTAAGGAGTGTAAAACTGCTCGTCGGAGAACGATCCACCTGCCAATCAGCAGGATCTGTACTGATCGCGTATAAGCTGTAGGTTTCGGCATTGGCTGCCGAAGGTGTCACAGTGCTTAGCAACGCGGCAGCGCCGCTCCAGGCGGTTGTACGCAGAATCCGCACGAAGGTTCGAGAAATTTCTTTACGTTGTTTGAACATGATAGAGCCTTGCCACTCCCCCGCGGAGCGATGTTTCCGAGTGTGATGAAAGGACGGCTGCGGTGCGCCGCCCCTCAGCCGAAGTCGAGATTGATGTTTCGAGTTGGATTGTTCCCAGCACTGCTCGCCGATGCCGCGCTAACGCTTCCGGATTGAGTTGCGCATGTCATGACAAAACCCTGAGCAAGATGCCCGCGACGACGCCCAGCATTCCGGCAGCAAAGATGAAAGCTGCGACCACAAATTCGGAGCTGAAGGCGAAGCCTCCCGAGGCACCGATGATCAGAGAGAGCGCAACGACTGCGCCGAGTAGAGAGAGGAAGTTGGTGGCGCCCACATCATCGGCATCACTAGATTTGGGCTCTCCGCGGCTGAAATGCGCTCCAGACCCCCAAGCCTGAATTCGCCGAGCGAACCGGCGGGCCCGTTCCGCTTCCTGCGTAGCCTGTCGATGATCAGAAGTGATGGTGACGCTGACAAGGCCCCAAAGCAGACATATGCTTATGCCGCCCATTGCAATGGTGAGCATGCCTAAATCGGCCTGTCCCGCCGATACCTCCAGCACAGAAGTGCCAAGCAAGGACGCTACGGCACAAAGAGCAAGCATCGTTGGCCGGGTCATTGTAATGCACTCTCGCTTTCAGACATCCGGGACGCCAAACGAGGCACTATTGGTGCCATCACTGGCGGCTCAATGGCCCGGAAAAAGAAGCCCTGAAACCAATTGGCGCCCGTCGCACGCGCCGCCGTAAAATCGGCTGCACTCTCGATCCCCTCCACCACAAGATCGGAGACGAGATTGTGCGCAAATGCGACCAGGCTTTCCAATAACTGGGCCGCACTCTCACCATCGTGGGAGCGCCTGATATAAGATGCGTCGATCTTGATGACGTCGGCCTTGGCCCGACGGGCAAAGTCTATGGTGCTGAAGCCGGCCCCAAAATCATCGAGCGCGACACGAACACCAAGCGCCCGCAAGGAGGAGATGAAATGAACCGCCTGATCTAAATCCGGGAGTGGCGCGGTCTCGGTAATCTCGATGACGAGGCGGCTGGCCAGTTCCGGCTCAAGCACCAGTTCTGCCATGATGGAATTCCACCAAAGGTCGTTAGTCGCGGACAAAGCCGAGATATTGCATCCGAGCACCGCATCTCGCTGCCACCGCAACCGCTGAAGAATCCTGAAAACGATATGCCGGTCGAACGCGCGCACCAAACCGAGCCTTTCCAGGACCGGTAAATAGGCTCCGGGCATGATGGCGTGGCCATCATCACCAGCGAGACGAACAAGGCACTCACGATAAAGACTGTTCCGCGCGTCTGCTGCAACAACGGGCTGCTCGACAAAGGCGATGGAGCCGGCCTCCACAGCATTGTACGCAAGGGCCGCCACGCTCATGTCGAGGCGATACCGAGATGCCTCGCCTGCAGGCTCTTGACTGCCATAAACGCAGTCCTCCGTCGCGCAGCGTAGCGCGACGACAATTTGCGAAGAGCCGACGATTATAGGGCTTACCGCAACGGCATAGACTGCGGATTCAAGCACACTCCAAAACGCCGTCGCGGAACTGACTTCCCCGCTACTCACGACAACACCAAACGATTCCGTTTGGATCGATAGCCCTTGCGGCTCCAAAGCGCACTCTAAGCGCGCCCAGACCGCATCCAACACCCGGCCGGCCACACCATCGGAGTAAGCAGCCGCGATGGAGCAAAGGTTATCAATGACGACAGCACATTTGAGGGGCGCCATCATAGCGGAAGCCCTCGCTCGACGACGATCGGACCGATCGAGGTCTCACCTAGTGCCGCTGGGAGAAGGGCCAGATTACGACCGAACTGCGCGTCCCCGCTACTTCCCGGCCTCCCGACACGGAAAGTCAAAAAGAGAGGAAGCCGCGCCAACCTACGCAGCCTCGACAACCACCCACCGCAGGATTGGAATCCCGCCAGGTTGGAACTTCTTTGCGCCTGCCCTTTGCGCTGCATAAAGGGGTCCCTTCCGCTAAATCGATCCGGAAGGCCCAAATCACGAGGGGCGGCGCTGAAAATATTGGTGTTTTCAGGGTTGTCGAGGGCTCGATGAAAGGGCGGACGAAAGGGACCCTTTCTTGTCAAGATTTGGGTTCAAAAGAGTCCAGATATTGTCAACAACATGGCATTGCGCAAATCGACTTTGATCGGCTACGAGGGGTGGCGCAGCCGTGCAACGTTGAGCGATAGAATGAGAATAGGTTATGCGCGGGTCTCAACAGAAGATCAGAAACTTGACATGCAGCTACAGGCATTGCGTCACGCGGGCTGTGACAGGATTTTTACCGATCACGGCATTTCTGGAAAAGTGATCGAGCGGCCTGGCCTTGATGAAGCACTCGCATCTCTAAGCCCTGACGATACGCTGGTTGTTTGGCGACTGGACCGCCTTGGACGTTCCCTCGTCCACCTCGTACAGCTCATGAATGAGCTAGGAGAGAGAGCGATCCATTTCCATTCCCTTGCGGAGAACATCGACACCGGATCATCAGGTGGGCGATTGCTTTTTCACATGATCGCTGCCCTGGCAGAGTTCGAACGATCCTTGATTAGTGAAAGGACACGGGCGGGAATGGCTGCCGCTCGCGAGCGCGGACAACGGCTTGGGCGTCCCCCTGCACTCAACGCCGAGGAACTGAGAGAAGCAATCGAGGCCGTGAGAGGGCGGGGCGAGTATATGGGTGATGTCGCCCTTCGATACCGTATCACTCGTCGAACGTTACGACGGATGATTCTCGAAGCCGACCGGGTCACGGCTGGTTAATCGTCAAGACGTCGAATTACTATGGGCTCCGGCTTCTAAAACCCTTAGACTGCATTTGGATGTCCCATTTTAAGTCTATCAGATGCTCGGCTCGCATTGTTGCGGTCCTTTCGAGCGTCGACGCAATTTAGGTTCGATATGAAAATTGGTTATGCGCGCGTCTCAACCGAGGACCAGAGCCTAGATCTACAAATTAATGCGCTTCGTCGGGCCGGATGCGAAAGGATATTCACGGACTATGGTCTTTCAGGGCGAGGCTTTGATAGACCGGGGCTGCACGAAGCTTTGGGAACCGTAAAACATAGAGGAACCCTGGTCGTATGGAGACTTGATCGCCTCGGACGCTCTTTGCCCAAGCTAATAGAACTCGTCGACACCTTGGGAACGCGAGGCGTCGAATTCCAGTCGCTGACTGAAAACATCGACACCTCCTCTTCTGGCGGCAGGCTATTGTTTCATATCATGGGCGCACTAGCTGAATTCGAAAGGAGCCTTATTAGCGAACGCACTCGAGCCGGAATGGAGGCCGCTCGTTTGAAAGGACGACATCTTGGGCGCAAACCGTCGCTGACACGAAAGCAGGTGCGGGAGGCGATTCAGGCAATTTCCTCCGGGGATAGCGCATCTGCGGTGGCACTTCAGTACGGAATCAGCCGGAGGACTTTGCAGCGGCATATCGATTTACTTAATAAGGAATCTGCCATATAAACGCAATATGAGCACCACTACTTGATACTCACCTCTAATGGATCAAAGTAGTTTATAAGGACTCAAGGCAGCTTATTTTGAGGTTCCCATGAGTGGGTTTAAGAAAGTGTATTTGCTTGACCCACATGAAGCCCTATTTCAAGAAATTGAAGTTGAGTTTCTAGACGAGACCATAATAAGATCGCACCTCGAATGCGAGGCCGTGGATTGCTTCCGCTTTGATGATAATCACTTATTGTATTTTGATGATAATGGATTACGCGCAGGCATGCACTACTATACAATGGTGGCAGGATACCCCGATCCATTAGGGGGGAAACTTCTCCTTGCCTTAAATGAAGAAGGTCCTTTTCCGGTGCCAGACCTAGAACTTTCCACCGCTCTTCGTCGATTTGATTGCTTTCGGCCAGTGCTTGATCCCGTTATAGAAAACTCACGCATTTCGCAGGGATCTGTAACCAGATACATAAGTATTGTTGGAAGCTTTTCAATCCGCATCGAGCCGATTGAAATAAGAATAATCACTTTAAGAGGTATCTTTGATCAGTGCGTGCTATAGCTTATGTCCGACGGCAGCTTTCCATTGTAGTCCAGACGGCGTCGCGTTTTGGACCTAACGAACATATGTGCATCGACTGGGCACTTTCTAGGTCGCATTGAGACTAACATCATTGATGCTGAGGCGATCGCTGAGGCAGCCACACGACCAACGATGCGATTTGCCGCTCTCAAGAGCGAGGAACAAGCCGATCTTCAGGCTTTACACCGGGTCCGAGATCAGATGATCGGAACGAGAATGCGTTTGATCAATCAGATGCGAGCTTTCTGCGTCGAATACGGGATCGCCTTACGCCAGGCGCAGGTCTGTTCAAGTTCGACCTGCCACTTGTTCTGGAGGACCAATCCAATGGCCTTTCGTCAGTAGTGCGTAAGCTGCTCGCAGAGCTGTTCATCGATCTGCGCCAATTGGAGCAACGCATTGGTGACATCACACGCGAGATCGAGGCGATCGCCAGTCGCGAAGATGTTGCGCGACGTCTCATGACGATCCCTGGCATCGGAGCGTTGGGGGCAACCGCACTCCTTGCCGCCATTGGAAACGGGCGACAATTCCAGAAGGTCCGCGATCTGGCCGCGTGGCTGGGCCTTGTACCGCGGGAATTTTCGACCGGCGGAAAGCAAAAGCTTTTCGGCATCAGCAAGCGGGGAAACCGCTATGTGCGCAAGCTCCTAGTTCATGGAGCTCGATCATGCTTTCGTCACCTAGACCGAACAAGAGATCGATTGGGGAACTGGCTGGATGGGTTCCAGGCTCGAAGGCACCCTGCCGCGTCAGGCTTCAGATCGGAACGGTGTCAGACATCAAATTGGAATGCCTGTCGGCTTCGCGTCGGAATACCCGTCCGGCTTCATCGGAATACGCAAACTTCTTATGCAAACGCCGTTTTGCGAAGTAATGGGGGGAGTCGGCAGGATACTTGATCACATCGTTTGCAGAGACGAGAGGCGCGCGAGCCGGAATCCGTTCCCTCGAAGGATTGACCTGGACAGCGACGGACAGCGCATCACGACGGCTTCCTGTCAGCGCGATCCTTTCCGTCGAGATGTCGCTTGACACGGAACGGCCTGACGTCGGGCTCATACTTCTCGGCCAGCGCCTCGAACACGGCCTCGCTCTCTCGGGGATCGAAGCCTTGAAGCACCAGTTCGGCGACGATCTCATCGCAAAGCAGGCCGAGTATCTCATCGCGCTTGCGCTTCTGCTTCGCCGTCACGATCATCTGCCACAACAACGTTCGGGCGATGTCGTCCCGGGTCGGCCGCCTGTGCTCGCGGGCCGTGTCCCTCACCTTCTGCTGCCTGACCCGCTGCTCGGCATTCCGCTGTCGTATCGATTTCCTGGCCATATGCCTGCCTCCTCTGTTGGGAGACCCAGCGTCGCCGCCGGCGATGCAAGCGACAAACGAGGTTTGCAGAACACATTCCTCTCGCCCGCAAACGCCGTTTTCCGTAAACGTGGTTTGCACCTGAATCGCGGTTCCGCTGTCCGGCAACGCGGATTTCCTGGCAGGAATCGCGTCAGGATAAATTGAGATGATGTGTCTCAAGGTGCCCGCAACCCGACCCAGATTGCCCCAAATCAACCTGATGCAGGTCGACGTGCGGACACGGCGCAATACCGCGCCCGCACATCGATCCACCTTGCAGACAAGGTTTCCTGGCTCAGACTGCCGTGTCCTTCGCGCCGCCGATCATTTCCCGCAACTCGTCACCCGACACGATCCCGACCGCGGCGAGGCGCCTTGCGATGTCGTGATGCCGCTCCCGGTGCTCCTCCAGCAGTCGCCTTGCGATGGCTTCTGCTGCAAGGAGCCGTACATGGACCCGCCCGGCAAGGTCGCGATCGAGGGCGAGCTCGTTCATCGCCACGGTGGGCGGGCGGTAAAGCAGCGGTTGATGGCCGGAGAAGCCGAGCCGCGTCTCCGCCGCGAGCGCCATGTCCGTCGCCCGCGCCAGATCGCTCTCATCCGCACCGCCGCCGCCGGCAAGAGCCTCGCCGAACAGCAACAGCTCCGCCGCCCGCCCCGCCAGGATCGCGGCCATCGCGTTCATCAGCCAGGCCTCATTCTGCGGCAGACGATCGTTCGCGACGGTTGCGACCATGCCGAGGCCGTGGAGACCGATGCTTGCGGCCTTCACCTCCGCAATGCCGGTCAACGTATAGACCAGTGCATGTCCCGCCTCATGCACGCTTGCCCGCCAGCGCAGATCGTCGGACATCGCCGCCTGCCCATCGCGCAGGGCCGTTTCGAGATCGGCCCAGACTATCGCTCGCTCTTCGCGCCGCAGCTTGCGCCGCACTTCGCGAACGAGACGCTCGATATCGGCGCCCGTCCGGCCAAGGGCCAGCAGCGCGAGCGGACGCAGTCCGTCCGGAGATGGAGAATGACCGGCAACTTCAGTCATGGCGGGGTCCTTTCTGTGCTTCGGGCTTGTCGTCTGGTCTGCGCCGGACGAGCGGCTTGCCATTTATGGTAGGCGGCGGATGCAGACGTCGCGGTGCGTTCGCCGAGGGCGCGGAAGCCAGCACCGCGTCGAGATCGGAGCCGAGATGATGGCAGAGGATACCGACCAGGGCTTCCATATCCGGCATTGGAATCTCGACATGGGTTTCCAGCCGGCCGGAACGTAGCAGCGCCGGATCGATCCTCTCCGGAAGGTTCGTGGCCCCGACGACAATGATGCCTTCGGTCCTCGAAGCCCCGTCCAGCAGTTCGAGCATGCGGTTGATCAGCGACGCCCAGTAATCGTCGTAGTTTCTGCTACCGGCTCCCTGCCGCCTGCCGATATTGTCGAGCTCGTCGATGAACAGAATGGCCGGCGCTTTCTCCCCGGCGACGGTGAAGGATGCCGACATGCGTTTCAGCACATCGCCGAGATAGCCGGGCTCAAGCCAGCGCGCGACCGATGTCGCCAGCAAGGGAACCTGGAGCGTGTTGCAGAGCGCCCGGGCGAAAGTCGTCTTGCCGGTTCCGGGCGGCCCCGACAACAACAGCTTCGTCGTCATCTCGTCCCACCGCAGTTTTCCCTGCTTCCAGAGCAGCAGATCGGCCTTCAGATCGAGCGCCCAGCCGCGTGCGGGACCACAGCCGGCAAGCGTCTCGACGGACAGCGGACGATCCTTCGGGGACGGTGTTCCCGCCGCATCGACAGTGACCGTATCGCTATCGGGCGGGGTGACCGGCTCGATCACGTCGATGCCGACATCCTGCGGCTTCTTCCTTCCGGCATTCCTTTGCGACGTCGTCTCGCTGGCCCGCCCTTTGCCAGACCTTTGCCTGCGGTGTCCGGTCTCCCTACCCTCCTTGTCCTCCTCTTCCTCCGCCGCAGTACGCTCGGCGAGCAGGGCAAGCACCGAGAGCGTCTGCTCGGCCGTCCGTCCCGGGCGAACCGCAAGCGCGACATCGTCGAGCGTCAGCCTTTCCGGATCGAACACCATATCGTCCATGAGCATGAGACTTTGCTTCGGGGGAATGCCGCAGCAGACATGCAGCAACTCCGCGATCATCTCATGATCGATCCCGCCACATTCGAGGACGAGATCTGCGGTCTCGGTGACGATAGGCGTCAGGGCAAACCGCGTCTCGTCGGCAAGGAGGATCGGGGCGGGCTCGTTGAGAAGCGTCTGGCGGAGATACTGGCGAATGTCCTTGTCATCCGTGAACCCGACCGCAATGCCAGACAGCGTCTTCATCTTACGCCGGCTCACCGCGGACTGCTGCTGCCGGTACCGGCCGGACAGAGGATTATCGCGAAGCACGTCTTCAAGTGCCGCCCGGAACGGCAGGATCAGTCCGTCCTCGAGCATCATGCCGAGGCAAAGTTCGAAGCGCGGCACGGGCGCCTTCAGCAGGACGAAGGGAGCAGCGGGGCGCAGCGCCTCGATCAGCGCCGAGATGTCCGGAAGACTGGCGCCGACGGCGCGGGCGACCAGCAGCGCAACGGCGGCATGGACGGGATTTGGCGGCGGCAGATGCTCGCGAAGAAGCGCGGCGACATAGGGAAAGCCAATACCGGGTGCGGTACTGGCAGCCACTCCGCCTGCACGGCCCCGTCGAGCTTTCCTTCGCCTGCCCTTCGGCTGTTCGTCCGATGCGCCCACGGACCCGCATTCGAATGTCACAACCCCGTCGACCGCATCCTCGTCGGGTACGATGAAGGTGACGGGTTCGTCGGCGCGTTGACGAGGAGGACGGCCTACGCCGATCATCCGTGCGACGGTTGCGCGATCCTGATCCGGATTGCCGGTCAGCAAATGCCACGCTTGATCGTTCACCTTCCAGGCCGTGCCTTTCCGCTCCTCGCCGCCGATGAAGGCGGAGGCCAGCAGCCCCGCATCGACCGCGCGCTCATAGAGAGCGAATACGCCGCGGCGGCGAAGGCGTTTCAGAAGATAGCGCGTCATGCGATCCGTCAGTGTTTCCATCATACGTTCTCCTTCTTAAGGGACGCACAGAACCGACGGTTTCCGGAAAGCCAGTCGCGGACCATGCGGCAGGTCGGGTCGCCTTGATTGCAGAGCTCCAGCAGCCAGATGCGCAACTGCGGCGGCAGGCTGTCGAGGCATACGCCCTTGCGGCGGGCAAACCGGATCGAAGCGCGCACGACCGCGGCGACATGAACGGCATGATCGTCGGACAGGGCGCTGTGCTCACCGGCGGATGCGACCGCAGCAACAAATGCGGCCGCCCGCTCCTGCAACGACGGCGCCTTCATCGTCGGCAGGGTTCGCGGAATCGGGAAGGGAATGAGATTGGAAGTCGATTGCGTCATGGCAGACGTCTCCTCATCGCCTGTCCGGTGGATCAGGCGTCAAAACAGTTTCAGCAAGGGAAGAAGGTGTGGCCTGGGCAGCTACGGGCCGGCGGCCCGCGGCGCGCGCGCAAAGCCTATCGACACGGGAAGCCGTGCCCGGCCCCGAGCGTCAGTTCCGCAGACGTCGTCGCCATCGCAATGAAGCGTCGGCGATTTCCGGGCCTTGCCGCGGACATTGGCGACAGAAGCAACCTGCCGACGACTGGCCAGCGCCGCAGACCAGTTCTCCTCGACCCGGTGTTGGAAGAGCTCGCGCAGATGCGCCATGGCCTCGCCGGCTCCGGTGACTTCGAGAAGGTGATCAAGATGCGAGAGCGGCCAGACGCCGCCGTCGACATCGGCACGCTGGTTTTCGGCGTTGAGAATGACCACCCGGACCTCTTTCGCATGAAGTCGGCGATGTTCCTTATAGAGAAGGTCCGGGACGACCAGCGCCGCCGCCAACATGCGGTTCTTCAGTTCGACGATCCGGGCCAACTCGTAGGAGCCGAGGCTCCGTTTGACGTCGACCAGATGCGCGACCTCGGTCCTGCGGTTCAGGATCAGCAGGTCGGGCGTATACGACTTGCGCCCACCGCTGTCTGCGTCGAGGCTGAGCGAGCGGTACAATGAGGGATCGTTCATCTCGACCAGTTCGCTCGCCGCCCTTGTGACCGGCAGCCGCAGATTCTGCGTCAGCACGACGAGATCGGGGTTGCGGCCAGCAATGAGGGCGATGCCGCGCTCCAGCAACTTGCCCTCGGCGGACGGCACAGCGTGCAGCACGGACGTCACCTCGGTCATGCCGGTGTCGAGCGCCCGAGCGAGCATCTCCCGGGACAAACCCGTGGTGACGATCTCGTCGACAAGGGTTTCGAGAGCGGGCAGTAAGGCCGCGAGATCGGCGGCGTGGGGATAGACCGGCGCCGTTGCGCCATCGGCAGTGTTCGAATTCATCTTTTCTCTCCTGTCGAGATCAGGATCGCCAGCCCCGCGATCGGCGGACACAGGTCCGCGCATGCGGAAACGATTTCCGCATCGGACGTCGCAGAACGGACGATCTATTGCGGTCAGTCGCGGATGTGCGACGTCGGCGCGAGACGGCGGGTTTCGGCAGGAAGATAATGGGAAGGTGCTTCCAGAGAGGAAGCGAAGCGGATAAGGGTCGACATAGCCGGTAGCCTTTCTAGCGAAGGTTTCTGGTCAGGCCCTCGGCGGATGCTCCAACATCCTCGGGGGCCGCTAAGTGTCTGCAGATGTTAAGCTTCTGCAAACATCACTGGCATAGCCCGGAGATTCTGTTCCGGCAAGCCGGCGGAACACATCCGGAACAGACAGAGCTCCGGTATGGTTAACGCCGCACGCGGAGCGCTTTGCGAATGACCAAGCGTCGGGCCATGCCCCCGCGCAGCGGGCACCCCTTCCGCATCGTCGGCAAGTCAGGCTCCGTCAGGCGGTGCGATTACACCGCCAGCCATCATCCGATCAGAAAGACTGAGGGCTCGACTGACCTGGTCGGCGAGCGCCTGCACTGCTTCTTCGCCTGACCTTCGCCCTCTTCGCTGACCACGCCTCTGCCGTCCTCGGAGATTTACTGAAAGAAACACTCCTAGCTGCCGATGTTTTTCTCTGTTCACGCGATACTGTACTACTCATCTTCAATCCTTTCCGGTTCAGAAGTCACATGCTGCAACATCAATGGTTCGGCAGGAATTCGAGCCCGTCAACGATAAAATCATTGTTAACATTGAGTTTTTCTCATCACCCTTCAAGCGGCCGGCAATCCAGCCGTTCGTGGCACTCTTATGCCCTGCAAATAAAGGATTCCGCATCGCGCCCACTAAATAATATAAAAATAAACACATAAGGGGGGTTGTGCTTGCTGATTTTTGAGGTTCTCATTTTTATAGAGCAACAAGTATGGAGTAGCTAAATGACATCAATAATAACGCCGAACCTCCCGGCCGAGTTCGAGCGGGCATGCAGGATCA